>NZ_PYUK01000031.1:0-46871 GCF_003097365.1 Pseudomonas sp. B1(2018)
GGTCCGGGACCAAGCGCCGCACATTGAGCATCGGCGGCCGGGCCATCAGCGCCTTGATTCAAACCCAGGGGATCAGCGACCTGGAGCGTATCTACCGTATGGCGCAACAGGATGGGGCGGATTTCAATCTTGCGTACATTGGCTCCGACTTTAACTTTGCGCACGAAAGGAAATTCGATGGCGAGTACATGAAGCGTTTGTTCGATTACGCCTTTCAACTCAGCGCGAAGGGCTATCCGTGGCATAAATTGCCGTACCTGGAAAACGTTAAACGATGAAGCAACCGCTGAAGAGAGGCTGGAACAACTGCGTCGGTCGGGAGTGTTGGCTTTCGGAGCAGGAGGAGGGCGGCAACAACAGTAAATGCCCGCTTCGATGAGCGGGCTTTTCATTCAAGAAAGAAGCAGACACCAGGGAGGGGAACTGCCAAAGAAAAAGGCGCAGCCCAGACCTACAGCTGACGAGCGATCAGGTCCTTCATGACTTCATTGGCGCCGCCATAAATCTTTTGTACGCGCGAATCGACAAACATCCGGGCGATAGGGTATTCGTCCATATACCCGTAACCACCGAACAGTTGCAGCAGTTCGTCGGTAACCTTGCACTGCATATCGCTGCACCACAACTTGGCCATGTAGGCGGCCTGAGGATCGAGCTTGCCGTCGAGCAAGCGCTGGGTACAGTCGTTGACGAATGTGCGGGCGATGTGGGTGATGGTGGCACACTCGGCCAGCTTGAACTTGGTGTTCTGCAGGTCGAACAGTTTCTGGCCGAACATCCGGCGTTCCTTGGCGTAGTCCGTGGCCAGCTCCAGCGCACGCTCCATAACCGCCACGGCGGGCACAGCCAGCAACATGCGTTCATAGCAAAGTTGGCTCATCAGCTGGATGAACCCGTTGCCCTCGACCGGGCCGAGCAGATTGGCGACCGGTACGCGCACGCTGTCGAAAAACATTTCGCATGTGTCCGAGCCATGCAGGCCGATCTTTTTCAGCTTGTTGACGCTGTAGCCCTTGAGGTTCTCGGTCTCGATCACTACCAGTGAAATACCCTTGGCGCCATCGTCGGAAGTGCGCACGGCGATCACCACCAGGTTGCCGCTGTAGCCGTTGGTGATGAAGGTCTTGGAACCGTCGATCACGTACTCGTCGCCATCACGGCGGGCGCGTGTACGTAGGGTCTTGAGGTCGGAGCCGCAATCGGGTTCGGTCATGGCGATGGCGGCGAAGAGCTCGCCGCTGGCCAGGCGGGGAATCCATTTTTGCTTTTGCTCTTCGGTACCGTAGTCGAGGATGTAGTGGGTGGCGATGGAGTGCACCGCAGTACTGGGCGGCATTCCGGCGCGAGCCAGTTCATCCAGGGCGACCAGTTGATAGGACAGCGGCGCGCCGGCACCGCCGTATTCCTCACTGATCTCCGGCAGCAGAAAACCCATCTCGCCAAAGCCCTGCCAGATCTCGCGCGGTACGTAGCCCTGTTCGCGCCAGGCATCGTTGTGCGGTGTCATCTCATTGGCGATGTAGCGACGTACCTGGTCGCGATAGGCCTCGATGTCGCTATCCATCCAGGAATGTTGGTGCAGTTGGGGCAACATAAGCTCGGTCTCCGCAATTTTGGGCTTCGCCACCGATGGCAGCGTGCGAAATGCGAGCCTAGAACGAGGGGGCGTGCGCGCACATAGCCGCTGGCCCCAAAGCTGTTGCACTTGACCTCAATCGGTCAGTTGCCCTTGCGAACCTGGCCCGGGGTCTGGCCGGTCCAGCGCTTGAAGGCGCGCTGGAAGCTGGCGCTGTCGGCGAAGCCAAGTTCCTCGGCCAGCACCGGTGTCGGCAGCTTGCTGGTTTTCAGGCGGTAGAGCGCCCAGTCGCGGCGCAGGCTATCGCGGATGTTCTGGAAAGAGGCGCCTTCCTGAGCCAGGTGACGTTGCAATGAACTGGCCGAGCAGTGCAGGGCGGCACTGGTCTGTTCAAGGTCTGGCCAGCCGCTATGGCGCGCGCGTTCTTCACGCAGATAGACCCGCACCCGGTCGCTGACGCGTGCGGGTATGGCGGGCACCAGAAGGTCGAGCAGGGCCTTGGCCAGGTATTCATGCAGATGGGAGCTGTCACGGCGCACGGGTGCCTGCAGTGCCTGGGAGTCGAACCAGATAGTCGAGAAGGCTGTGCCGAAGCGCAGTTCCGTAGGGAAGAGCTTGCGGTAGTCGCCAACCGATTCAGGTTGTGTGAATGCCACGTCGATACCAGCGGGGCGCAAGCTCCCGCCTTCCAGCCAGGCCATGACGCGCCAGATCAGTCGCAGAAACAGCACGTGGGCGAAATCGCGGGACTCGACCTGAGTGGTGAGGAAGTGCAGTTCGACCCTTACGTGCCGACCGTCGTCCAGCAGCACCGGGTCAAGGTCGTCTTGCAGGAGCCGCAGGGTGTGGGTGAATTCCCGCAGGGCGCCGTACAGAGTGTCGCCGGTCAGGGCTGAACGCATCATCAGCATGAAGCTGCCGCGGCGCAATTTTCGCGAAAACAGCGCGATGCCTTCGTCATCGAGACCCTTGATGGTCTTGCGCAGCAGGGCAACGTACTGGTCGACGGTGACGTGGTGGTCCAGGTCCTGAGGCTGCTGTGGATCGATCCCTGCGTCGCGTAGAAAGCCCTCGATCTCGTAGCCGCGATCACGGGCTGCGGCGAGCAGGGAGGAGACGAAAACGGAGGCGAAGGTAACGGGGGTTGGATTCGACATTGGTGGATTCTGCAAGTCATTTGCGGCGCCATGACATTGGCGGTTTTGCGCACGGCCATCACATTAAGCCCACAAAGTCACACCGTGCCGCAACTTAAATTCAGGAAAGCCGCTATGAGTCGCAATGTCTATGTGATTGGGGTCGGCATGATCCCTTTCGTCAAGCCGGGCGCCAACGCGCCCTATCCGCAAATGGCCGCTGCCGCCTTGCGTGCCGCGATGGTCGATGCCGGCGTGGGTTACGCGCAGGTAGAGCAGGCGTACGTCGGTTACGTCTATGGTGACTCCACTGCAGGCCAGCGCGCGCTATACGAAGTCGGCATGACCGGTATCCCGGTGGTCAACGTCAACAACAACTGCTCCACCGGTTCCAGCGCGCTGTTCCTGGCCAACCAGGCAGTCAGCGGCGGTTCGGCGGAATGTGCCCTGGCGCTGGGTTTTGAGCAAATGAGCCCGGGTGCGCTGGGTACGCTCTTTGACGACCGCCCCAGCCCTTTCGAGCGCTTCGACCTGGCCACCGATGAGTTGGTCGGGCACGCCGGCATCCCGCTCGCGCTGCGCTACTTCGGTGGCGCTGGCCTGGCGCATATGCAGGAGTTCGGCACCCGCCTGGAAACCTTTGCCAAGATCCGCGCCAAAGCCAGTCGCCATGCCGCCAACAACCCGATGGCGTTGTTCCGTAACGTCGTCAGCGCCGAAGACGTGATGAACTCGCCTGCCGTCTGGCCCGGCGTGCTGACGCGCCTGATGGCTTGCCCGCCGACCTGCGGCGCCGGGGCGGCGATCCTCTGTTCGGAGGACTTCCTGAAACGCCACGGCCTGAAGGGCGCAGTACGCATCCGTGCGCAATCCATGACCACCGACACGTCCAGGACGTTCGATGCGAGAGACATGCGCGAAGTGGTCGGTTTCAGCATGACCCGCACGGCCGCGCAGAATGTCTACGAGGCGGCCGGTGTCGGTCCGCAAGATATCCAGGTGGTCGAGTTGCACGACTGTTTCGCACAGAACGAGCTGCTCTCCTACGAGTCGCTGGGCCTGTGCCCGATCGGCGGGGCGGAGCGCTTTGTCGAGGACGGCGATAACACTTATGGCGGCAAATTCGTCACCAATCCTTCCGGCGGGTTGCTCTCCAAGGGCCATCCACTGGGCGCCACCGGCCTGGCCCAGTGCACCGAGCTGGTCCAGCAGTTGCGTGGCGAAGCGGGTCCACGTCAGGTAGACGGCGCGCGTCTGGCCCTGCAACACAATCTCGGGTTGGGCGGCGCCTGCGTCGTCACCCTCTACGAAAAAGTCTGAGGGGCGACGGATGATCGACAAGAAGTGGATCGGCCACGAACTGGCCGCCACCACGATGACGCTTGAGCGCGGGCGTCTTTGCGCATTCGCCCGGACCATTGGCGAGACCGATCCGTTGTACACCGATCTCGCTGCCGCCCAAGGAGCAGGCTTGTGCGACGTGCTGGTCCCGCCGACATTCCTGTTCGGTGCCGAGCTGGATGCCGGCACCGTGGACAGCATGCTGGCGGATCTGGAAATCCCGATCGCGAAGATTCTTCACGGTGAACAGAGCTTCACCTATCACAAGCCGGTGTGTGCCGGGGAAACGGTCACCGTGAAGTCGCGGATCGCCGATATTTTCGACAAGAAAAACGGCGCGCTGGAGTTCCTGGTCAAGACCTCGCAAGTCCACAACGACAAAAACGAGCTGGTCGCCGAGTTGCGCACCGTGCTCGTGGTCCGCAACTGAGGAGTCCCGACCATGAGTCATTCACTGCAACACGTGAAGGTCGGTGACCGGCTGCCACCCCTGACGCTGGCGGCGGTCGACCGCACCACGCTGGCGCGGTTCGGTTGCGCCTCGGGCGACCTCAACCCGATTCACATCGACGTGGATTTCGCCCGCAAGGCCGGCATGCCGGACGTGTTTGCCCACGGCATGTTGAGTATGGCCTGGCTGGGTCGCCTGCTGACCCAGTGGGTGCCGCAAAGCCGGCTGCGCAGCTTTGGCGTGCGCTTCCAGGGCATCACTCACCTGGGACACGTCATCACCTGCAAGGGCCAGGTAACCGAGATCGTCGAAGTCAACGGCGAACGTTGCGCCAGGGTCGAGGTGGCCACGGTCAACCAGTACGGACAGGTCAAGATCGTCGGCGACGCGTTGATCGCCATCGCCATTGGCTAACCCCTTTTATCAACCTTTTACGGAAGAGACAGATGAGCAAGAAACTCGAAGGTAAAGTTGCCCTGATTACCGGCTCCGGTCGTGGAATCGGCCGTGCCATCGCCCTGAAGCTGGCAGCCGATGGTGCCCGCGTGGTGGTCAATGACCTTGACACCGAGCCGGCTCAGGAAGTGGTCGAGGCCATCAAGGCCATGGGCGGTGAAGCCGTCGCCTGTATCGGCAGCGTTTCAGCGCCTGACTTCGCCGAGCGCTTCGTCGGCACCGCGATCGAGCATTACAAGGGTCTGGACATCATCGTCAACAACGCGGGCTACACCTGGGACAGCGTGATCCAGAAGATGACTGACGAGCAGTGGTACGCCATGCTCGATGTGCACCTTACCGCGCCTTTTCGCATCCTGCGCGCGGCGCAGCCGGTCATTCGCAACCTGGTCAAGGCTGAACAGGACGCCGGCCTGCGTAACATTCGCAAAGTGGTGAACATTTCCTCCGTTGCCGGGCTGTTCGGTAATGCCGGTCAGGCCAACTATTCCACCGCCAAGGCCGGTATCACCGGCATGACCATGACGCTGGCCAAGGAGTGGGGGCGCCTGAACACCACCGTCAACTGCGTGGCCTACGGCTTTATCAAGACTCGTCTGACCGAAGCCACTGCCGACGGTAACGCCACCGCCGAGATCGAAGGTCGCGAGATCAAAGTCGGCATCAACCCTGACCTGATGACCATGCTCGAGCGCAGCATTCCGTTGGGGCGTGCCGGTACCCCGCAAGAAGCTGCCGGCTCGGTGTACATGTTCTGCATCCCCGAGTCCGACTATGTCAGTGGCCAGACGTTGATCTGTAGCGGCGGGCTGACCGGAATCTAAGCGCCACCGCTGTCCGGACAATCCGAAGCATTCAGTCAAAACAACAAGGACAAATCATGAAAGACAAGCGCGCGTGGTTGTCGCGGATGGCCCTGGTGGGCGTCTCGTTGATAGGCCTTTCGGCGACAGCCGGGGCGGCGGATAAACCCAATATTCTGGTGATCTTCGGCGACGATATCGGCCAGACCAACATCAGTGCCTATAGCCATGGCGTGGTCGGCTACAAGACACCGAACATCGATCGCATTGCCAACGAAGGCATGATGTTCACTGACTACTACGCGGAGAACAGTTGCACCGCAGGACGTTCTTCGTTCATCACCGGCCAGACACCGTTGCGTACGGGCCTGACCAAAGTCGGAATGCCCGGGGCGCCAGTCGGCCTGCAGGCGCGCGACATTACCATTGCGCAGGCACTCAAGGCTCGAGGCTATTCGACCGGTCAGTTCGGCAAGAACCACCTGGGCGATCGCGATGAGTTCCTGCCGAGCAATCACGGTTTTGACGAGTTCTTCGGCAACCTGTACCACCTCAACGCCGAAGAAGAACCCGAGCGTGCCAATTGGCCTAAAGATGATCCGGACTTTGTCAAGGCCGCCACACCGCGTGGGGTCATCCATTCCTATGCCGATGGCAAGATTGAGGACACCGGCGCATTGACCGCCAAGCGCATGGAAACCATCGACGACGAAACCACCGCCGCTGCTCAAGCGTTCATGGAGAGACAAGTCAAGGCAGACAAGCCGTTTTTCGTGTGGATGAACACCACCCGCATGCACCTGTTTACCCACGTGCGCGACTCGATGAAAGGCCAGAGTGGCATGCCCGGCAACGAGTACGCGGACGGCATGCTCGAGCACGACGGTGACGTCGGCAAACTGCTGAAAACCCTCGACGACCTGAAAATCGCCGACAACACCATCGTCGTCTACACCACCGACAATGGTCCGAATCAGTTTTCCTGGCCGGACGCGGCAACCACACCGTTCCGCAACGAAAAAAACTCCAACTGGGAAGGCGGGTTCCGTGTGCCGGCGATGGTTCGTTGGCCGGGCAAGATCAAGGCGGGTGAAGTGTCCACTGAAATGTTCTCCGGTCTCGACTGGTTCCCGACCTTGCTGGCGGTAGCGGGTGATACCGACGTCAAGGAACGCCTGCTCAAGGGGGCGAATTTTGCGGGCAAGAACTTCAAGGTGCACCTGGACGGCTACAACCAGCTCGACTATCTGACCGGCAAGGCCAAGAGTGGTGCGCGCAAGGAGTTCTACTACTTCAACGACGACGGTGTGCTGGTCGCGTCGCGTTTCGGTGACTGGAAGGCGGTGTTCTGCGAGCAGCGCAAGCCAGGAGGTTTCGAGGTCTGGAGCGAACCTTTCGTCTGTCTGCGGGCGCCGAAGATCTTCAACTTGCGCATGGACCCCTATGAAAGGGCGGACGTTGTTTCCAATCAGTACTACGACTGGATAATCAAGAATGCCTACCTGCTTGGTGTGGCCACGATGAAAGCCGCGAAGTTCCTGCAAACTTTCGTCGAGTACCCGCCCAGCCAGAAACCCGCCAGCTTCAGTATCGACCAGGTGCGCAAGCGGGTGGATGCGCAGATCGAAGAGAACGCGCGGCAGCAGAAGCAGCAGTAACCCATCGATGCCACCTCCGGGTGGCATCTTTGTTTGCGTGACGAAGATTTCACCCGAGTGTCGTGCCAGGCAAGGCGGCCGGCAACTGAGGTCAAGTGCAATAGCTTTGATGTCTTCGGCTATTTGAAGTCCACAGTGACGGCCATACCCTCTGTTCACGCAGCGATACCTGAGGTTGAACGCGACAGTGGGTGTTGGTGGTCTTCAGTTCAGAGGAATCAAGGCATGATCCAGGAAATGGCGGTTCAGCGAGTGGCCCGCGTGTTCAATACCCAGCGTGAGGCTTTCCGTGCTCAACCTCATTCCTCGCTGGCTGAGCGCCAGGCCAATCTGATCGCACTGCGCACCCAGCTACGGCGTTACCAGGACGCCATTGTCGTGGCGATGAGCGCCGATTTTGGCCATCGCTCCGCCGTCGACACCAAGTTCCTTGACCTGATGGGTTGCATCTTGCACATCAATCACACCCTCAAGCATCTGGGGAGCTGGATGAAGCCAAGCCGACGCCCCACAGAGCTGCTGTTCAAGGGCAATCAGTTGTGGGTGGAGTATCAGGCGAAAGGCGTGGTGGGGGTCATATCGGCATGGAATTTTCCGGTTTACATCGCCATTGCGGGTCTGGTCAGTGCGCTCGCCGCAGGCAACCGGGTGATGCTCAAGATGTCCGAGTTCAACCCGCACACCAACGAGGTCCTCAAGCGTCTGCTGGCAGAGGTGTTCGACGACTCGCAAGTGGCCCTGGTCGGTGGTGAGCTTGAAGATCCGGGCTTTTTCTCTTCGCTGCCATTCGACCACATCATCTTCACCGGGTCCCCTGGAGTCGGGCGTCTGGTCATGCGTGCCGCCGCAGCCAACCTGACGCCGGTGACACTGGAGTTGGGTGGCAAGTCGCCTGCGGTGGTGCTGGCTGACTACAACCTGAGCGATGCCGCACGACGTATCGTTCACGGCAAGGGCACCAATGGCGGGCAGATCTGCATCGCACCGGACTACGCCCTGGTTCCCCAGGACGATATCGAGCGCTTCGTCGGCGAAGTGCGCCGCCAGTTCCAGGCGCTGTACGGCGAACGGCCTGCCGCTAACGATGACTACAGTTCGATCATCGATGATCGTCAGTTTCAGCGCCTCCAGGGCCTGCTTGAAGATGCGCGGGCCAAGGGCGCCCGGATCATTGTCTGTGGCGAGGTTGCCCCGGGGCGCAGGATGCCGTTGCACATCCTGACGGGGGTGACGCCGGAAATGCGGGTGATGCAGGAAGAAATTTTCGGTCCGCTGTTGCCGGTATTGGGTTATGACAGCCTCACCGGTGTGGTGGCCCACATCAACAGCGGGCAACGTCCCCTGGCGCTGTACATTTTTTCAACCGACACGACGAGCATCGATCGATTGCTCAAACGGACCCATTCCGGTGGCGTGACCATCAACGATTGGGGCTGGCACGCTTTCAACCACGGTGCTCCTTTCGGTGGCACGGGAAATTCCGGTATGGGCAACTATCACGCAGAAGAAGGGTTTCGCGAGCTCAGTCACGCGCGCACCGTGTTCAAGAGGCGTACCTGGTTTCCCACCCATCTCTTCCATCCACCCTTTGGCGGCCGGCTGCAGAGCCTGGCGCTGGCGTTTTACCTGGGCAAGCCGGATGCGGATGTGAAGTCTTGAGGAAGATTGATATGAGTCAGAATGTGTTCGATTACGTGGTGGTGGGTGGCGGCTCGGGTGGCTGTCCGGTGGCGGCGCGCCTCAGTGAAGATCCTCAGGTCAGTGTTTGCCTGCTCGAGGCCGGCGGCAGTGACAAGAAAGTGTTGATTCAGGCACCACCGGGCGTAGTGGTGATGATGCGTGAAGGTTTTCATAACTGGTCCTACGAAACCGTGCCCCAACCGGGGCTCAACGGGCGCAAGGGTTACCAGCCGCGTGGCAAGGCGTTGGGCGGGTCCAGCTCGATCAACGGCATGGTCTACGTCCGCGGCCATCGCTGGGACTATGACCATTGGGAGAACCTCGGCAACCCCGGCTGGAGTTATGAGGAGGTTCTTCCGTATTTCAAGAAATCGGAACACAACGAGCGCTTTGGCGAGACCGAGTTCCATGGCGCTGGCGGCCCGTTGAATGTCGCTGAACTGAAGTCGCCGAGCCCTCTGTGCGAAGTCTTCATGAGTGCCGCCGAGGAGCAGGGCATCGCCCGTACTGACGACTACAACGGTCGCCAGCAGGACGGTTGTTTCCGCTACCAGGTGACCCAGAAGGACGGAGAACGCTGCAGCGCGGCCAAGGGCTACCTGTGGCCGATCCTTGATCGGAAAAATCTTCAGCTTTACCTCAACGCTCCGTTCCACAGCCTGATCTTCGAGGGCAAGCGCTGCGTGGGTGTGCGTTACCACAACGGCAAGGATGTGCAGGAAGTGCGTGCCCGCCGTGAAGTGATTCTCGCCGCTGGCGCCTTTGGTACTCCACAGGCCTTGATGCTGTCGGGTATCGGGCCGGCCGAGGAGTTGACGCGGCTGGGTATCCCGGTGCTGGTGGACCTGCCAGGCGTCGGCCAGAACCTGCAGGATCATATCGACTACACGGTGCCGTACAAGGTCAGTCATCCGGAGGGTTGCCTGGGCCTCACCGTGGGTTCCAGCGTCAAGCTGGCGGCTGCTGCCGTGGAGTGGGCGAGCAAGCGCAGCGGCATGCTGACCACCAATTTCGCCGAGGCCGGCGCTTTCCTGCGTTCCGATCCGGCGCTGGACAAGCCCGACCTGCAGATGGTCTTCGTCACCGCCGTGGTCGACGACCATGGTCGTCACTTGCATTGGGGTTACGGCTACAGCTGCCATATCGAGGTACTGCGCCCGAAAAGCACAGGCACCGTGACCCTGCGCAGCCGCGATCCGCTCGACGCGCCAGTCATCGATCCGCGCTTTTTCGATCGACGGGAAGACATCGAGTTGCTGATCCAGGCGGCGAAGACCCAGGCCCGGATCCTCGAGTCCACCCATTTCGCCCGTTTCGGACCGCAACTGATCTATCCCGTCGACTGGAATGACGACCGGCAGATCGAGCAGGACATCCGCCGTCGCGCGGATACCCAGTATCACCCGGTAGGCAGCTGCAAGATGGGCCCTGACAGTGACCCGCTGGCCGTGGTCGATGCGCGTCTGCGGGTGCGCGGTGTCGAAGGCCTGCGGATTGCCGACGCCTCGATCATGCCGACCATTCCCGGGGGCAATACCAACGCGCCGACCATCATGATCGGTGAAAAGGCTGCCGCCATGCTCAAGGAAGACGCGCGTCACCTGTGAGCCTGTCTGTGATTTGAGTTACTTCCACGAAGCGATCAAGGCCCCGAGCCACCAAGGGGCCTAGTGTCAAGCATGGGGTGTCACAATGGACAAAAATGATAAAGAGCTCTCCCTGCAAGCCGCCAAGCACACGCTGAGCCTGAATCCAGCGTTCGGCCCTCGCGGGCGCGACATACTCAGCAGCGCTCGCATGGTCCTGCAACAAGTGTTGAAGCAACCCGTGCACAGCGCCCGACACATGGCTGCGTTCGGCATGGAACTGAAAAACATCCTGCTCGACCGTTCGGATCTGAAGCCGGCGGCGGGGGACAAGCGTTTCGATGAGCCAGCCTGGCAGGGCAACCCGCTGTATCGTCGCTATATGCGGGCCTACCTGGCCTGGTGCCGGGAAATGAACGACTGGATCAGTAGCAGCAACCTCAGCGATCAGGATGCCAGCCGTGGCCAGTTCGTCATCAACCTGCTGGCCGAGGCGATGGCGCCGACCAACACCCTGGCCAACCCTGCGGCTCTCAAGCGTTTCTTCGAAACCGGTGGCAAGAGCATTCTGGATGGATTCGCGCACTTGACCCGCGATCTGATTGAAAACGGTGGCATGCCCAGTCAGGTGGACAAGACGGCCTTCGAGGTGGGTGGCAATCTGGGCACGACGCCTGGCGCGGTGGTGTTTCGAAACGAGGTGCTGGAGCTGATTCAGTACAAACCTCGAAGCCAGCAGGTGCTGGAGCGCCCGTTGCTGGTGGTGCCGCCCCAGATCAACAAGTTCTACCTGTTTGATTTGGCGCCGCAGAAGAGCCTGATTGGTTTCCTTCTCGACAGTGGCATCCAGACCTTTGCCGTCAGCTGGCGCAATCCGGGCAAGGCGCAACGCGAGTGGGGCTTGTCCACCTATGTCGAAGCCCTGAAAGAGGCGGTCGACGCAGTGCTGGCGATTACCGGCAGCACTGATCTGAACACCTTTGGCGCGTGCTCTGGAGGCAGTACCATGTCGTCGCTTTTGGGCCACTACGCGGCACTGGGCGAGAGCAAGGTGAATGCCTTCACCCTGGTGGTCAGCATGCTCGATATTCGCCCCGACACCCAGGTCTCGCTGTTCGCTGATGAGAAAACCCTTGAGGCGGCCAAGCGCCGTTCCTATCAAGCGGGTGTGCTGGAAGGTCGTGAGCTGGCAAAAGTCTTCGCCTGGATGCGCCCCAACGACCTGATCTGGAGCTACTGGATCAACAACTACCTGCTCGGTAACGAGCCGCCTGCATTCGATGTCCTCTACTGGAACAACGACACCACCAACCTGCCGGCCGCGCTGCACGGCGAATTCATCGAGATGTACCAGACCAACCCGCTGGCCCGTGCCGGCGCCCTGGAGGTCTGCGGCACTCCAATTGATCTCAAGCAGGTCACCAGCGATTTCTATTGCATGGCGGGCCTGACCGACCACATCACCCCATGGGATGCCTGCTACCGCTCGATGCACCTGTTCGGCGGCCAGGGTGAGTTCGTGGTGTCCAACAGCGGGCATATCCAGAGCATCCTCAACCCGCCGGGTAACCCCAAGGCCCGCTTCATGACCGGCAGCAGCCTGCCGGTTGATGCCCAGGATTGGCTGGAAGGTTCCACCAAAGAGACCGGCTCCTGGTGGACTCACTGGCTGGCCTGGTTGCAGGCACGCTCCGGTCAGAGCAGGAAGGCCCCCGTCAAACTTGGCAACAAGGCTTACGTCGCGGCTGAACCGGCTCCTGGCACCTACGTGCACGTGCGCTGACTCGCTGTAGCCGGACGGGCGCTTGCGTCCCGTCCTGTCCACGTTCCAGATCCCTTGGCCCGGCGCCGCAGAAGGAACCTCCGTAACATGTCACAGCCCTTTGTCTATCGCACCATCGAACTGGATGGCGGGCATCTGCGCGTTGCCATTCGTCCAGGCAAGGCCGATCTGCCGCCGTTGCTAGTCTTCAATGGCATTGGCGCCAACCTGGAGCTTTTGTTTCCATTCGTCCGGGCGCTTGATCCGGACATGCAAGTGATCGCCTTCGACGTGCCCGGCGTCGGCGGCTCCTCCCTGCCGAGCTTGCCTTACCGGTTTTCTGACCTGGCGAAACGGGTTTCGCGCATGCTCGATTATCTGGACGTTGGCCAGGTCAACGTGATCGGCGTGTCCTGGGGCGGAGCGCTGGCACAACAGTTCGCCCACGATTTTCCGCAGCGTTGCAAGAAACTGATCCTGGCCGCCACGTGTGCGGGCATGGCCATGCTGCCGGCCAAACCCAAAGTGCTGTGGAGGATGGCCTCTGCGCGCCGTTACATCCAGCCGTCCTACGGCGCGCGGATCGCGCCGGACATCTATGGCGGTGCTTTTCGCCATGACCCTGCACTGGCACAAGCGTTCGCCAGCAAGGTGCGCTCCGGCGGCAGGCGCGGTTACTACCTGCAACTGTTGGCGGGCCTGGGCTGGACCAGCATTCACTGGCTGCATCGGATCCATCAGCCGACCCTGATTCTGGCCGGCGATGACGACCCGATCATTCCGTTGCCCAACATGCGCCTGTTGGCCAGGCGCATTCCCAATTCGCAGTTGCATGTGATCGGCGATGGCCATCTGTTCCTGGTGGCCCGGGCGCAAACCGTTGCGCCGATCATCTCGTCCTTCCTCGCGCAGGAACGGCAGCGCGCTAGAATTCATCAAGCGTGACATGAGCAGTTCATTGGTTCGCTAGCCTTATGAAATCCTCCAACACGATACTCATCCGCACCAAATGGTCGCCGCCCCGAATCGATCCCCGGTCGCTGCCGCGTGAGCGTCTGCTGGAACTGATCGAGGCAGGGCGCGAGCGCAAGTTGACCTTGATCCTGGGGCCTGCGGGCAGTGGCAAGAGCACGCTGGCGGCGCAATGGCGCCAGCGCTTGATCGGTGCGGGGCTGGATGTCGCCTGGTTCAACCTGGGGGCCGACGACGAGACGCTCTGGGCGGCGTATCTGGTCGCCAGTCTGGGGGCCGCGGGCCTGGCTGTCGGCGACGATATCATTGGCCTGAGCGAGCGCACTGACCAGCGTTCGCTGGAGGTGTTGCTGTCGCTGCTGGTCAACGCGCTCTACGAGCATCCTCGATCCATTTATCTATTCCTCGAAGACCTGCATTTCCTCACTGCGCAGCCGGCATTGGCGATGATCCAGCGCCTGATCGATCTGGCACCGGACAATTTCCATCTGGTGATCACCACACGCCAGCGTCCGGCGCTCAATCTGTTGGCGATCGGCATCAAGGGGCAGTTGACCCAGATTGATTTTGCCGACTTGCGCCTGACGGCCGAGGAGCAGTTCAGTCTGCTTGAGCTCAATGGTCTAGAAAACCTGTCCGGCGAGCAGCAACAACGTCTGTATGAGCTGACGGACGGTTGGGCCGCGGGCCTGCAGATCGGTGTCCTGTCACTTCGCCACAGCGGTAATTTTGAACAGAGCCTGCGAGCCTGTGGCGGCATGGTCATGGCGATCGATGAATCAGGTCTCGATGCCTATCTGGATGACTGCATCAGTCGTGTGCTTTCTGCCGGGCAAATCGCTGCCATGGTCCAGGTTTCGACCTGCCGACGATTCAATCGCGAGCTGTGCGTCGCATTGACGGGTAGCCCGGAAAACGCGGCGGTGCTTGACATATTGCTCGAGCAGAATCTGTTCCTGTTGCCGATCGACCTCGAGGGTCGCCTGCAGTGGTTCCGTTTCCACCAGATGTTTTCCGGGTATCTGCAACGGCGCCGCAATGAGCTGCCGGTTGTGGAGGTGATTCGGGTCAATCACGCCGCCAGCCAATGGTTTGCCGACCACGGTTTGTACGTCGAGGCGATTCGTCATGCTCAGGCAGCCCGGGATCTTGAGGGCAGCGTGCAGTTGCTGGCACGGGCGGCGAGGTCGCTGATCGGTGACGCGCATTTCGCACAACTGCTGCAGTTGGCCGACGAGTTGCCGCGTGAAGCCTGGTCCAAGCAGATTGACCTGCTCCTGGCGGTTGCCTGGGCAGAACTCACCTGCAATCGCATGGAGAGATTCGAGCTCACACTCGCCTCGATCGAAGCTCACCCGGAAGTCAGCCGGCCGAAAATAGACACTGAATTGCAATTGCTGAGGGCCATGTTCCTGCTCAGAAGGGACGATACGACAGCTGTACTGGCGCTGCTCGAGCCCTTGATGGCGCAGCCGCCCAGCCAGCGCCACTTTCACCTGTTGATGCTCTATACCCTTGGCGGCGTGGCATTGCTCAAGGCGGGTCGAACAGTGTTTGTACGGGATCTGGTCTACAGCACGCGAGGTCTGCTCCGGCGTGCGCAAGGCCCTCGGGCCCGGCCGTTTTTCGATGCGCTGTGTGGCCTCAGTTTTTTTGTCCAGGGCGATATGAACCAGGCCCGCCGCGATCTCGAAGGTGTCCTGGTGCAAGTGACGCGCAACGAGTCACTGGCGCAGGATGTCGCCATCTTCATCAAGTCTACCCTGGCCTTGACCTGCTATCACTTGAACAGCCTGGAAGCCGCCGAGGACTACGTTGAAGGCTGCTTCGGGGTCGCCGAGGTCCTGGGGACCTCTGACTGCATTTTGTATACCTACCTTGCCCAGGCGCATTTGCAGTGTGCTGCGGGCAGGCTGGAGGCGGCCCACGCCACCCTCGATCGATTGGGCGAGATCGCCGAAAGCATTGGCCTTGATCGCCTGCAGGCGTGGCGTTTTGCCGAGCAGATACGTATCGCCTGCCATCAGCACGATCTGGCCCGCGCGCGCGAGGCGTTTCGCAGATTGCGCGCGCTGGCCATGCCTTATCAGGGCAAGCGCGGTTGTGCCTGGGCGGAGATCCCCCTGGCCTGCGCAATGGCACACACGGCCTTGGCCCTGGCCGAAGGCGACTATCGATGCGCGGTCGAAGTAGGAGAAAGCTGGGCACTGGTCTGTCAGGAGTGGGGGCAGTTACAACCAGCCACCGTGCTGCGAATCCGTGTCGCTATTGCCAGGACAGCGCTCCATGAACCACAAGAGGCCCAGCGCCAGATGTCCACGGCACTGCGCAATGCCTGCGAATACGGGATGTTCCGGGTGTTTCTTGATGAAGGAGCGGCGGGGCTGCGCCTGCTGCAATCGCTCAGTGTCGATGCACTGACAGCGCTGGAGCGTGACTACATTCAACACTGTCTGATGCACGGCGCCGATTCGCAGAGCCTCTCGAGCGGGACAGGTGAGGGTGGTCGGGCACCTGCGCCCGGCAGCGATATCCTCTCGCCCCGTGAGCTTGAAGTGGTCGAACATCTGGCCCGTGGGCTGTCAACCAAGAGCATCGCCAAGGCCCTCGATCTTTCGCCTGGAACCATCAAGTGGCACCTGAAGAATATCTTCGGCAAGTTGGGTGCCTTTTCTCGCGAGGATGCAGTGAGCAAGGCGCGGCAAGTCGGGTTGCTTAGCTAGCGCAGCATAGCCTTGGCATCCTCGCAAAAGTCCAGGTATTGAACCGTTGAACCGCGCCACCACCCCTCCCTAGATGGGAGGGTTGCCAGTTTTCACCTTGGGGTAGGGTGCCGGGTAACGGTGGTGAAACCGTGCATGCAGGGTTCATGTGAGCGCTGATGGCTCCAGACCTGCAATGCTCCTGCCCCCAAGCGGTGAGCGCCCGGCATTGCCGTCTCCTGCCGTCAAGGCACGGACAATAACAATAGCTGCAACTTCAGGAGAGACCATGTACTTCACTCAGCCCTTGCACCGTAATCTACAGTGCGCGCCCGAGCGATTAATGACGATCTACGGCGATCGCAGTCGCACTCTGCGCCAGTTTGTCGAGCGTGTTGCGAGACTGGCCGGGGCGTTGCGTGAGCTTGGCGTACAGAGCGGCGATTGCGTCGCCATGCTGGGTTTGAACTCTGATCGTTACCTCGAATATTGCTTCGCCGTACCCTGGGCCGATGCCGTTCTCAATCTTTGCAACACACGCTGGAGTGCGGAGGAGAACGCGTATGCCCTGGCCGATTCGCAAACCTCGGTACTGTTGGTTGACGAGACCTTCAAGGACATCGGTCTGCGCTTATCCAGGCAGGTTCCTTCGTTGCGTCATGTCATCTACGTCGGTGATGGCACCACGCCGGATGCGATGCTGGATTACGAAACGCTGATTGCCCGGGCCTCGCCCATGGAGGATGCCCGCCGTGGCGGCGATTCACTCCTTGGTGTGTTCTATACCGGCGGCACCACGGGTTTCCCCAAGGGCGTGATGATCAGTCATACGGCCTTCTGGAGCAGCCAGATTGCGCTGGATGTCGAGGGCCTGGTGCCGCCTGATTCAGTCATGCTGCGCGCAGCACCGATGTTCCATCTGGCGGACATGTCCACCGGTTATGTCGGTGTGCTCGAAGGCGCGACTCACGTCATTCTGCCGGCGTTCCAGCCGGCCGAAGCGATGGCGGCGATTCAGCGTCACGGCATTCAGGTGGCCATGCTGGTGCCGACCATGATTCAGTTGTTGATCAATCATCCCGAGGTGGGCAATTACGACCTGTCCTCGTTGCAGCACCTGGTGTACGGCGCTTCGCCCATTCAGGAGCAGACGCTGTGGAGCCTGCAGGCCATGCTGCCGCAACTGCAGTTGTTCCAGGCTTATGGCCAGACGGAGATGTCGCCCATTGTTTCGCTGCTCGGCCCGGCTCAGCACACCGCGGCGGCCGCCGCTGCCGGCATGCTGCGCTCCTGTGGTCGTGCCACCCGGGCGGTGGAAGTCAAGATCGTCGACGACGATGGCCGTGAGGTGCCACGTGGCAGCATCGGTGAAATCGTCGTTCGGGGTCCGAATGCAATGAGCGGGTACCTGAACAAACCCGAGCAAACCCTGGCGGCTCTGCCTGGCGATGGCTGGTTGCGTACGGGGGACGGGGCCAGGATGGACGAAAATGGCTACATCTTCATTGTCGACCGCCTCAAGGACATGATCGTCACCGGTGGCGAAAACGTGTTCTCGGCGGAGGTCGAGAATGCCTTGTGCAGCCATCCGGATATCGCCATGTGTGCGGTGATCGGGATCCCTAGCGAGCAATGGGGCGAGGCGGTGCATGCCGTGGTGGTACTCAAGCCTGGCACTGAACCGAATGGCAAAGAATTGATCGCCCATTGCAAGCGTCAGATCGCCGGCTACAAGGCGCCGAAAAGCGTGGAGTTCCGTGCTGCGTTACCGCTCTCGGGCGCTGGCAAGGTGCTCAAGAGCGAACTGCGTGAACCGTTCTGGCAGGGCAGTTCGCGGCGAGTTGGTTGAGCGACCCATCTCCGGGCGCAATCGACCATGGATGACTTGAGCCGGCAACTGCCAAGTCATCGCTGAGTTCTTGTGGACAGCCTTTGCGACCCGGCTGTTTCTCCCTTCCTGCTTGATTCGCCCCGGCTGTTGTGCGCAACAGCCGGCAGCGGCGTGCGCCTGCATTTCCCATTCGCCAGTGCTGTGTGCCCCCCCTTTCCTGCCTCCCTCCCAACCCCCTCCCATCTCGGGAGGGTTAAGCGCTGCGCAGTCAATGTTTACTTGTCCGGCCAGTCTCTGGCGGCCGGGTGGTTGGGGAGGGAGGTTTTTCACAGGGAATCCAGGAGCCAAAGAGTGGTGGGTTGAACCGTAGCGTCGGGATTATTTAGGAATGTGAACAATGATAAGAATAAGTTCGCCACAAACAGGCTTTGTCCGGCATCAGCTTGGTCAGGCAGTCGTGCTTGGAATTCTCGGAGTGGGCGCCGGCAATGCCCAGGCATTCAATTTTGATACCGAGAGCGGTTGGTCGGGGAGCCTCGACACCACACTTTCCGTTGGCAGCAGCTGGCGTGCCGAAGGGCGCGATAACGAGTTGTACAGTCGACTCGACGGACAGGTGATCGGCAAGACCGACGGCCTGGGCGGTTCCAATACCGATGGCGGCAACCTCAACTACGATCGCGGCGACCGGTTTTCTACCATCGGCAAGTTCCTCACCGAACTGAACCTGCACAACGGCGACATGGGCGGCATGCTGCGCGTGAAGGGCTGGTACGACCAGGCGCTGGAAGACGAAGACGTGCACTTTGGCAACCAGGCCAACGGTTACCAGAAAAAGCCATTGTCCGATAACGGCTTTGACGACCTGCAAAGGAACAAAGGCGTTTACCTGCTCGACGCCTATGTCTACGACACCTACCACCTGGACGATCACCCGCTGCAGGTGCGCCTGGGTCGTCAGGTGCTGAACTGGGGCGAGAGCATCTTTGTTCAGGGGCTCAACCAGATCAACCCGATCGACGTTCCTTCACTGCGCCGTCCGGGCACCGAGATCAAGGAAGCGTTGCTGCCGGTGTGGATGATTTCCGGCAGCTTCGGTTTGAGTGACGGGCTGTCGCTGGATGCGTTCTACCAGTTCAAGTGGGAGCCTACTGCCGTTGAGGGCTGTGGCAACTACTGGTCGACCACCGAAACCATCATTTCGACTCATCCGGGTGGTTGCACCATGGCCACGTCGCTGCCTAACGTCAGCAACCCGGTCGGCTTTCGCAATGGCATGAACGTCCCGCTGAGCACTGGCGATGAAGCCCGGGATTCGGGGCAATGGGGTGTGGCGCTGCACTATCTGGTCGAATCGATCGACACCGAGCTCGGTGCCTACGCCATGACCATCCACTCGCGTACGCCAATCATTTCCGCCCACAGCGGCGATTGGGGCCGGATCCCCGCCGGGGTGCGCGCACCCTTCCTCAACCCGGTGCAGGTCCATGAAAATCTGCCGTTCGGTGCGACCTCGACGACTGCCTTCTGGGAGTATCCCGAAGACATCCACCTGTATGGCCTGAGCGCCGCCACCACGTTGGCCAGTTGGTCGGTCGGTGCGGAACTGAGCTACTCGCCAAACACGCCGGTACAACGTAACGGCAACGACCTGCTTGCCGCCGCTGCCCAAGGGGTGGGACCGCAAGGCGCGGGCGCGCGAGCCGCTGGCCCGAACGCCTATATCACCGGGTATGACCGCTTCGATAAAACCCAGCTGCAGATCAACGGCATCAACCTGTTCCCCAACGTTCTGGGCGCCTCGAGCCTGCAGGTGGCCGGTGAAGTTGCCTTCCAGTGGAACGACATCCCTCAGGGTGACAGCGACATTCGTTACGGTCGCGGTTTCATCTTTGGCCCGGGTTCGGCGCCCAGCTATGGCGGGAACCTCTGCGGCACTGCGACCAACCCGCAACCCGACGGCTGCAAGAACGACGGTTACATCACCGACTTCGCCTGGGGCTACAGATTGCGAGGGCAACTGGAGTACCCGGACCTGTTGGGCGTAGGCGTCAGCACTTACCCGAGTTTGTTTCTGGGGCAGGACGTGGAAGGGGTTTCGATGGACGGTCAGTTCAACGAAGGCCGGTTTACCGTCGGTGCCGGCGTTCGTTTCGACTACCTGAAGGCCCACAGCCTGGAGTTCAACTATGTGACGTACAACAACGACGCCAAGTACGACCCGTTGCGTGACCGGGACTACTACTCGATGAATTACAGCTACAAGTTCTGATGAGGAACAAGGCATGAAAACAATAAAGACTTGCCACACCCCGCGTGCCCTGGCTATTGCCATCGCACTGTTGCTTGGCGGGAACGACGCTTTCGCCAAATTGACCGATGCAGAGGCGGCGCGCCTGGGTAACGACCTCACTCCGGTTGGCGCCGAGAAGGCCGGCAATGCCGATGGCAGCATTCCAGCCTGGCAGGGCGGCCTGACGGCTCCTCCGGCAGGCTGGAGTCCGGAGAAGGGCTACGTTGATCCGTTCCCGCAAGACAAGCCGCAGATGGTGATCACCGCGGCCAATGCCGATCAATACAAAGGCAAGCTGTCGCCCGGCACCCTGGCTTTGTTGAAGAAGTATGACAACTTCAAGATGCCGATCTACCAGACCCGGCGCACCGCCGCACTGCCGGCTGAAGTCACCGCCAAAGCCAAGACTCAGTCCACTCAGGTCGAGTTGCAGGGTTTCGGTCTGAGCAACCTCAATGGCTCGAACATACCGTTCCCGATCCCGAAGAACGGTCAGGAAGCAATCTGGAACCACTTGGTTCGCTACCTGGGCGGTGGCTTCGAGCGGACCTATCACTGGTTCCCGGTACGTAGCAGCGGCGAGTTCTACAAGGTTGGTTTCCGCGAAAACCGCGTGTTCGACCAGAACATGGATCGCAGTATGGACAACCACCTGTTTTCCTTCCTGGGCTACTTCCTCGAACCGGCCACGTTACAGGGCACGGTCTACCTGGTGCGTGAACCGGTGGACCAGGTCAAGGAAGCGCGCTCGGCCTGGATCTACAACGCCGGTGCCCGTCGTGTGCGCCGCGCGCCGGACCTGGCGTATGACAACGTCAGCGATGGCACCGAGAGCATGCGGGTGACCGACCAGTACGACGGCTATAACGGCGCACCCGACCGCTATGACTGGAAACTGGTCGGCAAGCAGGAAATCTATGTTCCGTACAACGACTACAAGCTGTCCGATAAGTCGCTGAAATACGAAAACATCCTGCAAAAAGGCACCGTCAATGCCGACCTGATGCGCTACGAACTCCACCGTACCTGGGTCGTCGAGGGCACGCTCAAGGCCGGGCAGAAGCATATCTACGGCAAGCGCGTGATGTATCTCGACGAGGACAGCTGGACCGTGTTGCTCGAAGACGCCTACGACACTCGCGGCCAGCTATGGCGCATTGGCGTGCACCCGATAATCCAGTTCTATGACGTCGGTGTGCCGTGGTACCGCGCCAACATCTTCCATGACCTGAGCAACGGCAACTACATGGTCTCGGGCCTGGACAATGAGGTCAAGCAACCCTGGAAGTTCGGCGTCAAGGGACGTCAGGCCGACTTCCAGCCCGATGCCCTGCGTCGCGCTGGTCACTAAGCCCTCAGGCAGTCTCAAGGCGACCCGATTGCGGGTCGTCTATTACAAATACAAGAGAGGAGCGGCCAATGGCTATTTTGGGCAAGTCCGTTCACAGGGTGTTGTGGGCGGCACTCATCGCGGCATCTGCTGTACATGCCGAGACGCCTGGCTCGATCCAGACCGGGATCAATTCACAGCGAATCATCCTGCTCGATATCCAGCGCGTGGGCAGTCAACTGCTCAGTGCCGGCGAGCGCGGCTGGATCCTTCGTTCCGCGGATGATGGGCAACATTGGCAGGGCATTCATACGTCAGCCGATCGAACGCTGACCGGGCTTGCTTTCGCCAACGACCGACTGGGTATCGCCGTTGGACATGGCGCGACCCTGTTGCGCACCACCGATGGCGGTCAGCAATGGACAGCCGTAGGAGTGGACGGTATCGGTCATGATTCGCTGCTCGGTGTCACCTACCTGGGCGGCCAGCATTTCGTCGCCTATGGCGCATTTGGTCACTATCTGGAATCCGTCGACGCTGGCTTGAGCTGGAGCAAGAAAACGGTGATGGGGGAGGACTTTGATCGGCACATCGCCAAAGTGCTGAAGGTCGGTGGTGACCTGTTCCTTTTCGGCGAGTCCGGCACCCTGCTGCGCTCGCGTGACCTGGGGCTGAACTGGGAAGCGTTGCAATCCCCTTACGAGGGTTCTTTTTTTGGCGGACTGCAGACGCCAAGTGGTGCGCTGTTGGCTTTCGGCATGCGCGGCAATCTGTATCGCTCAAACGACCGGGGAGATACCTGGCAGCTGATTCCCCTGGACGCCAAGGTTGCACTGCAAGGGGGGCAGGTTTTGCCTGACGGGCGTATCGCCCTGGTCGGCAATGCCGGGTTGCTGGCACTGAGTAACGACGATGGCAAAAGCTTTGAGCTGAGTCACGCCGCCCGTGGCGGGCTCTCGCAGATTGTTGCGGTGACCGGCGGTGCCCTGGCCGTGGGCGATGCCGGTGTTCAGTCTCTGAGCTTGACGCAAGCGACAGCCAATTGAGGTTTCTATGAGTAAGTACCACGACAATCAGGGGCTCGAGCTTGTGGGCGACGTTCAGGTGCTCGACCGCCACCACTTCTCCCGTAGTCTGGTCGGTCGGGTGTCCTGGTGGATTTTTCACTTGCGTCGCCCGCTTCTGATTTTTTTCATTCTATTGACGCTGCTGTTTACCTTCACCGCCACACGACTGCGTGTGGAGGCGGGCTTTTCCAAGATGATCCCGCTGCAGCATGAGTACATGCAGTCCTTTCTCAAGTATCAGTCGGTTTTCGGCGGCGCCAACAAAGTATTGCTGGCGTTGAAGAACGAAAAGGGCGAGATCTTCGACCCCGGATTCATGGAGAGCTTGCATCAGGTCACCGAGGAAGTTTTCTACATCAAGGGCGTCGAGCGTAGCTCGGTCACTTCGTTGTTCACCTCCAATGTGCGCTACAACGAGGTAGTAGAAGACGGCTTCAGGGGCGGCAACATTGTTGCGGCCGACTTCTCCGGTACTCCAGAGCAACTGAAGGCGGTGCGCGAAAATGTGCTGAAGTCCGATTGGGTCGGCCGTATCGTCTCCAATGACTTGAGCGCCGCCATGGTGGTGGCGAACTTGCAGGAAGTGGACCCGGAGACCGGCTTGCGCCTGGATCTGCAAGCGGTCAGCCAGTCCCTGGAGGCGATTCGCGCCAAACACGAAAAAGATGGCGTCAGTGTGCACATCATTGGCTTCGCCAAGTCGACCGGGGATATCGCGGACGGTGCCGCCGGGGTGCTGCTGTTCTTCGCCGTGGCCTTCGTGATCACCGCACTGTTGCTGTATTGGTATTGCGGCTCGCTGATGCTGACGTCCTGGGCGTTGGTTTGCGCCATGGTCCCGGTAGTATGGCTACTGGGTCTTCTGCCGCTGTTGGGGTTGGCACTCGACCCCATGTCGATTTTGGTGCCGTTCCTGATTTTCTCCATTGGTGTCTCCCATGCGGTGCAGATGACCAACGCCTGGAAACTGGAAGTGTTGCATGGTCACGACAGCATTACCGCTTCGCGCAATTGCTTCCAGAAGCTCTTCATTCCAGGTGCCATGGCGCTGCTGGCCAATGCACTGGGGTTCCTGGTAATCGCCTTCGTGCAGATCGAGATGGTGCGGGAACTGGCCATCACCGCGACCTTGGGGGTCAGCCTGATGATCCTCACCAACAAACTGCTGTTGCCGATCCTGCTGTCTTACATGCGTATTTCGGCCAGGGATGCCGAGCGTCTGCGGGGCAAGGAAACCTCTGGGGACTGGCTGTGGGAGCACCTGGGGGGATTGGCAACCCGAAAGGGCAGTGTGCCGGTCATCCTGATTGCGGTGGTTCTGCTCGGTGTCGGCATGTGGCAGGCGGGAAAGTTGAAGGTGGGAGACACGGGGCAGGGTGTCCCGGAGCTGCGTGCCGATTCGCGTTATAACCAGGACGTGGCGATGGTCACCCGTAACTTCGCCATCGGCGTTGACCTGCTGCAGGTGGTGGTTGAGGCAAAGGGCAACGAGTCGCCCTGTGTTGACCGCAACATTCTGGGCAAAGTCGAAGATTTCGAATTCGAGATGAAGCAGACCCCGGGCGTCGGTACGGTGCGAGGGCTGGCGGGCTATGTCGGGCAGATCACCCAGGGCTACGCGGAAACCTTCATCAAATGGCGCACCATTCCCGAGGAGCAGGCGCAAATTGCCCAAGGCGTGGGTTTCGCCACGCGTCTTGGCAATGAACTGATGAACTCCACCTGCAGTGCGATGCCGATCTCGCTGTATACCGAAGATCACCAGGCCTCGACTATCAGCAACATCATCGAACGGATCAAGGCGTTCAAGGTAACCCACGACGGCGATGACCTTCGTTTTCAACTGGCCAGTGGCAATGTCGGGGTAATGGCCGCGACCAATGAGGCGGTCGAGGCGGCGGACAAGTGGGTGAATCTCGCGCTTTTCGGCTCGGTGACCTTACTCTGCCTGCTGAGTTTTCGCTCGCTGCGTATCACCCTGTGCATCATTCTTCCACTGGCGCTGGTCACGGTGCTGTGCAACGGGTTGATGGCATGGCTGGGTATCGGTCTGAAGGTCAACACGCTACCGGTGGTGGCACTGGGCGTCGGGGTCGGCGTGGATTACGGCATTTACTTGTTCGAGCGGATCAAGCACGAAATGCATTCACGTCATTCGGACCTGCGTCAGGCGTTTGTCGAAGCGCTGAAGCAGCGTGGCACTGCCTCGTTGTTCACCGCCATGACAATGACGGTGTCCGTGTCCACATGGGTGTTTTCCACCCTCAAGTTCCAGGCCGACATGGGCGTGCTGTTGGCGTTCATGTTCCTGGTCAATGTCTGGGGCGCCATCCTGTTGCTACCGGCACTCGCGGCATGGCTGCTACCGCCGGTGCACGCCGGCAAGCATCCTGCGCAGCCACCCGCAAACTAACTCCATGCAGTACTTTGGCGGCCTTCGGGCCGTCTTTTTTTGGGGGGAGTCAGGGGTGCTACGCTTGTATCGATACGCTTGGGCATCTGCCAGTTTGCTGCTGCAAAGGAGTGGGCTGAAGTGTGGGTTGGGAAACTTTACCAAACCCCAGAAACGACAAAGCCCTGAATAATCAGGGCTTTGTCGTATAAAGATGGCGGAGGCGATGGGATTCGAACTCATGGACCTGTTACAGTCGACGGTTTTCAAGACCGATATTCAAGTCCCTTTATTCTGCGGTGTGCAGTTCATTTTCGTTCTAATACGATTTTTTTTGCCACCTCTACAGGCCGCATTCTACAAGGGGTGGTATTAGGGTTTTGTAACACTTATTTGGCTATTTTGAGGGCTTAGCAATGGCGCCGACACGACGGTAAACGCGCTCGGTAATGTCGCCTTTGGTATGTCCTAGCAGCAAGCTGGCTTCACCAATATCCGTGATCTCAGATGCCGCTTTCGGACGGATGTCTCGAAATTGAAACTCTGCAATTCGGCTCGCCAAGAGCATGTCACTGCTATCAAGTGCCGCTCGCTTTGCCTTCTCTCTTGCCTCATCCCATCGTTTACGCAGCATCGTAGCTGTCATCCGTTTTCCTCTTTGACTCACTATCAGATAACTCGACAGATGCTGCGCATTTCGCTTGGCGATCTGGGCGATCAGCAAGCCCAGGCTGTTTGCAGAGCCGTCAGTGGTCGTCTGTATCCGAAGTTTTTTGCTGGTTTTGTTTTGCTGAACCATCAGGAATCCTCCCTCGATGTCATCCTTGCGCATTACTAGTACGTCCGCTGGCCGTTGACCCGTCAGGTAAGCCAGGTCCATGGCATCTTTCAGCTCTTGACCTGCCTTCTGGTACACCGCATTCCAAACCGCGTCGTTTGCGTAGTAATCGCGTGGGGTTTCCTTGTTTTTACGGACTCCTTGGCACGGGTTTTCCTTTGTGGTTAGACCCCATTCTCGTGCCATGTTGAATACGTGGGAGAGGGTGGCGATTTCGCGATTTGCCCGCACTTTTGCCGAGCGTGCATCCCTGTAACCAGCAATTGCTGCAGGTGTTATAGCATCGATAGGGGCGCTGTCGAACATGGGCCGTAGTTGCTTGATTTCTGAGAGGTTGTCCTTTTGGGTACGTGCAGCTTTTTTGGGGACAATGTCACGAATGTACCTATCGAAGATACCCTTCATGGTTCGAAGATCGAGAGGCACCTGCATGGCTTCGAGTTCAGCCCATTTGATCCGGGCCTTGTCCAGGTCTTTGCCTAACGGTATCGCCTTTCCGGAAATGTCTAGGTAGTAGTAAGCAATCCAAGTTTTTCCACTTTTCCGGAGGCGTGTCCACTGATACATCCTTGGCGGTAAGTTGCGTGTTTCGGCCTTGCGGGGACGCATATCAATTCACTCGTGAGAAGTCTGGCGTCCATACTGGCGCTGTGGGTGTAGGGGTCGGGTTGAGATAAGTAGGTATCACCATGCCCAATTTCATGCGGGCATAGTGCCGACCAACTCGTGGGCGTTTGCGGCTTACCTCGAACACCCACTGGCGATCTATTAGCCATTGTTTTTGAGACGCTGGGGCCTTATAGCCGGTGAGTTCCACGAGCTCGGCGGGCGAGAGGATTTCGGATTCCATGTGATGCTCCATGCTGCGCGTGGCGGCAGAGGTGGTTAAACTTGCTCGCGTTCTAAACGGAGGCAGTGAGGGGGAGAATTACGCGTAGTTCTTGCTGATGCGCTTGGCGATGGCTTCGAGTTGTTCGGCCATGCCGTTGACACGGCGTGACACCTCGGCGGTGCTGTGGACGTTGCGGTCGCTCAGGATCTTCGCAGCCAACAGGATCAACCAGGCTTCGAACTTGAGGCGGATGAGGCACTTCATGCTTTCAGTTTTGGCGAGTAGGTAAGCGTGCCGTCGAGGATCGCTTCCTTGATTGCTTCAAACTCCCAGGCGTAAAACTGCGATTCGACGAAGATCCGCAGTTCTCCGTAGTCGTGCTTCTTGCGGCGAATGAACGCTTCGGCGGCATCTTTCGTAAAGTGGCAGTTCACCATCTCCCAGCGCTTGTTCCAGCCGGTGACGGTGTGGCTATCCAGTTCGCTGAGGATTTCCCATTGGTTATCGTCGTCGAGATCGAGGAAGCTGCATTCCCGGTCAGCCTTGGCCTGGTCGTTCAACTGCCCTTGTGCCGCTACATCCAGGTCATCCCAGTACTCGCGCGGGCTGAACCACGACCAATCGTCAACCAGCACCACCAGGCCCTCTGCGTAGTCACGCTCATAGCCATAGTCGATTCGCTTGGTCTGCACGGTAAACAGCGCTGCTGATGTGCAATGATCGCGAACACCGGCGCCAACGCAGTCATGACGCAGGCGCTGTAAGAAGTCCGTCCAAGTTGCAGCGCTGAGGTCGTGGCCGATTGCCAGGCTCGGCGTCGGCTCAGCGATTTTGTGTTTTGTGGGCATGGGGCGTCCTATGCCGGGCCATGCCCGGGCGGTGGAGGGTGGTAAGGGATCAGCTAAAGTTGAGCGATCGACAAAAAGGAGTTGTGTTATGGCCTGTCCAATTTGCGGAAACGAAGAGGCGGTTGAACATCAAACGTTTGGCGGAGGCCTGCGCTTCCATTGCCAGCCTTGCGGTGGCTTTTTTCGAATTTCTTCCACTCTCGAGACTCTGGCCGAAGGCAAGATCTTTGATATTGACCGGTCCCGGGGACGCCTCGAAGAAGTGCGCGAACTGAAAAAGCGAGAACCGTACGATCCAAACCGTCCTCAGGATTTAGAACCAACCCTTACCTCCGATGATCAGGGGGTACTTATCGATCCGAGTTGAGCTGTCGAAGGATTCGCATCCCTATCCAGCGGACGACGGTGACTGCCTTACTGTTTCCGGTCGCCTTGCGCCAAGTCATGCTTGCAGTTTCGATGCCGCTGCAAACGCTTCAGAAAGTAATGGGCGTAGTGGCACCTTGTTAGTATATGATTCTGATCTTCATGTTAAATGTGGTTTTGAGGGGGGCGCAGGATGTTCAAAGATAACCAAGTAAATCCATTGACAAATGGTTTGATGGGAAACGCTCCGTCGTCACTAATGCCGACGCCATATAATCCTGTAGTTAGAGGGCTATGGTACAGCCAGAAAATCATTAAGCTAGACGGTTGGGTCTTTGAAGAGTGCCGATTTGATAACTGTAAGCTGATAATTGAAAGTCCTTACTTCTCAATTAGAAATTGCTACATCGATGCCACTAATGCTATCGAAGTTAACGGGGTTTTGATGAATGTTGTGAAGTTCATAAATCTTATCCCCGGCCAGCAGAGTCATCCATACTATAATGCCGTAAAAAATCCAAATGGCACTATAACGATTGGGGCTTGATATGGAAGTTAAAGCCGCGGCTGAAGTAAAGGTAGAGCCGAAAGGCAACCATATAATGGTTAATCTTCTGGTTGCTGCTTCTGTGTTATTTGGTTTTCACTCTGTATGGCTATACTCGGAAAGCAAGCCGTTCGGCCTTTCTCTGTTGCTTACGGGAGTGTTTCTAGTCCCTGGTTTGGCGTCATGGTGGTTGTCGCACCGCAATGAGTCTCTACAACAATCTCATCCGTTTTTACTTGGCGTTGAAGATGGGGATAAGCAGATAAAGGTAACTGCTGACGTTAGAGCTCTTCCGCCGCTGGATTATTTAAAAGGACTTTTGAGCGAGTATTCCGCAACGTTTTACAGAGAGCCATTGCCTGAGCCAAGTGGTACGGTTGGGGAGAATGGGGAGCCAATTGCTGGCCGCGTGAATGAAGCGTTGGCGATTGCGAATAATGCAAATAAGCAGGCACAAGTGCTAAGCGAAGGTTTGGCGAAGAGCCTAAAGGGACAATCATGCCAATTGCCTCTGAGTGACTCCCCTATCGTTTCAACCTATCTAGAGGTTGGTGATAAAGCCCAATAGCTTGCAAGTCTGCCTCAGTCACTGTCCTCAGTGACTGGGTGCGACAGCAGCAATTTGGTTGGTGCGGGGGTATTACGGATGACCGGCATGGGACCGGGTAGGGAGTGGAAATGAAGCAAGTCGATTTGAATGGCCTTGATGCAGATCTGGAACCTGATGGCGAAAAAATTCACCGCTTGGCGCGCATTGGGATAAGTACACTACCCGTTGTAGGTGGGCCTCTGATGGAGATTTTCAACTCCGTTCTCGAGTCCCCCCTGAATAGACGTCGAACCGAAACGATGGTCCGAATCGGGGAGGTCATGAATGAGCTCATCGAAAAAGGAGTGGTTACTGAAGAGGGGCTACAGGAGAACGAAGCCTTCATCAGCACGGTAGCTGAGGTTTGCTCCATATCTCTTCGAAATCATGAGGCAGAAAAACTTGAGGCGTTACGCAATGCAGTAAAAAATTCTGCACTCCCGAGCTGCCCGCCAGACGACTATCGTCAGCTGTTTCTAGGTTTCGTGGATGCTTGTACAGTTACCCATATAAAGTTACTGCACTTGTTTCGCGATCCGAGAGCATGGATCGCCAAACAAGGGCGGGAGGTTCCTCAAAATTGGTATATGGGAGGGCTTACCCAAGTTATTGAGTACTCAATTCCTGAACTGGCGAGTCAGAGCGCGCTGTACACCCCAATATGGAAGGATCTCTATCAGCGTGGTCTTGTGACCACTGATAGCCTTGGAACAACGATGGGTGTTGATTCTATGCTGGCTGGAAGAGCGACACCTTTGGGTGCTAAGTTGATTGAGTTTTTGAGCTGAGTTATTCGTCATGGTGGATGCGCAACTCTTCACGCTCATAGGTCAGATCCAACCTTCGAGACACGTTTTCGCTGATCGTGATTTCGTGTCGCGGCGGGTCAACAGTGGCGCAGACTTTTGGGGCCCTAATCCATGAAGATGATGAATCATCAGCGTGATGGCCTCGCCATGCTCCTCAATGCCGTGCCACTCCATCAATTCAGTCAGTGCCTATCGGGTACGGCCCAATGCATGCATTCGCAACTCTTCCTCGCCGCTCGTCTTTCTCTTCGCCTCGGTCTTCGCTGACCGGGCTTTCTGATTTGCTGCCATGGTCAACCTCTTCAATTCCGTGGGCCGGTAAATTCAGCCATGTCTGTCGTCGGCGCTGGCGTACCTGGTTGCTGAGGCTTCTCATGCTGCCCTCTGCTGATTCCAGACACCCACGGCGTCGAACACCTGGGCGGCTTGCTCTTCAGTCAGCGATATTTCGGCGGGAATGGCGATCCAGCCCGAAGCAACCCGATGATTCGGATTGCTCTCGGCGACCAGGTCTTTGTAGGTTTCCTCGATCACGTCTTCGAGGTGCGCGGCCAGATAGTTGCCTTGGGGAGCAACCTCTACTGATTTAGTGTAGCGGTGCCCTTGTTGATCGCGACACTGGACGCTGACATAGATCGTCCAGCGGTGGGCGATGTCGCAGACTGCTTCTGCCATGCGCTGCCCTGGCGGGATGCTCTTGCAGCTCTTTCTGTTGATCATCCCTTGGCGTCCGCTGGGGTCGATGTGGACCACCGCGACGTGATTGGCATTGACCAGTGCGCGGCTCGCTCGCTCTAACCGGGTACGCATGTTATTGGGCTTTCGCTTTTTCATAGCGTCACCGCAATCTGGCGATTGGCCTTTGCTTCGAACTGCATGGCAAGGTCGTGAGCGGCCTTGTAGGTACCACGGAAGGCGCAAGTCTTGCCAGTGGTGAGGTCTTTAATCTGGTACATGCCGAAGCTTCCGCCGGCGATTTGGTAGCGCACCGGTTTGGCTGAGGCTGGTTGTCCAATACGGGCGAAGTACCCGACCCGGACGGCACTTGATTGTTGCAGCGGCACACCGAGGTCATCGATGCGCTCTTGAAATGATGGATGCATAGTTGATCCCTCGGAGTCGGTTAGGTGTATTCATCAGCAGTCCGGCCACCTGCTGGTGGCCATTGGGCAGGGAAGGGGGCTGCTTGATAAATTGCAGGCGTAAAAAAGCCCGATCGGAACCGGGCCAATATTTGCGTCACAAAGACCTGCTTAAGTGATCGCAGGTGGTGCCATCGCGGACTTCGACAAACCCGCCTGAATGCGCTGGGTGATTTCTTCTCGATGCACCAGAACATCTTTAGGTGCGCTTGTTCCGATACGTACCTGTTTGCCGCTAACCCCCAGCACAGTGATCGTGATGTTGTTACCTATGTTGATGCTTTCGCCTTCTTTGCGAGTCAAAATCAGCATTGTCCATTTCCTTGCGTGAGTGGGTTTCCCAATGCCGCCTTGCGAGAAGCGGCATCAGTGAAACGTCATTGCATTACGCGGATTTCATTGCGAGGGAACCACGTACCGTCAAGCTTCACCATGCAGCCAACAAAGGCGGCGTAGCGAGTCTCTCGGTCAGTCTGGAAGCCGTAGTAGGAGCAAGTAGCCCGCGAGGCCAGACTTCTCAGCAGCATGCAGCCCACGATCAGTGCCAGCAGGATCAGCAGAACCTTTGTCGCGGACTTCACGCCTCGATACCGTAGTCAGCCAGGCGCAGACCGAAGTGCATGCCTATTTCCTTCAGCACTACCAATTCTGCTGGCTCGATCTGACCATCGGCCTGGGCAACGGCAAGAATGTTGACGAAGGCTTCTTCCGCGTCCGCCGGAGCGTTTTTGATGTCGGCCAGTTCCCGTTTGATCTGCACTCGACCTACTTGGAAGTTGGCGTTCAACTGGCCTGTGAAGCGATTGATGGTCTCGGTGATCTCGCTGCCGAAGTGCGTCAAATTCGGGTTGGAGCGAATCAGCTCATCCAGCTTGGAAACCTCGCTGGCTTCAATTTCTCCATCAGCCGCAGCGACCAATAGGCCGCCACCAACGATGGCCTGCATCAAGTCGCGGTTAACGACTTTCTTCATTTCGGCCTGGGCGTTGCCGACTTGCTTTCCGAAGAGCTTTTTTATTCCGAACATGGTGATTTCTCTGGGGGGTGACATCCCGATGCACCCTGTCGCCAAGGTGCAGCAGTGATGCTGTCCGTCCTATTGCCGCCGGAGGGGCGGGGCGCATTGCTTGCCGGGTCATTCACGCGGTTCTGGCGTTTCACCATCGAGCAGCCGTCCAGGTTGTTCCTGTCGTGGGCAGGCCTTCGGGCCTGTCTGTTCGCCGGTCGCCGGTAGAGGCAATGCGGTCTGTTGTTTGTTGCGCTGATTGTTAAAGAGTGGCGCGGCTTTCGCTGCTGAGCCGGTTATGTGTCGGCATGGGCGAAATATAGGTGTACACATAAATTGAGTCAATGGGTAAACCCATATAATTTCTTGTGGACGTAAAAAAGCCCGCAAATCGCGGGCTCCTTCTATAGGTCGGCGTATTTCTGCCAGCCAATCCTCACGCTGTCTTCTTCTAAGCGCTCGACAGTGATCCCGTCAGTCTCCTCGAGTTCTTGGATCACTCGTTCCCATGCCGCAGGGGACTCGTTGGCGCGTCTGGCAATCTTGATTGTCCGTACCTTTTGCACGTTTGGATCGGACACTAGGCGTTGAATACGACGGCCGACTTGTTCGTAGTTGTTAAGCTTTTGGGTAATGCCGGTAGCGCCATGATTCATTCCTGTCTTCCTTTGTTTTTCTATATGGATAGACAGTATTTAGTTCTAGGTAAGGCAGCAATCCGGAAAGAGCACGTGTGTACTCTTTCGGGTTTAGCTCGAAAAAAAGCCCGCTGAGTGCGGGCTGGTTCATCACCTGAATAGCGGTAGGCGGCGTACTAGAGCTTCCCGGTCATACGCACTGCTACTCCAATGATGCGGCAGTTTTCATCGCACTCGACCATTTTATAAGCTGGGTTCAGCGGCTTCAGATAACGAATGCCGCCATCTTCTACCAGCTTCTTGAATGTCGCCTCGTTGCTCGCGGGCAATTTGGCAATAACAAGCTTGCCAGGTTTCACATCAGCCTCGGTGTCTACCAGGATCATCATTCCTTCAGGAACGCTGACACCTGCGGGGGCGGTCATAGAGTCGCCTTTTACCTCAAGCCAAAAGGCAGGTCCTTTGGAGTCGTAGTCAGATACTTCATATCTGTCTGAAAAGCCGTCGGGGTATGGCTGCACAGCTTCCTCCCAACACCCGGCTGAAACCCAGCTGATCACTGGATATCGATAAAGCATCTGTGGTTGAACCACGTCTTTTACGTTGGGCTGTTCGGTAGTGTCTGAAACCATCGGGCCAGACCCACTCTCAATCCAAATGGCCGAAACCCCACAAGCCTTCGCAATGGAAGCGTTATAGGAGGAGCGTTGTGATCTCCCCCGTTCAAGATCAGAAATAGATGCCTGATCGATTCCCACGAGCTTTGCTAGCTCAGCTTGGGTAAACCCGGCGTGCCGTCGAGCGGCCTTGATTCGTTCTTTATATTCCATCGTTCGATTATTACTGGCGAACCCATATCGTTGCAAAGTGGTATGCCCATGATCTACGATATGGGTATTCACATAAGTGGGCGTAGTATGAAGACCATTTTCAAAGACCTTGTTGCCTTCTTCGGTACGCAAGAGGCCACAGCAGAAAAGCTCAAAGTCGATCAAAGCACAGTTTCTGGCTGGGTCCGGGGTAAGCACGGAATGTCTCCTGTTATTGCCAAACGGGCAGAAGCCTTGACCGACGGGAACTTCAAAAAAGAGGACCTTTGCCCTGCTTTTCCATGGGCCGAAATGGTGGCTTGAATTGACATTCGAATCGCTCCAGCCCCCTGAGAAATATTTTGATACCGGTAATGGCGTAGCGCTACGCGAGAAGAACTGAGGTTTTCGCAATGGAACATTTCGAAAGAACACTGCATCGGGAAGTAAAGGCTGATGGCGGCACCGCCCTGGCAAAACGTATGGGCGTGAATGAGACCAGGTTGCTTGACTGCGCCAATCCGAATCGTGAGGCGCATCGGATGAATCTAGAGATGTTCGGCCAAGTGCTTACCCATCTCTCTGTCGAGTCCCGGGCGATTGTTCTCAACGCGCTACTCGATGAGTTCGGGTACTCGCTGGTGGCGAAGGAAGTTACTGAGGTGAAAACCCTTCCTGCCGCGCTGGCACTTGTTGGAAAGGAGTTCGCGGATCTGACGGTCGCTGTACATAACGCGTTGGTGGATGGCCGCGTAACACAGATCGAGAAAGCGGGAATCTGTAAAGAAATCGCGGATGTCCGGCGCGAGGTTGACGCCATTGAGGCAGCAGTGAAGGTCGCCTAAATCACAGGAACAAAAAAGCCGACGGAGAAGGTCGGCTGATTCGCAAAACTAGAGAGCAGCGATTATGCACAGCCACATTGTCTTGAGCAATACCTCCGATGTCGTGACTCGTTTCAGTGAATCGCAAAACGTGTCATGTCACACCATGTCTTCACGCGAGATCGCCGAGCTGACTGGCAGCACGCACGACAACGTACTGAAAACAGTCCGGGGGCTCGTTGCCAAGGGTGTCGTTTCGTCAAACGACACCCCCTACGTCCACCCACAAAACGGGCAGATCTATCGCGAGTTCTTGCTATCTCAACGTGACACCTTAGTGGTGGTCTCGGGCTACAGCGTCGAACTGCGCGCGAAAATTATTGATCGCTGGCAGGAACTCGAAGCCCAGTTCAGTCAATTTCAGATCCCGGCGACCTACGCCGAAGCGTTGCAGGCAGCCGCTGACCAAGCAAGGGATAACCAGTCGCTGCGATTGGTCATTCTCGATCAGGCACCAAAAGTTGCCGCGATCAAACGTCTGGCGGCGGCCGGTGGAGCGATCTGCATCACCGACACTGCCAAACAGTTACAGATCCAGCCTGCGAGGTTGTTTGCCTGGCTTGAACAGCATCGGTGGATTTTCCGCCGCAAGGGTTCAAAGCGCTGGGTCGCTTATCAGCCGCGCATCACCGCCGGCTACATGATCCACAAGGTAACGGCCTTGACGCCCGATCCGGAGAGCGGCATCGAGCGCGTGGCATTCGATCCAATGGTCACTCCCAAAGGCCTTGCCCGTTTGGCTGAATTTAATGTCGGAGCCTCGCTGTGAGTGTTCAAGCAATGTCCTGGGCACTCTCTTTGCCCATCGATTCCCTGAAAGATTCAAGCGCACGGCATGTGCTGCTGTGCCTAGCCAACTATGCCGGCTCGAATGGCGCCGGTGCTTTTCCATCGGCCGCCACCCTGGCTCTGGACACCGGTCTGTCCGAGCGTACCGTCCGCTACAAACTGAACGACCTGGAAGAGGCCGGGCTGATTCAGGAGGGCAATCAAGCCATCGCCGCCGTACACATCGATCGCCATGACCGCCGTCCAGTTGTGTATGACCTTCAATTATCTCGGGGTGCAAATCCTGCACCCCGCGCAAAACGGGGTGCAAATGACGCCACGGGGTGCAAATCACAACAGAACGGGGTGCAGCCTGAGACAGAACGGGGTGCAGTATCTGCACCCAATACGTCACTTAACCATCAAGTAACCGAACAGCAGCAGCAGCGCGAGATTTCCGATGTCATGGCCGAGCAGGACCAAGCGGCCATCGCTTCACCGGATGATCGTCAGCGCTTTGCCATGTTCGCCACTTGGGAGCCGAGCGAGAAGGCGCTGGCTGATCAGCTCACGATTGCCGGTCTGCCTTGTGACGCCCTCACCAGTGACTTGCTCGCTGGCTTCAAGGGCTTCTTCGTTGCTAAGCCCGCGACCGTCGACAGCGCGTCTGGCTGGTGTTTTCGCCTGATTCGTTGGGTCAAACGTGAGCAAGTCAAAGTTGCTTCCAGTCCATCGGTGTCCCCTGATTTCGATGACTCCAGCTGGGCTGATGATCTGGGGGATTTGTGATGGAGCTGAAAGCGCCGCGTAGCGCCAGTCAACTTCTGAGCAAGATGGGCAACCTACCACCCGTGACTCTGGTTCAACCGAAACAATTGCCGCCTGGTACCGCTGACGTCGTCAACGCGCTGTTCAAGGAGCTGCAAGCGATCTTTCCGGCTTGGAAACAGGCGTGGCCCGATGATGAAGCCTTACGGGCTGCGAAACGCAGCTGGGTCAAGGCATTCATCGCCGCCGGGATCAATACCCTTGAGCAGATTCGGTACGGCTTGCAGAACTGCCGACAGCACGGCGGCGATTTCGCGCCGAGCGTCGGCAAGTTTGTGAAGTGGTGTCAGCCAACGCCTGAAATGCTGGGCATTCCATCGCACGATAAAGCCTTTCGTGAAGCGCTGGTCAATTTGGACCCGAGCCGAGCGATGTCCCGCGAGTGGTCGCACCCGGCGGTACGTCATGCCGCGCTTCAATGCGAGATGCATAACCTGAACAGCCTGGTGTCCGAGAAGGCCAGCAAGGTCTTTGATCGCGCCTATGACATCACCATCCGGATGTTGGTCAGCGGACAGCCGCTCGAAGACATCGCCATTGGCATCGGCCACGACTCGCAAAAACCCGAAACGCAACTTGCGGAAGAGTACGGCGAGGCGCGCTTGTTGATGACCATGTCACAACAGTTGATCCCGCTTGACGGCAAGGTCGCTCGCGCCGAGTTGCTGGCTCGCTTTGCCAGTGGCCCGGGAAAGCGCGAGCAGCAACAAGCCTCGCTTCCACGTACCCGCTTGAACTCCCTCCCTGATCCATTCAACCGCACAGGTGGCTTCTGATGAATGCAGCCAAGCAACAAAACATGCTCGCCGGGCAATCCTCACTTGCCCGCAAGGTGTTCCAGGTCGTACCCATCCAGGAGCGTTGGAGTGCCCACGACATTTTCAATTCGTTGATGGTTTCCGAAGCCACGGGGGCCCAGTTCCCAGCTGTCCGTCGCGGCTTGGGTGAGTTGAAGGAGGCAGGTCTCATTCGCGAACCCGTTAACGGTCACTATCAGCGTACCGCCGTCACCATCAAATCCCCGAGAGAGCGGAGCATGCCAAAAGAAACCCAGTCAGCCGTTTTGACCATTAAAAAAGCCGATGTCAGTGCCCTGGATACGTTGGCGGTGCTGTCTGGCGAGGTCATCAGCTTTGCCGAGGAGGTCGGACAGCGGATGAAAAAGCTGGCGGTGCGTATTGAGGAAGTGGCGCTTTCCGTCGAGGCGGAGCGCGAGGTCAACGCTGACGCACTCGAAAAATTCAAGCTGCTGCAATCTCTGCTGAAGGGGGGCTAATGGGCAAGCGCTTGGTGATCGGTTTGGATATGCCTGATCGCCTTCTGGCTGTGCCGAACCCGGCGAACTATCGGTTCGCCGTGTTCTGCTGCTCGTTCAAGATGGATATGGGCAGCACCCCCGACCACGCTTTGGCGCTGTTCGTTGACCACGCAATGGCCCAGCGCTACGGCGCCTGGATGTGGCCGACCACGTTTCAGGTCGTTGACCTAGACAATCCTCTCGGAGCCCAAAAATGACGCCCTTGGCTAAGACCCTGACGGTAAAGCTGTCGGATGCCGAGATCGAACGCAATGCCAAGAAGCTGCATGTTCGAGATCTGCGTGATGCCAGTCATCCGGCGTTGCACTTTCGCTTTGCGAAGAACCGTTCCCGTGGCTCTTGGTACCTGCTCAGCAAACGCACTTGGCACCGTATCGGCGGCTTCCCTGATCTGAGCACCAAGCAAGTGGTCACGGCACTGCCGGCAGTACGTTTGCGCGTGGCGGCCAACGAAGGTTCGGCGCTGTCCAAGTGGGTCACGATCAGCGAGCTGTTGGGATGGTACGCCGAACGTATGTCCCGTGATCGCAGCCTTTCCAGTAAGCGCAAGAGCACTGCCGCTTCGGCCATCAAACGTCACTTGATGCCGTGTCTGGGTGACCTGCCTCTCAGCGATATCAACAAAGCCATGCTCGACAGCGAGCTGATCTGGCCATTGCAGGAAAACTACTCAGCGGGCTATGTGCAGCTGGTGTTTAAGCTGCTGGTCCAGGCGATGCGCCAGGCGTTCAAACTCGGTTTTATCCGCGTTAACCCGATGGCGGGAATCAAATTCAGCGACTTCAGCAAGATGAAAATCGGAGCCAAGCCTGGCCGGTTGCGCGGTGTTCAGTTGCCGCAGCTACTGGAGCAGTTGTCCCAGGTCGTGCTGACGGCACCGGGCGACGCCATGTTGGCGCTGATGATGCTCTGTCATGGCACGCGTATCGGCGAAACCCGGCAGGCTCGCTGGTCGCATATCAGTCTGGCGGAGCGCGAGTGGTTCATCCCGGCGGAGCACACCAAAACTGGTGTCGGGCATCACCTACCGCTGACGGACCAGGTGCGCGAGCTACTGATCCGTTATCGCGACATTCAGCAAGCCAAAGGGTATGACGGCCAATTCCTGTTTCCGGCGCGCCATGGCAAAGCTCTCAGTGAAGGGCAGGCCAGTGCTGCATTCACCCGGTTGGGGCAGGGTGAATGGACCAGCCACGATCTGCGCAAATTGGCTCGTACCGGTTGGGCAGACATCGGCATTGACCACCTGATCGGCGAGCTACTGATCAACCACGCCATGGGCCACAACGTGAAGGTGTACATCCAGTCGGACGTCATGAGTCGCAAGCTCGATGCACTGGAGCAGTGGCACATCCATCTAGACCAGAAGGGTTTTTCCCTGATCCACGGGTTGACCGGTGTTAGATCCGAAGATTCCGGTAAACCTCTGGAGGCCTTACAGAACAAGGCCTGCGATGCCCTTCAAGAAACAACCACAGGAGAGGATTTAAAACATGCAGAAAGGGCAGGGGCTTGGCTTTAAGAGGCAGAGGATCGAGCTGGAACCTTGCCCGACCTGCAAGGGCAAAGCGGTAGTGAAAGGGCTGTTTTATGAGTTGATTTGTACTGCTTGCAACGGTTCAGGTTGGGTTATTCGGGGTAGCAGGTTGGTGCTTTCTTCGGACGAGTTAGTAACCCAATTGAGCTTCAAATTGCAGCAGGCTCAGCGCGAAATTGAAGTGCTCCATCAGGGCTCGTCGATATCTGGCCCAGCCGAGTACTACCAACAGAACAACCGTCGCGGTGCCGGCGGAACGAATTTCACGGGGGATTGAGTGATGGTTAATCGGACGCTGATCAGCGAACTGAAGAGGGCGGTAGCATGAAGATCAATTCCGCCCGCCAGGCATGGCATGACTGCAACTACAACCCCGCCCCCGGTCAGACCTCTGATGCTGCCGTGCTGGGTGTTGTGGTGCAGAAAACCGAGCGCGGACCTACGGCTGATCATGCGATCCATGCGACGTTAGCTGGCCAGGTTCAGTCGGCAATCGCCCGTCTTCACAACACGTTGCGTGCATTCGGTAACGCCATGTACGCAGCTGAACCTACCGATGATGATCGGGAAGAGGCAGAAGAGGCCGTGTTCAATCTGGCATGCACCCGGGCGGCACGCATGACAGCCGATAAGAGGGAACGCGCCGAGTACGTGGCCAAGGGTGTGTTCCGTCGTTATCGCTACATGCATCAGGGCGGCCAGTCGGCTAATGATGACCCGCTGATCAAGCCTGAACAATTCAGGTCCTGGATGAATGCCGAGTACGGGGTCAGGCTTCCATCCGCAGCCTGGGGTCGGGATTGGGAGCCTTTTGTGCAGCTCTGCTTTGACGCCTGCTACGACATCGACGCGAAGGCTTTGAGCCCGATCGGGGGACTGATTTACAAGATGAAAGAGGCTGCTTGACTTCCCGCACGGCTGGCGGCAATATTTCGCCACTGTTAGAGTTTTGCCTACGGCAACTTACTCATAAATCAAAGAAAACCCCGCCTTCGAGCGGGGTTTTTGCGTTTAGGCCGACTCGACTGAGACCGTCAGGCGTTTGCCCAGGGCAGCCAAAGCGCTTTCGACCTGTTCGATTTTCGAGCTGTGTTCAAAGTCGACAAGTCGATCTACTTTCGATTGAACAGCACCCAACAGGCGGCACAAGTCAGCTTTTCGCATGCCCTTATCGCGCATGGCGTTCCACAGTGCGATCTTGGCGTTGACGAGCGCGGACAAGTGTATGACGTGCTGACCTTCCTTCGCAGGCGATGCCTGGGGAATGTGCCGTAACTGGTCAACATAAATCGACAACGCCACCTCAAGGCCTTCGGCAGCGTTGTGCAGCAACTGCTCAAGCGTATCGCCAGCGCTGTGTGCCTCTGGAATGTCGTCACACGATGACCAGAATGAGCCCACATCTTCTGTCACGTTGATCGCATAGTCGTACATGGTGTTACCTCTTGTGGAGCTGATGACCCGGAGTTCAATGGGTGGAGCCTCAATCCTTGAGGCCCAGTTGTTTGATGATTGCCCTTCTTGTCCCTTCGGCCATCTCCTTGGCGCCGTGGTCTGGAAGAGTTGTCTGTTTGCTTCCGTAGTAGAGTTTGAAGTGGCTTCCTTTTGCCGTATTCGAAATCTCTACCCCTTGGGCTAACAGCCACCGCTTGAACTCGTTACATTTCATCAGCTCTCCTCTGTCTGTCTGATGGATTCAGTATATACCATAAATGGTATATATCAATGCATTTGTGATGTGTTTGTGAGTTTTCCTATTTCTAAGGCCTCGCCATTGTGCGGGGCTTTTTTGTGATCCTTCTTCCGAGCCTCGGGAGGCAACAGAGACCCCTGAACATGCCGGACAAACCCGATACCTGGGCCATTGCATTTATGTGGCTAAGTCAGCATTCACAAACTATTTGGGCGGCATTTCTGTCGTTGTGCATGACCGTGCTGCGTGTGTTCTACACAGGCGGCACTTGGAAAGACGCGCTGATCGAAGGCCCCATGTGTGTCTTGCTATCCCTCAGCATTATTTGGGGCTTCGAGTTGATGGGTTTGTCGTCGTCGCTTGCCCAGCCGGTTGGTATCTGGGTTGGGTTTCTTGGGGTGAAGAAGGTTGCCCACTGGGCCGATCGGATTGCTGAAAGCAGGTTTCCTAAATCGGATTGCTAAATGGTCAAGATCAAGATCACGCCAGACATGCTGCCCGTGTCCGAAGCGCTGCTGGAGCTGGAGAAAAAGCACATTCCGCATGTGCTTACCCTGACTGCGACCCGATTGGCCCAGCGGGTCAAGAAGGGTGAACTGACCGTCATGGCTCAGCGCTTGGACCGGCCAACCCGGACCACGATGAACAGCCTGTTCGTCAAAATCGCCACCAAGAGCAAGCCAGCCGAAGTCTATTTCAAGGACTCTTGGACCTCGGGTATACCCGCTGATACCTATCTTCAGCAGACTGTCCGGGGTGGACCACGTCCGCATAAGCGCTTCGAAAAATCGCTGATTTCGAACGGCCTGATGAGGGCCGGTCAATACGCTATTCCCAGTCCGAATGTCCTCGATAGGCACGGCAACGTGTCGCGCGGCTTGATGAACAAAATCTTATCAGGCCTCGGTGCGGCAGAGAGCCGGCGCGGCTACAAAGCTAATGCCACCGGCAGCAAGCGCAGTCAGCGCAAGGGCAATGCCCGCAGCTATTTTTCCGGTGTTGTCGATGGCACGGCCGGGGTGTGGGAGCGTAAAGAAACCGCGTTCGGCGATGCGGTCCGGCCGGTGTTTGTGTTCAGCCGCAGCGCGCCGGTGTACCGCACGATCTTCCCGTTCTTCAAGATCGCCAACAACATCTGCAAGGCCAACTACAGCGCTGAGTTCCGCGGTGCATTTGCCGATGCAATGGCCACTGCCAAGCCCTGACAACGAGCAAGAAAGGCCGGTTTCTGGCGGGTGATGCTCGACTTGTTTGCCCAGGCGAAAATTTAACGGGTCCTCCCGAGGGGGTGGGGGGTAGGGGGTAATTCGGGCCCCGCTGCTTCGCTATATATGACCCATTTTTGAATCGAGGTTGTTGTTTAGTCCATGGCCAATCCGACCATCTCCCGCGAGCCTCATTGGCTGAACAAATCGCGCATGGCTACCAGCCTCGGCATCACGACTCAGGCCTTTGATAAATGGGGCGTTCAGCCCGTTGCCAAGATCGGCCGCGATGTCTTCTACGATGTCCGGTCGGTGCTGGATAACCGACTCAAGCATCAGGTGACAAAAGACCAACCTGTCGACGACAACGGTGATCCGATCGATCCGCTGATTGAATACAAACAGGCGCAGCAAAAATTACGACTGACAACTGAGCAAGCGGACGCTCAGGAAATGCGCAACAAGGTCAAGGCCAAGAAGCTGGTACCGGTTGATTTTTGCTTGTTTGCGTTGTCTCGCCTGAGCGCAAAGCTCGGGTCCACCCTCGACACCGTGCACTTAAAGGTTAAGCGCAAGTGCCCCGACATCGAGGTGCGTCACCTTGAGGCGATCCAGCGCGAAGTCGCCGTGACGCGTAATGATGCGGTCGGCTTGGCTGATCTTTTGCCGGAGTTGCTTGATGAGTTTGTCGACACCTTGGATGAGGGCGCTGGTTGAGGGTGTCCGCAAGGGACTCGCCGGGCTCTACAAAGAGCCGCCGCGCACAGCGGTTGAATGGGCCGATGAGCATTTCTATCTGTCGTCCGAGTCGTCCTATCAGGAAGGGGATTGGACGACAGCGCCTTTTCAGGTCGCGATTCTCAACGCAATGGGCAACGACCTGATCCGTGAGGTCAACGTGCTGAAATCGGCGCGGGTTGGCTACACCAAAATGCTGGTGGCCAACATGGGCTACAAGGTCCAGCACAAGAAACGCAACGTCATCGTCTGGTGCCCAACCGATGGCGACGCTGACGGCATGATGAAACGGCACATCGAAACGATGATTCGTGACAGTCCTGTGGTGCGCGCATTGGCGCCTTGGTATGGGGTGAAGCATCGCGATAACACACTGGATGAAAAACGGTTCGATAACGCCAAGATGCTGTGGTGCCTGGGTGGCACGGCGGCAAAAAACTACCGGGAGAAAAGCCCGGATGAAGTGATCTATGACGAGCTTTCGAAGTTCAACGCGGACATTGAAGGCGAGGGTGCCCCCACCATTCTTGGCGACAAACGCTTGGAAGGTGCCACGTTCAAAAAGTCCATACGCGGATCGACCCCGACGACAGTGGTGGTCGCTGACGACAATGAGGAAACATCGGGGGAGGGCTGCCAGATCACGCGGGCGGCCAATGATTCCCCGCACTTTCTTCGTTTCAACATCAAGTGCCCGTGCTGCGGGACTGAGCAGTATCTGAAGTGGGGCGACCCGGCTACGCCGTTCGGTATCAAGTGGGCCGTGGACGAACTGGGGCAAGTGGTGAAGGCCTGGTATCTGTGCGAGTCCGGCCATGGCTGTACCTTCGAATACCATGAAATGGTCGCGGCATCCGTCTACGGTCGCTACATCTGCGAGCGGACCGGTATCTGGACGCGTGACGGCATGGACTGGTTCAACGATCTGGACACTTCAATGCCGTCGCCGCGTTCAGTGACTTTCCATATCTGGACGGCGTATTCGGAGTTCGTGACCTGGGCCGAAGTCGTCACGGAATGGCTCAAGATCAAGAAGGATCGGGGCAAGCTCAAGACCTTCGTCAACACCACCTTGGGCGAAGCGTGGGAAGAGGACCAAGGCGAGCAGCTGGAATGGCAGCAGTTGCATGCGCGTCGGGAGATTTACCCGCAAGTGCCGGCTAAAGCGGTTGCCCTGTTCGGCGGTATTGATACCCAAGATGACCGCTACGAAGGCCGGGTCTGGGCGTTTGGCGCAGGTGAGGAAGCATGGCTGGTCCATAAGTTCGTGCTGCAAGGTGACCCGGGCAGCATCGAGTTACGGGCCAAGGTCGGCATCGAGATCCACAAGACCTACACCCGGGCGGATGGCACGGTGATGGGCGTCGAGCGTTGGTGTTGGGACCAAGGTGGTCACTACTGCGATGAAGTGCGTGAGGAATGCATCAAGCACGGCACCCAGTGGGTAATCCCTGTGTTCGGTGCCTCGACCTACGGTAAGCCAATAGCGACCTGGCCGCGTAAGAAAACCAAGGTCAAAGGCGGACGTGCGTATCTGGTCGAAGTGGGGACCGACAATGCCAAAGAGCTGATCTATGGCCGCCTCAAGATGCAGCCGGACGGTTCGGGTGCGCCTGTGCCTGGCTGTATCCACCTGCCTGCAAACGAGATGATTTGCGGCGAAGACGAGTTGCGGCAACTGACTGCCGAGCGCCGCAAGTGGGTGATTGTCAAACACCAACGTGTCCAGCGCTGGGACGCCGGCGGGCGACGAAACGAAGCGCTCGATTGCCTGGTGTACGCCTTGGCGGCGTTACGCATAACGCAGCAGCGCTTTGGCATGAATCTCGATCTACTCGCACAGCAGTTGCCGTCAGGTACCTGGGCTGTGCCGATGAGTCACGAGCAGGAAAGCAAACGGGCCACCGTTGCCGCTCTGACACCGACTACGGTGTCGGTGCCTGAGGTAGAGCCTGAACAATCATCCGACCAGCCCGCCGAGTCGGGTGGCTGGCTTAATACAGGACAAGGCGCATGGCTATAACCGCTCAAGACATGGTGGACCGTTATCTGGAGGCCGAACTGGCCATCCTGCAGGGCAAGGAAATCCTCTTCAATGGTCGCAAGTTGATCATGGATGACCTGGAGGAAATCCGCGCCGGCCGATTGGAATGGGAGCGCCGGCTGCGAGCACAACAGGCAGCGGCGGCGGGGCAACCGCCATACGCTTTGGCGACATTCCGATGAACCTGCTGGATCGCGTGCTGGCCCCGGTGTTTCCCGGGCTGGTGGCTGACCGTCTGCGTGCCCGTAGCACCATCATGGCCTTTGAAGCGGCGCAGGCGACCCGAACCCACCAAGCCAAAAAACAATCGGCCAGCGCGGACCGCTCGCTGCAGCGTTCGGCGCGCTCTTTGCGCGAGCAGTGCCGCAAGTTGGACGAAGACCACGACATCGTCACAGGCTTATTCGATCGTCTGGAGGAGCGAGTGGTGGGCGGCATGGGCATCGCGGTCGAGCCGTTTCCCTTGAGTTACGCCGGGGAAGTGCATCTGGAGTTTGCGGCGCAAATCAAGGCCCGCTGGGCCGAGTGGTCGTTGCGCCCGGAAACGTCTGGCGAGCTGTCCCGACCGCAGATGGAGCGGCAGGTGTGCCGAACTTGGCTGCGCGATGGCGAAGCCTTGGCACAGAAACTCAAGGGGCGTGTGCCCAGCTATGAGCATCTGAGCGTGGTGCCCTTCGCTTTGGAGTTGCTGGAGCCGGATTACCTGCCGTGGGAATACAACGATGAAGCCAAGGGCATTGTGCAGGGTATCGAGCGCAATCAGTGGCGGCGGGTCCGGGCCTATCACCTGGTCAAGCACCACCCTGGGCATGCCGCCGGTTTTCAGCTGACTTTGACCACCAAGCGCGTGCCGGTCGAACAGATGATTCATATCGCGCACCGCAAGCGCATCGGTCAAAACCGCGGCCAACCTCTGCTGCATGCCGTGCTGATTCGCTTGGCAGACATCAAGGATTACGAGGAAAGCGAACGGGTTGCCGCACGTATCAGCGCGGCACTGGCCATGTACATCAAAAAAGGCACACCGGACGACTACACCACACCATCGGCGGTGAATGGTCAGGCTGCCGCTGCTCGCAGCATTCCCATCGGCCCGGGCATGGTGTTCGACGGCCTGCTGCCCGGCGAAGACGTCGGCATGATCGAAAGCAATCGGCCCAACCCTTTTCTCGAAGGCTTCCGCAACGGCCAGCTCAAGGCTGTGGCCGCCGGTACCCGGGGCACTTACTCCAGCGTGGCGCGCAGTTATGACGGGACCTATTCCGCACAGCGCCAAGAGCTGGTCGAGGGGCAAGCGGGCTATGACCTGTTGCAACACGAATTTATCGACTACTGGAGTCGCCCGGTCTATCGCGAATGGCTGCACATGGCGATTGCCAGCGGGGTAATCCAGGTGCCGGTCGACGTCGATCCGGACACCGTGTTTGGCGCGATTTACCAAGGGCCGGTGATGCCTTGGATCAACCCAATCCACGAGGCCAATGCCTGGAAAATTCTGGTCGAGGCCGGCTTTTCCGATGAATCGGAAGTGGCGCGGGCGCGGCAGCGCAATCCGCAGGAGCTCAAGCGTTCCCGGGCTTCGGAAATCAAAACCAACCGGGAACAGGGACTGGTCTTCAGCTCGGACTTCTATCACGAGACCTATGGAAAAACGCAAAACAATGAACAGCAAAACAAAGCTAAGCCTGCCGATGATGAGGCCGAGGGCCTCGATAACCCCGACGAATAAGCCCGGCGAAAGCTGGTACTCGCTCCGTGCTGCGCAGCAGCGCGGGGTGGTCGAGGTGATGCTGTACGACGAAATCGGCGCCTGGGGTATTACCGCCAAGCAGTTCGCCCGTGATCTGGCCGCCCTGGGTGACGTGTCACACATCAACCTGCACATCCACTCGCCGGGTGGCGACGTGTTTGAAGGGACCACCATGTACAACCTGTTGCGCGGCCATTCGGCGCGGGTGGTGGTGTACATCGACGGTCTCGCCGCTTCGATGGCCAGCGTGGTGGCGATGGCGGGGGATGAAATCAACATGCCTGCCAACGCCATGATGATGATTCACAAACCGTGGGGTGGGCAGGTGGGTGATGCCGATGCCATGCGCGAGTACGCCGATTTACTCGACAAGGTCGAGAGCACGCTGATTCAGGCGTACATGCGCAAGTCGGGCAAAGCGATCGAGGACATTCAGGCGCTGCTCAAGGCTGAAACCTGGATGGATGGCAACGAAGCGGTGGCGGCCGGTTTCGCTGACAACGTGCTTGATCCGTTCAAGGCGGCCGCCCAACTCACTTCAAAACGCATGCAGGAGTTCACCAATATGCCTACCTCGGCAAAAAATCTGTTCAATCCACGCGGTTCTGCTCCAACCCCTGCGCCTGCGCCTGCTCCAGCCCCAGCC
>NZ_PYUK01000032.1:0-45610 GCF_003097365.1 Pseudomonas sp. B1(2018)
CTCGGTGCGCGTTGGTTGGTTTATGTGTTTTATTGCCAGCACCCCCCCCCCAGTTAAAGTTGCCTCAAAAAGCGCGCGAACTATCGGTGGCAGGTATGCAACTCTATTAAGCTTGCCTGATATTAAAGTGTTCGATAGGTCGAATTAAATTTGTCCAAGTGATTTTGTTTTTCTATGACACTTATTTGGCAGGCGTTGAGGAGAAAATACTATGGTGCGATCGCGTCATTTATTCTTCCCGCTTGAACACCAACGCCTTCAACTCACACTCAACATCGGCATCCGGAAACTCCGGCGGATTCTCCAGCCGCTGCTCAAACCGCAGGCTCGGCGCCTCACGGGGTATGCCGTCGATGAGAAAGTCGGTGCCGAAGGCCGGGGCGTTCATGCACTCCAGCAGGGTACCTTGCGGGTTGAGCAGTTCCGTTGGGCTTCGTAGGGGAGCGGGCGACGATTCGACTGGCCAGTAAAGGCAACTTTAAAAGCCCCAACCTGTTACTTCTTACAGTATCGGTCCGCCTAAAAAAGGCTCACGCTGTCCGTGATCCGAGCGAAGGACCGACGATGCCGTGAGCGCTCACCCCCACACCGCGACACCGACGCTGTCGGCCGTTGACCCGCGCACCCTGGCAGTGCGCAGCGTCGGTTATTGCTGCCACCCGGACAGCCCGGCGATTGATCCGCGCATCACCCGGCAACGCTTCGACGCGGCAGGGCGCTTGATCGAGTCCTGGGACCCACGGTTGTGGGGCACTTCGACGCCGAACCTGACCACGCTCTACGGCCTGAGCGGCCAACCGTTGCTGACGGACAGCGTCGATGGCGGATGGCAGTTGAGCTTGCCGGATCAGGCGGATTCGCCCTGTTCGTTCTGGGATGCTCGCGGCAGTCAGCGTCACACCCGGTTCGACGAACAACAGCGGCCGATCACCGTCACCGAACAGGCTGCGGGAGAACTGCCACGCGTGGTGGAGCGCTTGACCTATGGAGATTGCAGTCCTGCTTTCGCCGAGCACAACCAGTGCGGACAGTTGATCCGCCATGACGATCCGGCCGGCAGTCAGATCTATCCCGAGTATGGAATGGCCGCAGCGGTGTTGCGGGAAGAGCGGCGCTTTCTCGCCGAGCTTGAAACGCCTGACTGGCCGCTCGAACCCGAGGCCCGGGACGAGCTTCTGGAACCCCAGTTGTTCATCACCCGCCACAGCTTCAATCCCACGGGCGAGCTACGGCGGCAGACCGACGCCATGGGCAATCTGCGCACTTTCGGTTACGACCTCGCGGGCAAACCGGATGAGGTCTGGTTGCAAATGGCCGGGGAGGGGAAACCGCCAAAACGATTGGTCAGCGCCATCCGCTACAACGCTCTCGATCAGGTCGAAAGCGAAACTGCCGGCAATGGCGTGGTGACCCGTGTCGAATACGCAGCGGATGACGGTCGCTTGCTCAGGTTGCAGGCCGCGCTCGGCAGTCAAAAGCCGTTGCAGGATCTGAACTACGTTTACGACCCGGTGGGCAACATTGTCGAATTGCAAGACCTGGCCCAACCGGTGACCCATTTCAACAACCAGCGCGTCGACCCGATCAACCGCTATCGCTACGACAGCCTGTATCAACTGGTCGAAGCCCAGGGCTGGGAGGTCAGCCAGCCGAGCCACGGCCCGGCCTTGCCAACACTGCTGCCCACACCGCTGGACCCCAACCAACGGCGCAATTACACCCAATGCTTCGAGTACGACCGGGGCGGCAACCTGATCACCCGCCAGCACCGCGACGCCCCCGGTTTCTCGATGTTCACCTCGACCCGAAGCAATCGCAGCCTGGCACAACGGGGCGACGGCTCATTGCCAGGAGAACCCGAGATTGCCATGGGCTTCGACGCCTGCGGCAATCAACGGGAACTGCAGCGTGGCCAAGCCATGACCTGGGACCTGCGCAACCAGTTGAGCCAGGTCACCTTGGTCCAGCGCCAAACCGAGCCCGACGACTACGAATGCTACCGCTACGACCGCCCCGGCCATCGCTTGCGCAAAGTGGGGTTCGCCCAAAGCAGCGGTCGAACCCTGCGCACCGAAGTCCGTTACCTCCCCAGTCTGGAAATCCACCGCCAGGCCGATGGTGAAGAACATCACGTCATCAGCATCGAAGCCGGGCGTAGCAATGTTCGGGCATTGCACTGGCCCGAAGGTGCTCACGACGATCAACTGCGTTACAGCCTCGGCGATCACCTCGGCTCCAGTACTCTGGAACTGGACGATGAGGCGGGTGTGCTGACCCAGGAACACTATTATCCCTTTGGCGGCACGGCGTGTTGGGCGGGGAAAAGTGCGTTGGTGGCGCAGTACAAAACCATGCGCTACTCGGGTAAGGAACGGGATGCAACCGGGCTTTATTACTATGGCTACCGGTATTACGTACCGTGGTTGCAGCGCTGGATTTGTCCCGATCCTGCGGGGAACATAGATGGTCTTAATGTCTATCAAATGGTTGGAAACAATCCCGTCAGCTTCTACGACTGGCAAGGCACTTTAAAAATTCCGGTGGACATTTTTATTAACGATATTGTTAACCCCATTGCCCAAAGTATTGGAACAGGGTGGTTCGAAGAACTGATTTGGAGTGAAGATAAAAGCACTTTCGTGAGTGTCGGACCCGTTTATGGCCGCGGATTGAAAGTAATCGAGGGGGAAAGTTCTGAGTGGGAACCTAGTTCATTTGGGAAAGCGGTTGCCCTGTTTCGCGATCAGGATCGTAAGCTCCGTCTTTTTACAAATTTGTATTTTCAGCACATGGGCATACAACCCGAGATGGGCCTGCCAGAGTTTGCCGGGGTGTTGAAGGTTGACGAACAGGACTCGTCAAGATTCGTTATCACCAACCATTCCGGGCACTACAAACCCGAGTCATCAATCGACGTCGAGGCGATGATTCGTGAAATCGCTCCGCAACAACAGTCAGTGAGCTATGTCCCGATTCCTGAAAGTTCGACATTTGATTCAACACTGCGATTGAGTTCCATTGACTCGCCTGAGGAGTACTCGCGTCTTGTGAATGCGTTCAAGCGTGACTTCAACGATTTGATCGGGTACTTGAAAGAACAGGGCGTTTGGGAGGCTTCGAAAGAACGTTGGGGCGACAACGAAGGAATGAATATCATCTTTAAAATGGAGGCTACGGGGCTGACGGCCCAGCAAGTCCGAATCAAAGAATCCGAATCCAGGAATGCCGAATCAAGGAAAATCGAATCAAGGAAAGCCGGACCTTCGAATAGACTTGGACGAGCCTCCAGAGCTTTTGCCACCGAGCCGACTCCCTCAGCCCGGAGAGAACCCAGAACACCTTCGTTTTTACAAAAGCTGTTTGGTAAGCGGTGAGGGGACGATGTTGATCCGTGACGTGAAAAATCTCTTATTTACCCAGCCTGAACACCAACGCCTTCAACCCACACCCAACATCCGCATCCGGAAACTCCGGCGGATTCTCCAGCCGCTGCTCAAACCGCAGACCCGGCGCTTCACGAGTCACACCATCGATCAGGAAGTCCGCCCCAAACGCTGGGTCGTTCATGCAGGCCAACACCGTGCCTTCAGGGCTGAGCAATTCCGGCAGGCGGCGCAGCACACGCTGGTAATCCTTGGTCAGCAAGAAACTGCCTTTCTGGAACGACGGCGGGTCGATGATCACCAGGTCGTACGGCCCCTTGCCGATCACCTTGCCCCAGGACTTGAACAGGTCGTGGCCGAGGAACGTGACCTTGCCCAGGTCGTGGCCGTTGAGCCGGTGGTTGTCGCGGCCACGGCTCAGGGCCGGGCTGGACATGTCGAGGTTGACCACGTGGCTCGCGCCACCTTCGATGGCCGCTACCGAGAAGCCGCAGGTGTAGGCGAACAGGTTCAGCACTCGCTTGCCCTGTGCATGGGCGCGGACCCAGTCGCGGCCGTAGCGCATGTCGAGGAACAGCCCGGTGTTCTGCTTGCGGCCCAGGTCGACCCGGTATTTCAGGCCACCCTCGGTGATGGTCATTTCTTCGATGACTTCGCCCAGCAGCCATTCGGTGGTGCTTTGCAGCAGGTAGCGATGTTGCAGCAACAGTGTATGGGCGCCGGATTGCGCCCACTGATCAGACTGGGTGATTGCCATCAGCCGCTGCTTCAGGTCTTCCAGTTGCCCGGCTTCAGGCTCCTTGAACAACGCCACCAACACCACGCCTTGCAACCAGTCCACGGTCACTTGCTCCAGCCCCGGCCAGCAGCGGCCACGACCGTGGAACAGGCGACGGGTTTCGGCAGGGGCGGCTGCGAGGGCGGTCAGCAGGTGGTCGTGAAGGGTGGAGAGGGCGTCTGCGTTCATTGGTCTGGGTCGGCAATTTGCGGGGGCGGCATTTAACCATAATTGCACAACCGACGGACCGCCATAGAGCCCTGTGGGAGCGGCGGTGCGGCGATCCGACTTGCCCGCGAAGGCGGTGTCTCAGTCAATGTAGATGTTGAAGCTGACGGCCTCTTCGCGAGCAAGCCCGCTCCCACAGGTTCTGCCACAGGTTATCGAGTACGAGTTATCACGTTTAATTTAACTTTACGTGAGGATTTGGCGATCTTCCTGCTCCCATACTCGGCCCCAACGAACAACAACACACGGGAGCCGGACATGTCGCAGTCAACTGCTTCACCCAAGGCCAGTCATCCACGCTGGCTACGCCTGACCCACTGGCTCAACGCCCTGGCGGTGCTGGTGATGGTCACCAGCGGCTGGCGCATCTACAACGCCTCGCCGATCTACGAATTCAGTTTTCCCAAGTCGATCACCCTCGGCGGCTGGCTCGGTGGCGCGCTGCAATGGCATTTCGCGGCGATGTGGTTCCTGGCGATCAACGGCCTGATCTACCTGGCCTTCAACCTGTTCAGCGGGCGCCTGAAGCGGCGCTTCTTCCCGGTTTCGCCCAAGGGCGTGCTGCAGGACCTGTGGGCCGCCTTGCGCGGAAAACTCGGGCACGCCGACCTCAGCCATTACAACCAGGTGCAACGCGTCGCCTACCTGTTCGTGATAGTCGACATCACGCTGCTGGTGCTCTCCGGACTGGTGTTGTGGAAGTCGGTGCAGTTTCCGCTGCTACGTGAATTGATGTTCGGTTACGAAGGCGCACGCCGTGTGCATTTCTTCGCCATGGCGCTGTTGGTGGCCTTCGTGGCGGTGCATCTGCTGATGGTCGCGCTGGTGCCCAAAACACTGTTGGCCATGATCGTCGGCCGCAAGGAGCAAGCATGAAAAAGCGCATTCAGATCCCCGGGCTGGACGAATCTTCGATCCTCACCGACGCCCGCAAGATCCTCGCCCCGCAAATCGCAGACCGCTCGCGCCGCTCATTCCTGCTGCGCGGCCTGACCCTCGGTGGCGTGGCCATGTTGTCCGGTTGCAACATCACCGACAACGAAAGCGTCGACACCGCGCTGTCGTCCATGTCGCGCTTCAATGACCGGGTACAGGGCTGGCTGTTCAACCCCAACGCCATGGCGCCGACCTATCCGGCATCGATGATCACCCGGCCGTTTCCCTTCAATGCCTTTTACGGCATCGACGAGGCACCGACAGTGGAGGAGGAGAGCTATCGCCTGGAGGTTAGCGGCCTGGTCGCCGACAAACGCAGCTGGCGTCTCGATGAGCTGCGTGCCATGGCCCAGACCGAGCAGATCACCCGGCACATTTGCGTCGAAGGCTGGAGCGCGATCGGACGGTGGGGCGGCGTGCGCTTCAGCGATTTCCTCAAGCGCATCGGCGCCGACACCGACGCCAAGTACGTCGGCTTCAAATGCGCCGACGACTACTACACCAGCATCGACATGGCCACGGCGCTGCACGCGCAAACCCTGCTGGCGCTGACCTGGGACGGCACGGTGCTTCCGCGCGAATACGGCTTCCCGATGAAGCTGCGCATGCCCACCAAGCTTGGCTACAAGAACCCCAAACACATTCAGGCGATTTTCGTCAGCAACACCTACAGCGGCGGCTACTGGGAAGACCAGGGCTACAACTGGTTCGGTGGCAGCTGACGGATGCCTGGGCATTGCACACAACCACAACCCACGCTCCAAGGAGTTTCATCATGAAAAAATTGACCACCGTTGTACTGTCCATGTGTCTGGCCGTTGGCGCTGCCTCCGTGTTTGCAGCTGACACCATGAGCAACGACAGCATGAGCAAGGACTCGATGTCCAAGGATGCGATGAAGAAAGATGCGATGAAGAAAACCGATTCGATGTCCAAGGACGCCATGTCCAAAGGCAGCATGTCCAAGGATGCAATGTCCAAGGACACGATGAAAAAAGATGCGATGTCCAAGGATGCGATGAAAAAGGACGCGATGTCGCAGTAATCCCAAACAACCGAAACCCCCTGTGGGAGCGGCGGTGCGACGATTCGACTTGCTCGCGAAAGCGGCGTATCGGTCAACATTGATGGCGACTGACACTACGCCTTCGCGAGCAAGTCGAGTCGTCGCACCGCCGCTCCCACAGGTTTTTTGTCGCCCCGAACGACCTGAGCCCCGAAAAAAGACATCGATGATTGATCCGGACGCGTGATGCCGGTCACCGGGGTGTATCAAAAATGAATTTCCGCGGTTTGCGCTGCTCATACCTTTAGGCAGCGGATCCAATTCCGCGAAATCATTGAGGCAATCAGGGAGCGGCACGGTCATGAGTCGAGTACCGACGGCGGACGGACATCGTCCTGGCGGGTTGATTCTGGTGGTCGAGGACGACCCGCTGATCCTGGAGTTTCTCTGTGAGATTCTCCAGGAGGAGGGTTTTGTCGTCGAGCCGCACACCAGTGCGGACGCGGCAGCCATCTATCTGGAACAGCATGCGCCGCAGGTGGGCATGCTGCTGACAGACATCACCATGCCCGGCACGCTCAATGGCGCGGACCTGGCCAACCAGTTCGGCGATCGCTGGCCGGACAAGCCGATCATGATCATGTCCGGTTTCGAAACTCCTGAAAGCTCCGGCGTGCGGCACGCGGTCTCGTTTATCAAGAAGCCCTGGATGATCGGTGGGCTGCTCGATTGTGTGAGCCAGACCTTCAAGTCCAAACGACTCAACTGAGCCGTTCGCAGATGCTACATTGCCGGGCAAATCCGTCCGGCAGCTGCGAGGTCCTTTCCTTGTCCGATCACCCTGTATTCAACTCGACTTACCGTGCCTTTCTGTTCGACATGGACGGTACCGTCCTGACGTCCATTGCCGCTGCCGAGCGGGTCTGGACCACCTGGGCCGTGCGCCATGGGGTCGATGTCGGATCCTTCCTGCCGACCATTCACGGTGCCCGCGCCATCGACACCATCAGGCGCCTGGGCTTGCCCGGGGTGGATGCCGAGGCCGAAGCCGCGTGGATCACCAAAGCGGAAATCGACGACGTCGACGGGGTATTCGAAGTGGCGGGCGCGGCGAAATTCCTCCGGTCCTTGCCGGCCAGGCAGTGGGCCATTGTCACCTCCGCCCCACGGGAACTGGCGCTGCGGCGGATGGCGGCGGCGGGGGTTCCCGAGCCTGGGGTGCTGGTGACGGCCGAGGACGTCACGGCCGGCAAGCCTGACCCCGCGGGTTACCGACTCGCGGCCCGGCGCCTGGGCGTGGAGCCTGGGCAGTGCCTGGTTTTTGAAGATGCCACGGTGGGGATTCTGGCGGCTGAAGCGGCGGGGGCGGATTTGATGATTGTCACGGCGACCCATGAGCGGCCGATCGAGACGTTGCATGGGACGTTAGCGGGATATGATTCGGTGCGGATTAAGGTGGATGCCGATGGTTCGATTCGGTTGAAATCTGTGTAAACAACACTAACCCCTGTGGGAGCGGGCTTGCCCGCGATGGCGTCGGCACATCCAGCATCGATGGGACTGAAAAATCGCTTTCGCGGGCAAGCCCGCTCCCACAGGTTTTTGTGTCTGATTCAGTAAATTTTAGGAACCAACCGCCAGGTGCGGGCGCAATAGGCTTCGTATTCGCTGCCGAACTGCGCCCTGAGCAAGGCTTCTTCCGAGTGAATCCGGGCGATTAGCGGGATCAGGGTCAACGCCGCCAGCAGCAGGCCGACGCTTGAGCGAAACGCCAGCGCCCAGCCCACGGCGATGACCATCATCCCCAGGTAACTGGGGTTGCGCAGGCGCCGGTAAATGCCCTCTGTGACCAGTCGATGCCCCGGCTGGATCGCCACCAGCCCGCTGAAGCGCTTGCCCAGCACAAACACCGGCCACAACCGCAGCGCGCCGCCCGCGATGAACAACAGTGCCCCGAGCCAGCGCACGCCTTCACCTCCAAAGGTCCAGAAATCGATGCGGTCGGTATAGGCCGGCAGGAAGCCGCTGAGCACGCCGATCACACCGAAGACCGGGAGGACCCAGCGATTGGCCCGGTCTTCGCGTTCTCCCGAACTCAGGTTGACCTCGGTGAACAGCGATGCGACGGCCATGACCAGGGTGGCCAGGGCAACGACGACCAGTGAGCCGTGGCTGAAGTAAGCCGCGAAACCGCCCAGTCCCCAGATCGCCAGGGCGAGGTAGGCGAGGGTGCTGACGACGGCGAAAAACGCCAGTTTGGCCGAGATTTTCATGGCGCCTCCAAAAAAGACCTCCGGTATGTTCAGTGTAGATACCGAGGGTTCCCACGCAGAGCGAGGGAGCGATCAAATCACCTCCGCCCGCGCATTGCGCCGGATTACCTGGGGTGGTTGTCCGAACACCCGCAGGAAGGTTTCGCGCATGCGTCGGCGGTCAGTGAACCCGGTTTCCAGGGCGATCTGGTCGAGGGTCAGGCGTCCGCGCTCGAGCATCTGTCGCGCCGCTTCCAGACGCAGGTTCTCGATGGCCTTGGCCGGCGATTGCCCGGTTTCGGCGCGAAACGCCCGGCTGAATTGCCGGGGGCTGAGGTTGGCCACTTGTGCCAGTTGCTCCACCGAAAGGGGCTGGGCGAGGTGTTCCCGGGCGTAGGCGAGCACGGTCTGGATGCGGTCGGATTTCGGCGCCAGTTCCAGCAGCGCCGAATGCTGCGACTGGCCACCGGCGCGGCGGTGGTACATCACCAGTTTCTGCGCCACGGCCCGGGCCAGCTCGGCGCCGTGGTCCTTTTCCACCATGGCCAGTGCGAGGTCGATACCCGCGGTCATGCCGGCGGACGTCCAGATCGAACCGTCGATCACGTAGATGCGATCCGCCTCGACCTTGATCGCCGGAAACCGCGCCTGCAGTTCCCGGGCGTAGGCCCAATGGGTGGTGGCCCGCCGTCCGTCGAGCAAGCCGGCCTGGGCCATGACGAACGCCCCGGAGCAGATCGACGCGGTGCGGCGCGCGCTGTGGATGCTGGCCTTCAGGTAGTCCAGCACGGCTTCGGGCGCCTGTTCGACGATCGAGTCGCCACCGACCACGATGACGGTGTCGAACACGCGCCCGTCGAAGGCCTCGGTGCAAACGCTCAAGCCACCCGAGGCGCGCAGGGTGTGACCGTTTTCCGACAGCACGCGCACGTCATACAGGGTCTGTGCGGCACTGAAATTGGCGTATTCGAACACCGGCATGGCGGCCAGCGCCATGGACTGGAAACCCTCGAAAACCACGAACGCCACGCTGATCATCGGCCTGTCCTCAAACGGTATGTCCGAAAAACGTACTTTAAACGTCATTTGAGACAGGCGTAAGTCCCTTTATAACGGACGGCACCCGGCGAATCTCTCGCCTTACCTTAGAGGAATTGCACCATGGCTCTCTCATCCAAAGGCACTGCACTGATCACCGGCGCTTCTTCGGGCATCGGCGCGGTGTATGCCGACCGCCTGGCCCGCCAGGGTTACGACCTGATCCTGGTGGCCCGCAGCCGGGGCAGACTCAATGCCTTGGCCAACCATCTGAGCGACCAGACCGGGCGCAGCGTGGAGGTGGTGGCCGCCGACCTGACGAACAAGGCGGATTCGCTGCGGGTCGAACAGATCCTGCGCAACGACGCCAGCATCACCTTGCTGGTCAACAACGCCGGGGTCGGTGGCGTCATGCCGCTGCTGGCCAGTCCCGTGGACGACATGGACGCGATGGTCAGTCTCAACGTGACGGCGTTGATGCGCCTGGCCTACGCCGCTGTACCCGGTTTCGTCGCCCGGGGCACCGGCACTCTGGTCAATATCGCCTCCATCGTCGCCATCGCCCCGGAAATCCTCAACGGCGTGTACGGCGGGACCAAGGCGTTTGTCCTGGCCCTGAGCCAGTCGATGCAGCATGAACTGGCGGACAAAGGCGTGCGCGTCCAGGCGGTGTTGCCGGGGGCGACCGCCACCGATTTCTGGAGCGAGGCCGGCAACCCGGTGGAAAACCTGCCACAGGAGATCGTAATGTCCGCCGAAGACATGGTTGATGCCGCGCTCGTGGGCCTGGCGGCCGGTGAAACGGTGACCATCCCGGGCCTGCACGATGGCAGCCAGTGGGATCGTCACGAAGCCCAGCGCAAGACGCTGTCCGGGTTGTTTGGCAATCGCGTGGCGGCGCCGCGTTATCGCTGAGACTGTCCCCGGACCGGGTGAACTAAACTTGCATGAGAGGACCGTTCACCGCTGGCTCGTCGACCTGTTCGGCGAGCCGGTGGCGTGTAACAGGAACCGACATGCTTCACATCCGCACACCTTTGATCCTGCACCCCGGCCTGTCGACCCCGACCCGCCGTATCTGGCTGAAACTGGAAAACCTGCAACCTGGCGGCTCGTTCAAGATACGCGGCATCGGCTTGCTGTGCAGCCGGGCGGCGCAGCAGGGCAAGCGCAAGGTGGTCTGTCCCTCCGGCGGTAACGCGGGACTGGCCACGGCCATGGCCGCCGCATGCCTGGGGCTCAAGGCCTGCATCGTGGTGCCGCACACCACCCCGCACAGCACCCGGGCGCGGATCAGCAAGACCGGCGCCGAGGTGATCGAGCACGGCAAGGTCTGGGACGAAGCCAATCAATGGGCCCGGGAACTCGCCCAGGACCCACGCAGCGAATTCGTGCCGGCCTTCGACCATCCGGTGTTGTGGGAAGGGCATAGCACGATGGTCGATGAAATCCTTGCCGACTGCCCGCCGGTGGATGTTCTGGTGGCATCGGTGGGCGGCGGGGGCTTGCTGGCCGGGTTGCTCACCGGCCTGATTCGTCATCGGCACACCGATTGCCGTATCGTCGCCTGCGAAACCGAAGGCGCGGCGTCGTTCGCCGCGGCGGTGGCGGTCGGGCACCCGGTCAGATTGCCGAAAATCGATACGGTTGCCACGTCCCTGGGGGCCGCGCAAGCGGCCGCCTGGCCGGTCAGGCACATCGGCGATTTTCCCTATGAGTGCGTGGTGCTCAGTGATGATGAGGCGATCATGGGCGTGGTGCATTACGCCAATGATTTGCGTCAGATGGTCGAGCCGGCGTGCGGCGTTTCATTGGCGATCGCCTACCTGGATCACCCGGCGATTGCCGATGCTCATGACGTGGTGATCGTGGTGTGCGGCGGGGTGAGTATCAACGCGCAGCTCGTGGCCGGGTGGGCACGCATGTCCACTGGCACGCACGCAAGGCAGGGCTGGAAACGCTATCCCGGTGTCACAAGCCCTACCGCTGGCGATGACGGTCTTCAGTGATCGGTGGCAACGCCATCCTGGACGAGGATGGCGCGGGCCAGGTCTTCGTCGCTTGCGTTGTTGAGGGCGGGATTGTCCTGACGGATCTTTTTCAACACCGCTTCCAGATAAGCACCACGAATCGCACCGCCGCTGGCGACGAAACTGGAGGCGTCATCCCGGGCGGGAATCATGAGTTTGTGGTCTTTGAACGTTGAGTACAGCGAGGCGGAAACCCCGGCGGAAGTGGCGACGTCACCGGCATCCACTTTGGCCAGAGCCGAACCTGCGGGCAAACAAAGTACCAGTGCAGAGATGATAAATAGGCGGCGCATGACGGTGTCCTCCGACTGCATGAAGCATAAGGGATGTATCACATAGTTTAGGATACGTGGCAGTCGACGAGAGTTCCGTGAGGAGAGCTCTGAGGCGTCGCCGCCGAGAACAGGTGTGGGAGGCAGGGTCGTTGAACGTCGATATTCAAAGCGTGGTGATCGGGGCCGGAGTCGTCGGGTTGGCGGTGGCCAGGCACCTGGCCATGAACGGGCGGGACGTGCTGGTGGTCGAGGCCGGGGCGGGGATCGGCACGGGCATCAGCTCGCGCAACTCGGAGGTGATTCATGCCGGTATCTATTACCCGGAAGGCAGCCTCAAGGCGCAACTGTGCGTGGAGGGCAAGCAGCGTCTTTACGCTTTTTGCGATGAGCACGCCGTTGAATACCGGCGCGTCGGCAAGCTGATCGTGGCCACCGATGTGCAACAGCGCTCGGCGTTGCAGCGTCTGTTGGAGCAAGGGCGGCTTAATGGTGTCGATGACTTGCAATGGCTCGACAGCGCACAGGCCCGCGAGCTCGAGCCGGCGTTGTCCTGCGTCGCGGCTCTGTGGTCGCCCTCTACCGGCATCGTCGATTCCCACGGGCTGATGCTGGCACTTCAGGGCGACGCCGAGCGCTTCGGTGCGACGCTGGCCTTGCACACGCCGTTGCTGTCGGCGCTGTGCATCGATCAGGGCTTCGAACTGCACATGGGCGGCAGCCAACCCATGACCCTGCGCTGCCGCGAAGTGATCAACTGCGCGGGGCTGTCCGCTCCCGAGGTGGCGCGCGCTATCGTCGGCCTGCCTGCACAGTGCGTTCCCCAGGCGCATCTGTGCAAGGGCAGCTATTTCAGTTTCAGCGGCCGGGCACCCTTTCGGCACCTGGTGTATCCGGCTCCGGAGAGTGCGGGACTGGGCGTGCACATGACGCTGGACCTGGGCGGGCAGGCGCGCTTCGGTCCGGATGTCGAATGGGTCGAGCACATTGATTACCGCGTCGAACCCCGCCGGGCCGAGGGCTTCTATCAGGCGATCCGCCGTTATTGGCCGGGGTTGCCGGACAACAGCCTGCAACCGGCCTACAGCGGCATTCGCCCGAAAATCAGCGGGCCGACCGAGCCGGCCGCCGATTTTCTCGTCAGCGGATGCGCCGAACATGGCGTGCCGGGGCTGGTGAATCTGTTTGGCATCGAGTCGCCGGGGCTGACCAGTTGCCTGGCGCTTGCCGAGTACGTGGTGAAACGCCTCGACGACCGATGATCAGTGCTGGCCCTGCCTTGCAGGCATCGGGTCTATGCTAGGGAGTGCGCTTACTGCCATCGGAGAACTCTGATGATCACCGTACGCACTGCCTGCCTGCTGGCCGATTACAAACGCTGGGCCAATCAGCGTCTGTTTGACAGCCTTGCGGCGCTTCCTCCGGGCGAAGTCAAAAAACAACGGGTGTCGGTGTTCAACAACATGATCGGCACCCTCAATCATGTCTACGTGGTGGATTGCATCTGGCGGGCGCACCTTGAAGGCCGGGGACATGGCTTCAAGACCTCGCACGATCTGCTGCATGCCGACCTGTCGGAACTGCGCCAGGCGCAAAAAGAGATCGACCGCTGGTACTGCGACTGGAGCGCCCGGCAAACCGATGCCTCCCTGGACAAGCCTGTGGAGTTCACCTTTGTCTCGGGCGAAAGCGGCACCATGAGCGCCGGCGCGATGCTGATGCATGTGGTCAACCATGCCAGCTACCACCGCGGCTGGGTGGTGCAGATGTACTTCGAGATTCCGGCCATGCCACCGGTGACCGACATGCCGGTGTACCTGCGCGAATCCGAACCGGTGCTCCTGCAGTCGATCAATGCCCCGACGGTGGCACCGCCATGTGCTGTGCAATTTTCGAACGCAACCAGCGTTCTGCCGGATCGTTATCGCTGACCCCGTTCCAGACCATCGACAGTTCGGACAGGTTGATTTCAAAGGGCGCATCGTCCGCCCGTAACTGGCTGCTGCCTTCGATCAGCGCACTGGCCGCATAATCCGGTACGGTGGCGAGCATGTCGGTACCCGCCAGCAAGGCCCGCAAGCCCGCGAATTGTGGCACCGCCAGCACCACCCGGCGCGAACGGCCGATGCGGGCCAGGTCATTGTCGATGGCACCGCTCAGATCCCCGGAAAACGACACCAGTGCGTGAGGGCGTTCGCAGAACTCGTCGAGGGTCAACGGGCCGGGCCGGTCATCGCCGCGCAGGATCTTCACACTCAGGTCGCGCAATTTCTTGCGCTTGGCGTTGGCCGGCAATTCCGTGGTGTAGCTGATACCGACGGAAATCTCGCCGCTGGCCAGCATCGACGACATCAGCAGGAAATTCACCCGGCGCACCACCACCACAACGTTCTGCGCTTCTTCGCGAATCTGCTTGAGCAGCGGCGGAAAGAGCCCGAATTCGGCGTCGTCGGACAAGCCGATGCGAAACACCTCGCGACTGGTGGAGGGCTCGAAATCCTTGGCCCGGCTGACTGCCCCGGAAATGGTGTCCATCGCCGGCTGCAACTCCTTGAGAATCTGCAACGCCCGCGGGGTCGGCTCCAGGCTCCGACCGTTGCGCACCAGCAGCGGGTCGTCGAACAGATCGCGCAGCTTGGCCAGCGACGCACTGACAGCAGGTTGACCGAGGAACAGTTTTTCCCCGGCCCGGGTCAGGTTCTTCTCGAACATCAGGGTTTCGAAAATCACCAGCAGGTTCATGTCCACGCGGCGCAGGTCGTTGCGGTTCATGGTGGCGGGCTCGCTGGGTTTGCGGTCTTTCCAGTAAAGCACCGAAATCAAACGATCCTTGCAATAAAAGCGCGGATTGGCGGGTGTGCCCGGCCTTGGTTGAACACGCTTTTCTGTAGGAGCTGCCGCAGGCTGCGATCTTTTGATCTTGATTGTAGAAAAGCAAGATCAAAAGATCGCAGCCTGCGGCAGCTCCTACAGTGCAGGTGATTCCAATACAGGGTGTTGCGCGGGCTTAAGGGGGATCGAGGTTATCCAGTGCCCGGTTTACCGCCAGTTCACCGAGCATGACGACCATAAAAGCAGCAACTGCTTGAAGTGGCGCTACGCGCAGTACTCCGGGCTATCAAACCCGATCGCTGTTTTTCAGCGACCGGCTAACGATAAAGCCCGGACTCATGGCGCGTAAGCCGGCGGATTCCGGCGTAACCGTAGGCAATGACGCAAGGCGCTGTAGCTTTCATCAAGTTACGCTGACAGCCGTTAAACAAGGGCGGTCAGTCGATGTTTAATATGCGGTTGTCACGACAAAAACATGGCTTTGGGCTGGGCACGAAACCTGTGGGAGCGGGCTTGCTCGCGAAAGCGGTGTGCCAGTCGACAACATTGCTGGCAATGCCGACGCCTTCGCGAGCAAGCCCGCTCCCACAGGTTCATGGGGTGGATTCAGGCTCGGTCAACATTTTGCGGAAAGTCTCCACCAACGGCCGCAAATTGATCCGGTGCCACGCCGCCCACAGCGGTCGGGTGAGGGAAATCCACGGCACTTCCCGCAGCACCACGCCCGGCGGTGCGTTGCGGCTCAAGCCTTTCTGGATCATGGCGATGCCCAGTCCCGAGGCCACCAGTGCCATGGCGGTGAACGGGCCGGTGGCTTCCATGCGGATATCCGGAGTGAAGCCGGCGCGGATGCAGGCGCTGACGAAGTTTTCGCGGCTGGCGACATTCTGGTGTTGCACGCCAATCCACTCCTGACCGGCGAGGTCTGCCGGGGTCAGCACGGCCTGTTGTGCCAGCGGATGGTGCTCGGGCAGGGCCAGCAGCATCGGGTCGTCCAGCACCTGAAAACCCAACAGGTCCGGGTCGTCTTCGGCCGGTGGTTCGCTGACCAGGGCGATGTCCAGGCTACGCTGGCGCAAGCCTTCGAGTTGTTCGGCCGAGCGCAGGTTGTACAGCGCCACGTGTACGTTCGGCCGGTTGACCCGCAGCACGCGCAAGGCATTGGGCAGCACGCCGGCGTGCATGGCATTTTCGATGTAGCCGATGCACAGGCCGCCTTCCTCGCCGCGCCCCAGGCGTTTGCCGAGGGATTCCAGGCGATTGGCGTGGGTCAGCAGGGCGCGGGTTTCGGCGAGGAAGGTCTGGCCGTCGCGGGTCAGGCGAATGCGTTGCTGGCTGCGCTCGAACAGGGTCAGGCCCAGGCGTTCTTCGAGCTGGGCGATCTGCCGGCTCAGGGGCGATTGGGAAATATGCAGGCGTTCGGCGGCGCGTCCGACGTGTTCTTCCTCGGCGACGGCGACGAAGTAGCGCAATTGGCGGATGTCGATCATGTCAGACCTTCAGGGACTCAAGTGCTGCACATTATGTCTTGGACGGTCCGATGCTCGCAATCTAGGATCGGCTCAACGGTCACCTGCAACGAGGTGGCCCTTCTGTAGGAGCCGGCTTGCCGGCGATAGCGGTTCGTCAGGCGACACCTGCTTCGGCTGTTCCGGCGCCATCGCCGGCAAGCCGGCTCCCACAGGTTGACCTGATACTCAAGAGGACTTATCCATGAGCTTGAAAGACAAACTGCCCGGCGCGCTGGGTTTGGGCACCGCCCCACTGGGCAACATGTTCCGCGCCATTCCCGAAGACGAGGCGATGGCCACCGTCCATGCCGCCTGGGACGCCGGCGTGCGTTACTTCGATACCGCGCCGTTCTACGGTTCCGGCCTGTCGGAAATTCGCCTCGGCGCCGCATTGGCCCGCTACAACCGCGACGACTATGTACTGAGCAGCAAGGTCGGCCGGGTGATCCTCGATGAAGTCGAAGACACCGCCGCCCGTGACCTGGGCGAGAAGAGCGGGGTGTTCGAGCACGGCCTGCCGAACAAAATCGTCAACGACTACAGCGCCGACGCGACCCTGCGCTCCATCGAAGACAGCCTCAAGCGCCTGCAAACCGACCGCCTGGACATCGTCTGGGTCCACGATATCGCCCAGGACTTCTACGGCGATCAATGGCTGGAGTACTTCAACCAGGCCCGCACCGGCGCGTTCAAAGTGCTCACACGCTTGCGCGAGGAAGGCGTGATCAAGGGCTGGGGCCTGGGGGTGAACAAGGTCGAACCCTGCGAGCTGACCCTTGATCTGAGCGAAGCGCAGCCGGACGGTTTTCTGCTGGCGGGTCGCTACACTCTTCTGGACCATGATCGCGCCTTGCAGCGTTTGATGGACGCCGCCCTGGCGCAGCAGGTCGAAATCGTGGTCGGCGGTCCTTACAGCTCGGGCATCCTGGCCGGTGGCGCGCACTTCGAATACCAGAAGGCCGGCCCGGCGATCATCGACAAGGTCGAGCAGATCAAGCGTATCGCGGGGGCCCATGGCGTCGACGTCAAGGCCGCCGCATTGCAGTTTTCGCTGGCTAACCCGGCAGTCGCCGCGGTGATTCCTGGTTCCAGCCGTCCGCAGCGGATTGCCGAAGACGTGGCCGCGTTGTCGGCGGTGATTCCCGCTGCTTTCTGGCAGGCGTTGCGTGAGGCCAAGCTGGTTTCCGAGCGTGCGCCCTTGCCCCTCATTGGAGCTTGAACATGAAGATTGATTTGAGCGGAAAACTGGCAATTGTCAGCGGCAGTACCGCCGGCATCGGCCTGGGCATCAGCCAGGCGCTGGCCGAGGCGGGCGCCACGGTGGTGGTGATCGGCCGCGATACGGCCAAGGTCGAGCAGGCACTGGCGAGCATCCGTCAGCGTGTTCCTGCTGCGCAATTGCGTGGCGTGACCGCCGACCTGGGCACCGCCGAAGGCGCCGAAAAACTGTTCGCCGCCGAACCACGGGCAGACATCCTGGTGAACAACCTCGGGATCTTCAATACGGTGGATTTCTACGACGCCCCGGACAGTGAGTGGACGCGCTTCTACGAGGTCAACGTGATCTCCGGTGTGCGCCTGTCCCGGCACTACACGCCGGGCATGGTCAAGCAGGGGTGGGGGCGGGTGATCTTCCTGTCTTCGGAATCCGGCGTGGCGACCCCGGCGGACATGATCAACTATGGCGTGACCAAAAGCGCCAACCTGGCGGTGTCCCATGGCCTGGCCAAACGCCTGGCCGGCACCGGGGTGACGGTCAACGCGATCCTGCCCGGCCCGACCTTTACCGACGGCCTGGAGGACATGCTCAAGGACGCCACGGCCGAATCCGGGCGCAGTGCCCGGGACGAAGCCGATGCGTTCGTGCGCAAGGCCCGGCCGACGTCGATCATCCAGCGCGTGGCGGACGTCGAGGAGGTTGCGAATCTGGTGGCCTACATCGCTTCGCCGTTATCCTCGGCCACCACCGGTGCTGCCTTGCGGGTCGACGGCGGTGTCGTCGACAGCCTGGCCATCTGAACCTTATTGATTGGAGAAAGCATTTCATGGCAACTGCAACAGCCTTCATCGACATCCCGGCTTCGGCCGAGCAGGTCTGGCAATTGATTGGCGGGTTCAACTCGCTGCCGGACTGGCTGCCGTTCATTCCCAGGAGCGAGCTCAGTGACGGCGGGCGCGTGCGCAGCCTGCAAACGGCGGATGGCGCGGTGGTGATCGAACGCCTGCAAACCTTCGACAACGCGGGCCGAACCTACAGCTACTCGATTGAGCTGGCACCCTTTCCGGCGACTGATTATCTGGCGACGATCAAGGTCCAGGCGCAAGGCGAGGGCGCGCGGGTGACCTGGTCCGGGCGGTTTGAACCGGTGGGTGTGAGCAACGAGGAAGTGGAGGCGTTGTTTACCGGGATTTACTCCGGTGGATTGCAAGCATTGCGGGCCAACTACCCGGGTTGAGATTTTTAAAAGATCGCAGCCTTCGGCAGCTCCTACAGGTGTACACAAAACCCTGTAGGAGCTGCCGCAGGCTGCGATCTTTTGCTTTTCAAGTCTGCGGTATCAAGCTTTCCCGACAATCAAGCACCAACCGCGCACCGCCCAGTTCGCTGCTGCCCACCTCCAGCGTAAACCCGTGCAGGCTGACAATCGCCGCGACGATGGACAGGCCCAGTCCGAAGCCGGTCTTTTGATTGCCGGCCTCGGCGCGATAGAAACGCTGGAATACCGCTTCACGCTCCGCCTCGGGAATGCCGGGGCCGGAGTCGAGCACTTCGATTCGTGTATGCCCGCCAGCATTGACCCCGCGCAGGATCACCGCACCACCGGGCGGGGTGAACTTGATCGAGTTGCTGAGCAGGTTCGCCACGGCTTCAAACAGCAGCGCCCGGTCGCCGTTGAGAGGTGGCAATGACGCGGGCAGGTGCAGCTGGAAAACCAGGCCGTCGTCTTCCGCCAGGGGCAGGTAGAACTCATGCAGTTCCTGCAGCAACGCCACGGGGTCCAGTTGCACGAAACCGGAGCGGCGCCGGCGATCTTCCAGTTCGGAAATCCGCAGCAGGCCACGGAAACGCGCCATCAGCGTATCGGCTTCGGCCAGCACCAGGTCCAGTTGCATGGCCTGCGGCGAGCCTTCGCCGGCTTGCTGCTGCATGCGGTAAAGCTGCGCGCGCAGACGGGTCAGGGGCGTGCGCAGGTCATGGGCGATGTTGTCGCACACACCCTTGACCTCGTGCATCAGGCGCTCGATGCGTTCGAGCATGGCGTTGACGATGGCGGCGAGCATGTCCAGTTCGTCACGCCGATTGGACAGTGGCAGGCGCCGGCTCAGGTCGCCGGCGACTATGGCTTCGGCACTGGCCTGGATCCCGCGGATGCGGCGCAACGGCCGGCGCCGCAGCAGATACCAGCCGACGATGCCCGGCAGGATGGTCAGGGTCACCCCCCAGAACAGCGCGTGAAGAATGATGCGGGTCACGGCGAACAGCGAACCGTTGTCGCGCACCAGCACCAGCCAGCGGCCGTCGAGGGTGCGGGTCGCCACGGCGTCGCAACTGTCGGCGGGCAGCGTCTGGTCATCATTGTCGCCGGAGGCATCGCAGTCGCGCAGCATGTGGATCTTGCCATCGAGCGGCAAGCCGTCCGGAATGTAGCGCAGGGCGCCGCTGAGGTAATGGTGCCGGGCATCGAACAGGCCATAGGCGTCGATGCCGCGGATGTCGAAGGTCATGCTGACGGCGAGGGCGTCCACCAGTTGCTCGCCCGAGAAGCGCGAAAACAGGTGCTGGCGCTGCATCAGTGAGTGCTTGGCCAGGTTGTCCAGGTAAGCGGAAACCTCGTAGTACATGACCCCCATGAGGATCCCGCTCCAGATCACGAACAGCGAACTGTAGAGCGCCAGCAAACGGCTGCTGGAAGAGCGCCAGCCTTTAGACGGGTTCGGCAATGACATAACCGGAGCCTCGCACGGTCCGAATCAGTGGGACATTGCCAGGCGGGTCGATTTTCTTGCGCAGACGGCCGATGTGTACGTCGATCAGGTTGGTGCCGGGGTCGAAGTGGTAACCCCAGACTTCTTCGAAAATCATCATCCGCGAGAGGATTTGCCCGGTATTGCGCATCAGGAATTCCAGCAGTTTGTACTCGGTGGGCAACAGCGTCAGCAGTTGACCGTCGCGGCTCGCTTCGTGGCTGATCAGGTTCAGCTCCAGGTCCGCCACCCGCAACGTGGTGGCCTGGGCGGTCACGGTGTTCTGCCGGCGCAGCAGGACTTCGACCCGGGCGGCCATTTCATCGGTGGCGAAGGGTTTGGTCAGGTAGTCGTCGCCGCCGGCGCGCAAGCCGCGCACGCGCTCATCGACGTCTGACAGTGCGCTGATCATCAGGATCGGCGTCGCCACGCCCATGGTCCGCAGCGTGGTGACGATCGCCAGGCCATCGAGCTCGGGCAACATGCGGTCGAGGGTGATCAGGTCATAGTTACCGCTCACCGCACGCTCCAGCCCTTCGCGGCCATTGTCGACCCAGTCGACGTCGAGGCCGTGGCTACTCAGTTCGGCGACAATTTCCCGGGCGGTCACGGCGTCGTCTTCGATGGTCAAGATGCGGGTCATAAGGCTGGCCTGATTTGCAGTTCAATACGAAGTTGCGAGCATTTTGCCAAGAAAAAACCGCGACTTAATAAATTAACTTTCATCTGGGCGGGGTCCCGTTCGCAACATTGATATCATTGAGCCATAACTTCAATGGGGTGCTGCATTGTGCGTAACTCGATCCGCCATGGCTGGATGCCGATTTGTCTGTTGTTGTTCAGTGTGTTCAGTTCATCTGCCTGGGCTGGCAATACACCCTGCTCCGGCAAAAAGGGTGGAATCGATCGCTGCGACGGCGATCTGTTCCTGTGTAACGACGGCTCCATCAGCGGCTCGAAAAAAAGTTGCTCGGCCATGTTCGGCGGTCAGACCCAGGCACGTCCACAAGCGTTTATCCAGGACACGCAGGGGTGCTCCTGTGGCACCGGTTCGTTTTGTACCGGGCCAAGAGGCGGCGTTTACTGCCTGACCCCCAGTGGCAATAAAAGCTATAAGCGCAAATAACCCATGCATAAAACCCGTTGGCTCAACCTGTTCCTTGCAGTTTGCATGGGACTGGGAAGTTCAAACTTTCTAAGCGATTGAAGCGCAACGATTTATTCAAAGTGCGTGACTGGCACGGTGACTGCAATTCCTTCCTTGAAGAGTTGTAACACCATCTTTCTGCCTGGAGCGATACAACTATGAATAGATCCTCTGACGGTTTCTATCCCGCCATGGACGAGTCCACGACGCTGTCCGGCGTGTCCTGGGGAGCGATTTTCGCGGGTGCCGCTGCCGCGGCGGCGTTGTCGCTGATCCTGGTGTTGCTCGGCTTTGGCCTGGGTTTTTCGGCGGTATCGCCCTGGGCCAATGAAGGCGTAAGCGCCAAAGGCCTGGGGATCTCGACCATTGTCTGGCTGGCCTTCACCCAGATTGTCGCTTCGGGGCTTGGCGGTTACATCGCCGGGCGACTGCGGGTGAAGTGGGCGTACATGCACGGCGATGAAGTTTACTTTCGCGACACGGCCCATGGTTTTCTGGCCTGGTGCGTGGCGACGCTGGTGACGGCCACGCTGGTCGCCGGATCGGTCAGCAGTCTGGTCGGTGGTGGCGTGCAGGCCGGGGCGAACATGGTCGGCGGTGCGGCCAGTGCCGCGACGCAAGCCGTGGGCACTGCGGCGGGCAATACCCAAGGCGATGAGTACGGTTACTTCGTCGACAGCCTGTTCCGTGATGATCGCCCGGTTGCCGTCAGCGATGATGCGGCCCGGGGCACCGTCACCCGGATCTTTGTGCGTTCCCTGAACAGGGGTGAACTGGCCGCCGAAGACCGGACTTACCTGGCGCAACTGGTCGCGCAACGGACCAACCTCACTCAGGCCGACGCCGAACGTCGTGTCGATGAAGTCTATGCCCGCACCCAGAAGGCCGTGGCCGACGCCAAGCTGGCCGCTCAACAAGCCGCTGACACCGCTGCGAAAGTGGCGGCGTGGACCACGCTGTGGATGTTCGTTGCGCTGTTGGCCGGTGCGTTTTTCGCCAGCCTTGCCGCAACCTTCGGTGGTCGTCGCCGGGATGCGGTGGTGTATCTGGAAACCGATACCTACGTCACCGCTGCACCGATTCGTTAATCCAGGAGAACTACCATGCGTTCATTACTGCTGTTCTTTCTCGGCGTGCCGATCCCGATCATTATCTTGATTGCGTTGTTTGTGCATTGATTCGACTGAAGCTATAAAAGCTTCGCGAGCAAGTCGGATCGCCGCACCGCCGCTCCCACAGGAAAGCGTGATTCCCTGTGGGAGCGACGGTGCGGCGATCCGACTTGCTCGCGATGGCGGTCGAAGAGGCGAAATGAATCCGTCAGTCAATCGGCGTACTGACAAACACCTCAAGCCCTTCGGCATACGCCGTGAACGCGGCAATTCGCGGAAACTGCGCCGCACTCACCTGATCCGGCACCACCAGGTTGGTAAAGCTCCAGGCCACCGCCAGCGTGATGCCGTCCTGCTCGATCGCACCCTCAGTCTTCAGCGGCTGCTTTTCCAGCTCCCGCTCCAGTGCCGACCAGGCCGCCACCAGTTGTCCTTCGACCCGCTGCACCCAAGGCTCGAACTGAATTTCCGCCGGCCGCAGGTTGCGCTCGTAGTAAAGCTGCACGGATTTTTCGCTGGCGGCCAGCGCCAGGCCGATCAGGCGCAACGCGCGCAGGCGCCGAGCCGGTTCGACGGGCATCAGGCTGCTATCGGCCAGGGTTTCCAGGTAGTCGATGATCAGCGTCGAATCCATCAACACCTCACCGTCATCCAGCACCAGCGTAGGCGCCTTGACCACCGGGTTGATCTGCCGGAATTGTTCGAAGTGGCGGAACACCGAGACCGATTGATGTTCCAGCGTGATTCCCAGGCATTTGGCAGAAATGGCGGCGCGCCTGACATAGGGCGAGTCCAGCATACCGATCAGCTTCATGGTCCTTTCCTTTATATGGCCATTTCGGGAGGGACAACCTTAGCTGAGGTTCGCAGCCATGCAAATGGCAGGGGAAAAGGCGGGGAAAATGGCCCCGTGCAGGCCGTTTGTCTTCTATATACAGCCGCTCGATTGAATTTCTTGCTATAAACGCACTCCGATTACCGCCTCAAAGCCTGCCGTAGAGCATTTTCAGGGCTTTGTCGGACAAATTCGCTGTCTTTTCAGTTGCTGAGGCCTCAAGTCGGCCTTAGACTGCCGCCCCTCGTAAATTGAGTGCCGGGTGGCGCTTGGAACAAACGGCGCCTTTCCGATGGCCTGCCCAGGTCTGCCGGAACGCTCCCTAATTCGCCTTAATGCACGTTTTTTTATAGAGATATCAATGACAAAGGACAAGTTGCTGGCCATGCCGGCGGATGACTACATGAATGCCGAGCAACATGCTTTTTTCTCCGAGCTGTTGCAGAACATGAAAGTCGAAACCCATGAGCGCATCGAACAGAACCGCATCGCCATCGAAAGCCTGGACACCCCGGCCGATCCGGCAGACGCGGCTTCGGTCGAAGAAGAGCGCACCTGGCTGGTGAACGCGATCGATCGCGACCAGCGCATGCTGCCTCAGTTGGAACAAGCCCTTGAGCGCATCAAGGAAGACAGCTTTGGCTGGTGCGACGACAGCGGCGAGCCGATTGGCCTCAAGCGCCTGCTGATCAGCCCGACCACCAAGTACTGCATCGAAGCTCAAGAGCGTCACGAGCAAATCGACAAGCACCAGCGTCAGGCCTGATTCTGTGAGGTAGCCCAGTTATACCGGGCTGCCTGGAAAAGATCGCAGCCTTCGGCAGCTCCTACATTTGTTCCGTAGGTGCTGCTGAAGGCTGCGATCTTTGTTTTCTGTCGTCTGCGATTTCCCGATTCTTCTGTTGATCTGCTGCAAGGTTCGCGACTAAAGGCTCATGGATAATGGCCTTATGCTGGCGTTTAATGCGATGACAACAATTAGAAGTTTTCCGGGGTGACGATGATGACAAGAGACGGGTCTCTGGCTGCGGCAGTGCCTGCACCAGTGCTGTTGCCGAAAAACCGCTGGCTGACACCGACGCTGCAAAGCATCGCCCTGATGCTGTTGTTATGTGGCATGACGCTGGGCGGTGGGTCGCTCTACCTTGGCCTGCCCCTGGCCGTACTGATCATCTGGCTGCCTCGCTTGCGTTCGCGCGCGACCCCACAGGCGGCTTCCCCCGACAACCCCGATGCCATCGGCGAGTTGACTCGCGATCTTTCCTACACCACCAGCCATAACGCGCTCTCGGCCGCCGGGGTGGCGTTCTCGGTTCGGCAACTGGCGGAAAAACTGCAATCGCAGCTCTCGGCGGCGGCACAGATCGTCAGCAACGCCGAGGTCATGATTACCACCGAACACGCCACCTCGCTGCTCAGTCGCCAGGCGCTGAGCGCCGCCAGCGAGGCTCATCAATGCGGCGCGGTGGGGCGTACGGAACTGATCGAGTCCATTGCACGCATGCACCAGCTCAGCCAACGCGCCAGCAACAGCCGTGAACTGATCGAAGCCTTGAGCCTGCGCAGCGATGATATCCAGCGCGTGACCCTGGTGATTCAGTCCATCGCCAGCCAGACCAACCTGTTGGCGTTGAACGCCGCTATTGAAGCGGCGCGGGCGGGGGAGCACGGCCGCGGGTTTGCCGTGGTGGCCGATGAGGTGCGCGGGCTTGCCGCGCGCACGGCGACCGCGACGGGCGAAGTCGGCGAGATGGTGGCCGATATCCAGCAACGTACCGCGCAGGTGGTGGAGCAGATCCGCCAACTGTCCAGCGATCTCGACACCGGCGTCGAGCAGGTCGAGCGCACGGGGCAGCACCTGGAGAACATTGCCCGTCTGGCGGCCAGTGTCGAGTCCCAGGTCGGGGAAATCGCCCAGGGCGCAGACACCAACCGTGAACAGCTCGACAGCCTGTTTCACGCCATCGAACAGATGCGCAGCGACCTGGCGGTCAGCGACCAGCAGACCCAGCGTCTGGCCCAGGCGGCGGTGCAAATGGAAGGCCAGGCTGAAACCATCAGCGAGCGACTGGCCGAGGTGGGGCTGGATGATTATCACCAGCGGATCTATGACCTGGCCCGGGAAGGCGCGAGCCGGATTGCAGAACGTTTCGAGGCGGATATCGATGCCGGTCGAATCAGCCTGGACGATCTGTTCGACCGCAACTACCAGGTCATCCCCAACACCAGCCCGACCAAGTACCAGACGCGTTTCGACCGCTACACAGATCAGGTTTTGCCAACGATCCAGGAACCCTTGTTGCCGCGTCACGAAGGATTGGTGTTCGCCATCGCCTGCACCCAGCAGGGTTATGTGCCGACCCACAACCATGCGTTCAGCCAACCGCTGACGGGGGACGCGCAGGTCGATGCCTTGCAGAACCGGACCAAACGCAAGTTCGCCGACCGCACCGGGATCCGCTGCGGCAATCATCAGAAGGCCGTGCTGCTGCAAACCTATACCCGCGACACCGGCGAATTGATGCACGACCTCTCGGTGCCGATCATGCTCAAGGGCCGGCATTGGGGCGGTTTGCGCCTGGGCTACAAGCCGGAAAAACCGCGCTAGAAACCGCTAATGCTGGAGCGAACAACAAGTAATCTGTGGCGAGGGAGCTTGCTCCCGCTGGGCTGCGAAGCGGCCCCTCCTTTTTCCTAAAGAGCAGGGACTGCTTCGCAGTCCAACGGGAGCAAGCTCCCTCGCCACAGTTACAGTGTTCATCCTTGAGGGATTGTTACAAATCCTGCAACTGACCTGTGCAGCGTTTTGCTGTTTCCTCGTCGAAAATTTAACTAGCATACCTATTAATTAGGTTGCTAATGAAGTTCGAGGTCAGCATGCAAGGCAAAGTTGATGTCGCGGTCATGATCGGCAGCGGCGTACCTGCCAATCTGCGCTCCATGGGACGCAAGGTTTGCTGGGTGGTGTTGCTCAATGGCGAGCGCCGGGGCACGGCGTTCTCCAGTCGCGACGAAGCGGAGGAGTGCAGGACTGCCTGGTTGGCGCAATTGAACGCCGAACGACCTGACAGCCTGCATTGAAGTGCTCAGTGGGTCTGGTGCATGCGCAGGTTCAGGTCGTCGACCACCCGCGCCCAGTCTGCGTCTTCGCGCAGTTGTTCCTTGAGGAAGCCGGCCTGCTGCGGTGACCAGAACTCGGCGTCGATGAGCTTCTTGTCGTCGGGCAGGGAATGGCCGGCAATGAAGTCGTCGATCGCTTTCTGGCTCGAGTCCAGGCCGAGCTGGTCGAACAGGCCTTTCAAGTCATGTGTCGGTGATTCCATCTTCATCTCCTTGCAGGTCATCAGTCGGGTCGAGGGGCGACGTGCGGTCTCCTGGTTTCGAGGGCGCCGCACGGGTGGAGTTCGATCACGATGTTCAAACGCAACACAGAGCATAGACCGCCAATCCGGCTATCAGGCTTTCAGTGCCCCGGCATCGACCGCCGCCTTCAGTTCCCTGGCCGATTCCTGGGCCGCAATCGCAGCGACATCCGGGGTTTTGAACCAGCGATCCTTTTCGACCTGGTGATAGGTCACGGTCTTGAGCGGAGGTTTGGCGCGCATGACAATCACGGCCTGGAATTCACCCTCGACTTCTCTGGCTTCACCCCGGATAAAAAACTCGCCGATATCAAATTCCGTCACGTTGCAGACTTCCCCTGGAAATACATTGTTGTTGTCAACGCAATCCGATTGGTTGCGGATCCGTTTTATTGGGCGGGCAGTATGGCAGTAGTTGCCCGTCGACGGCTGAGATAAGTCGACGGGCAGACCAAACGTCGATGAAAATGAGCGTGGCGGGCATGTCAACCCTGTGATTCAAGGAACCGGGCGAGGGCGCAGGCTTCGTTATGATTGGCTCGGAAACCTCTTACACAGCCTGTAGAAATATCCTTGATGTGAAAGAAGGCAATACCCGCCATCACTACCTGAAAGCGCAGGCGGGGAGGGACATCCGGAAGCGGTTCAGAACGGCCGAACGGCAACGGCTGCGAGATCGCTGTTGTTTCCGAGTCAGGCAGCAAGGGATAGGCAAAGTGTGTCAGTGTGCACATATGAAGTCCTTTTCATTGTTTTACCGACGTATGTACGTCGTTTTGGCTAGTCTCCAGGAGCATCGCTGCTCTAGAATCACCCTGACTGGTGGGTGAATGATGTTTATCTAAAGCAATTTTTTGCTGAGGATATGTAGGAAAATTTGTTCTCTTGGTGAGATTTTTCCCCGAAGTTGATAGTCCATAATTTTCTGGCAGCAGGAAGGGCGTTTTCCTTCAGCCTGTGACGAACGCCAGTCAGGACGACGCGAGTGACGTTCCAGTAGTCTTCTCAAGCTTCGTGATGAATGAGTGCACTGCTCATTCAGGACTTCAATCCGGGTTCTCTGGCTACACCTTCGGCATTGCCGCTTTTTTGGCTGTGCGATTATTTTCGCGTACGGCACCATTTTTCAGATGTGGGGATGTTTCCTTGGCAGTAAGTAATCTCGATATGCATGCCCTGTTCGTGCTGGGCGATTTGCGCGCAAAGCTGGTCAAGCAGTTTCAGTCACGTTTCGTTTACATCACCGAACAGAACGCTGAAGGCATTTACATTGCCGAAATCGACACCGAGTCAGCCCTGGTGGTGGACGACAAACCCGGACTCAAGCTCAAGGTCGGCGATCATTTCAGTGCCTCCGTGCTGCCCAGTCGCGAAGGCGGCAAGCTGGACATCAGGTTCCGCGACATCAAGCTGACGGTTTACGGAATTGGCGATTACGCCTTCGTGACCACGGCCGACGGTCAGGGGATCGTGTTCAAGGAAGGTCACAGCGTGGTGATGGTGTTTGCCGCCCATCAACAGCTGCAGGAAGGCCTGACCAAGACCCTCAAGGCCGTGACCGCCAAAGCGGCCAAGTGGCGCAAGGGCGAGCTGGTGACCTTCAAGGCCAGCGAGTGATGACCCAGACCCGCGCCGACTTCCATGAACAGAACCTGGCCAGCGCTCAAGACGAAGCGCGGCGGCTGTTCGGGCAGAAGACACTTCTGCAAGGAGCCTGGCTGAACTGGGTGGCGTCACAGCTTTACCAACTGCAACCGGCGCCCTACGCCAGCATGGTCAGACGAGAGCTGGCGCGTTTGCAGGAAACGTCCGAAAACTGATCCACGCACCTCGAAAACGGGAACCTCTACTACAGTCATTGGACTGAGTATTCAGAGGCCTCGCGGTCTACTGCCAGGCCATCCTGCTATTGCTGTGAACAGCACGAGGTGCAAAAGCATGAACGGATTTCGACGGTTGCTGGCTGCTGTCCTGGCCACTTTCGGTTTGCTGGTGACACCCGCCCCGGTGTTTGCCGCCCAGGCGCCGATCCACTTTGCCGACCTGAACTGGGAAAGCGGCAGCCTGATCACCGATGTCCTGCGCATCATTGTCGAGAAGGGCTACGGGCTGCCCACCGATACCTTGCCGGGCACCACCATCACCCTGGAAACCGCGCTGGCCAACAATGACATCCAGGTCATTGGCGAAGAGTGGGCCGGTCGCAGCCCGGTCTGGGTCAAGGCCGAAGCCGAAGGCAAGGTCGTCAGCCTCGGTGACACGGTCAAGGGCGCTACCGAAGGCTGGTGGGTGCCGGAATACGTGATCAAGGGCGACCCCGCCAAGGGCATCAAGCCGCTGGCACCAGACCTGCGCAGCGTCAGCGACCTGCCGCGCTACAAGGACGTGTTCAAGGACCCGGAAGCCCCGACCAAGGGGCGTTTCCTCAACAGCCCGATCGGCTGGACCTCGGAAGTGGTCAACAAGCAGAAGCTCAAGGCGTACGGCCTGGACGACAGCTACGTGAACTTCCGCAGCGGTTCGGGCGCGGCCCTGGATGCAGAGATCAGTTCGTCCATTCATCGTGGCAAGCCGGTGCTGTTTTACTACTGGTCGCCTACGCCTTTGCTCGGCCGCTTCAAGCTGATTCAACTGGAGGAGCCTGCGTTCGACGCCGAAGCCTGGAAGACCCTGACCGATGCCGACAACCCCAATCCACGGCCGACCCGTTCCCTGGCTTCGAAGCTGTCGATCGGTGTCTCCACTCCGTTCCAGAAGCAATATCCGCAGATTGCCGAGTTCTTTGCCAAGGTCGACTTCCCGATCGACCCGCTGAACAAGGCGCTGGCCGAAATGAGCGAGAAACATACGCCGCCGCGCCAGGCAGCGCAGGCGTTCATGAAGGCTCACCCGGACGTCTGGCGCGCCTGGCTGCCCAAGGACGTGGCGGACAAAGTCTCCGCTGCCCTGTAGGAGCTGCCGCAGGCTGCGATCTTTTGATCTTGTCTGAAAAAGCAAAATCAAAAGATCGCAGCCTGCGGCAGCTCCTACAATGTTCTGTTCAAATCCCTTTCAAGGATTCCTGACCATGACCTTGCTGTTGGCTCAATGGCTGGTGACGATCTTCGCCGTGATCAGTCTGGTGCATGTGTATTGGGCGTTGGGTGGCGAGTGGGCGGCGGTGGCGGCGGTCCCGCAAGTACCGCAGGAGGGCAGCACAAAACTGAGGCCGGCGTTCAAGCCGCGAGGCTGGATCACGCTGGTGGTGGCCGGGGCGTTGCTGTTGATCGCCGTGCTGGTGTGCTGGCGGGTGGGTTGGTGCCTGCCGCCCTTGCACCACTGGTCGTTGCAGTGGGTGATCAGCGCCATTGCGATCTTGCTGTTTGCCCGGGCCATTGGCGATTCGGAGCTGGTGGGCTTTTTCAAGGAGGTCAAGGGCTCGGAGTTTGCCCGGCTCGACACCTGGGTTTATTCGCCGTTGTGTGTGGTGTTGGGGGCGGGCTTGTTGGCGGTGGCCTGGATTTGAGGCAGACCGGTGCTGATGCATTGACAGGTCTATCGCCTTCGCGAGCAAGCCCGCTCCCACAGGTTTTGTGTGCGCCACAAATCCACTGTGGGAGCGAGCTTGCTCGCGATGAGGCCGGTCCAGTCGATACAAATCCTTGGTCTAACTACCGCTCTCCGTACGCCGACTACTCACCTCAGCCGGCACATCATCCCCGGCCATGCGCTTGCGAAACAGCGCCGCTCGGGCCAGCAGCAAGGTGGTCACCGGCACGGTAATCGCCAGCAGGATCGGAATCAGCCAGGCGTGCAAGACAGGCGCAGACTTGAGCGCCGAAAAATAGATGATCGAAGCCAGCGCCACGCACCAGGCGCCGAGCGTCGAGGCCAGCGCCGGTGGGTGCATGCGCTGGAAGTAGTCCTGCATGCGCAGCAGGCCCGTGGCGCCGATCAAGGCAAACAGGCTGCCGAGCACCAGCAGGATCGCCACCGGGATTTCCACCCACAACGACAAGGGCGCATTCATTCGATCACCTCACCACGCAGCAGGAATTTCGCCAGGGCGAACGAGCCGACGAAACCGAACAGGGCGATCAGCAGCGCCGCCTCGAAATAGGTGTCACTGGCATAACGAATACCCAGCGTCAGCATCATCAGCATCGCGACGATGTACAGGTAGTCCAGCGCCAGGACCCGGTCCTGGGCCGACGGCCCTTTGAACAGGCGGATCAGGGTCAGGATCATCGCCAGGGAAAACAGGAACAGGCTCAGCAGGATCGCGTTCGCCAGCAAGGGGCTCATTCGAAGATCTCCATCAACGGACGCTCGTAGGTCGCCTTGAAGTGCTGGATGAACAGCGCCTCGTCGTCCAGGTCGAAGACGTGCAACAGCAGAATGCTGCGGTCCAGCGCCAGCTCCGACCAGACCGTACCGGGTACCACCGTGGTGATCATCGACAGCGCGGCCAGGCCGTTGGCGTCGCGCAAGTCCAGCGGCACCTTGATGAATTGCGAGCGTGGCGGGCGGCGCCCGGCATTGAGCACGCCCCAGGCCACGGCGAGGTTGGACACCAGCACATCGCGCCCGACCAGCAGGACCAGGCGCAGGATCACCCCCGGACGACGGATGCGCACCGGCAGCGGACGCAGCCTGCGCATCATCAGCGGCGCGCAGAACCCCAGCGCCGCCCCCAGCAGCAGGTTGCCGGGGCTGGTCGACAGGTTCAGCAACAGCCACAGCAGGCACAAGGCCAGCGAGAGCAAGGGGGCGGGAAACAGACGCTTCATGGTTGCACCTCCTGCGGGATCGCCTTGGCCGTGGGGTTCGGTACGACGCGGGTGTCGAGGACAGCCATCACGTATTGCTGCGGGTTGTACAAGGCATCGGCGGCGGCCTGGGTGTAGCGCAGCAGCGGATCGGCCTTGAAGGTCAGCGCAATGCTCAAGCCCAGCAGCGCGAAGATCGGCACGCATTCCAGGCGTCGCAGCAGGGGCGATGGTCGTTCCGCCGGCGTCCAGAAGCGCTGGATGCCCAGGCGCGAGAATGCGACCAGCGACGCCAGCCCCGACACAATCAACAACACCAGCAGGCCCCACGCAGCGTTGGAAATCGGTGTGTCGCCGCTGTTGCCCAGGCCCAGCGGATTGAGCAGGGCGCCGATCAACCCGAGTTTGCCGATAAACCCGGAGAGCGGCGGCATGCCGATGATCAGCAAGGCGCAGGCGATGAAGCTCAGGCCGAGAAACGCCATGGTCCAGGGGATCACCTGGCCGACCACGGCTTTCTGGTCGTCGTCGAGGTTGGTGCCTTTGGGAGGATGCAGGGATTCCAGGGGGCGGGGCAGCAGTTCGGCTTCATCTTCGAGCTGTATCTCGTTGGCCGAGCGCGAACGCTCGATCAGTTCGGCCAGCAGGAACAGCGCGCTCAACGCCAGGGTCGAGCTGAACAGATAGAACAGCGCTGCGCCCACCAGGTTCGGCTGGGCGAAACCGATGGTCGACAACAGGATGCCCGCCGACACCAGAATGCTCAGGCTGGCCATGCGCTCCAGGCGTTGCGCGGCGAGGATCGCAAGGGCGGCGCAGACGATGGTCGCCATGCCGCCGTAGATCAGCCACTCCCCGCCAAAGAACGCCGATGCCCCGGCCTGGGCGGAGAACAGCAGCGTCCACAGGCGCAGCAAGGTGTAGACGCCGACCTTGGTCATGATCGCGAACATCGCCGCCACCGGCGCGCTGGCCGAGGAATAGGCCGGCACCAGCCAGAAGTTCAACGGCCACATGCCGGCCTTGGCCAGAAACGCGACGGCCAGGATCCCCGCGCCGGCGTGCAGCAAGCCCCGATCGGCTTCGGACACCAGCGGGATTTTCACCGCCAGATCGGCCATGTTCAGCGTGCCGGTCACCCCATAGATCAGCGCCGCGCCAATCAGGAACAGCGACGAGGCCAGCAGGTTGATCGAGATGTAATGCAGTCCCGACGACACCCGCGCCCGGCCCGAGCCGTGGAGCATCAAGCCGTAGGACGCGGCCAGCAACACCTCGAAGAATACGAACAGGTTGAACAGGTCCGCAGTGAGGAATGCGCCGTAAAGCCCCATCAACTGGATCTGGAACAGTGCGTGGAAACTCGAACCGGCGCTGTCCCAGCGGGCCATGGCGAACAGCAGGGCACTGACGCCGATGATGCCGGTCAGCACCAGCATCAGCGCCGACAGGCGATCGACCACCAGCACCAGGCCGAACGGCACTTGCCAGTTGCTCGGCAGGTACACGCCGATGGAGCCTGGCACGCCGGTGGTTTGCGTCCATTGCAACAACGCCACGGCAATGCCCAGCCCGAGCAGGCTGGAGAACAGATTGATCCTGGCCTTGAGCGGCCGATGCTTCTCGCCGAGCATCAGCATGATCGCGGCCGTCAGCAACGGCAGCAGGATGGGCGCGACGATCAGGTGGGTCATCGCCATCATTCCCTGGGCTCCCGGCCATCCACATGGTCGGTGCCGGTCAGGCCCCGGGACGCCAGCAGCACCACCAGGAACAGCGCGGTCATGGCGAAGCTGATGACGATCGCCGTCAGCACCAGCGCTTGCGGCAACGGATCGGTGTAGTGCAACAGATCCTGCGGCACGCCGTCCTTGATGATCGGTTCCTTGCCGATGAACAGGCTGCCCATGCTGAAAATGAACAGGTTGACGCCATAGGACAGCAGGCAAAGGCCCATGACCACCTGGAACGTCCGTGGGCGCAGGATCAGCCACACACCGGACGCGGCCAGGACGCCGATGGCGATTGCGATGACTTCTTCCATCAGACGGCTCCCTTGGCGGCAACGGATTTAGGCTGGGCAGCGGTTTTGTGGCCACGCACCGATTGGTGGGCGAGGGCGGTGAGGATCAACAGGGTCGAGCCGACCACCACGCCGTACACGCCGATGTCGAAGAACAGCGCGCTGGCCAGGTGAATGTCACCCAGCAGCGGCAACGAAAAATGCCAGGTATGGGTGGTCAGGAACGGGTAGCCGACCAGCATCGCACCCAGGCCGGTGGCCGTGGCAAACAGCAGTCCGGTGCCCATCCAGCGCAGCGGTCGCAGGCTCATTTGCGCCTCGACCCACTGCGTGCCGGCGACCATGTATTGCAGGATGAACGCCACCGACATCACCAGCCCGGCGACAAAGCCGCCACCCGGTTGATTGTGCCCGCGCATGAACAGGTAGAACGACACCACCAGCGCCACCGGCAACAGCAGGCGCACCAGCACCGCCGGCACCATCATGAAGCCGAGCGCGGTGTCGCTGGCGTGACGCGGGTTGACCAGGTCGGTGACCACATCCGGTGCGAGCAAGCGTTGCTGGGCCGGCAGCTGCAGGCTTTCTTTCGGCGGACGGAAGCGGCGCAGCAGGGCGTACACGGTCAGGGCCACGGCCACCAGTACGGTGATTTCACCGAGGGTGTCGAAACCGCGGAAGTCCACCAGCATCACGTTGACCACGTTGCTGCCGCCGCCTTCGGGCAAGGCGCGACTCAGGTAGAAGGAGGAAATGTCGTTGGGGGTCTGGCGCGTCAGCATGGCGTAGGCCAGCAACGCCATGCCGACACCGACCACGGTCGACAACATCAAGTCGCGTATCCGCCGTACCCGCGCGCGGCCCAGGCTGCCCGGCAACGGCGAGACCTCTTCGATCCGTCGTGGCAGCCAGCGCAGGCCCAGCAGGATCAGCACCGTGGTCACCACTTCGACCGCCAGTTGGGTCAGGGCCAGGTCCGGCGCCGAGAACCAGACGAAGGTGACGCAGGTCATCAGGCCGCAGACGCTGACCATGGTCAGGGCGGCCAGACGGTGATACTTGGCCTGGTACGCCGCGCCAAGGGCACAGGCGATGGCCAGCAACCACAGGGTGACGAAGACGATCGAACCGGGGATCTTCGGCCGGTCGCCCCAGTGCAGGCTGCTGTGCAGCATGGGAATCAAGCCGGCCAGCACGGCGGCGAGCACCACCAGGAACAACTGCATCTGCAGGCGCCGGGTACCGATCCGCGGCTCCAGGCGACGGGCCAGGCGCAGGCTGGCGACCAGTGCCCATTCGAACAGGTGCTTGCCGTCCAGGCGACCCACGACGGGCGGGCGGTTGAAGCGTCCGCGCTTGAATTGATTGCGCAGCAGCAGGTAAAGCACGGTGCCGCAGGACAAGGCGATCAGGCTCATGATCATCGGCGCGTTCAGGCCGTGCCAGATCGCCAGGCTGTATTCGGGCAGCGTGCCGCCGACCACCGGTTGCGCCGCCGCCGCGAGCAGCGGGCCGACCACCTGGGCCGGGAAGATCCCCACCAGCAGGCAAGTGAACACCAGCAGCTCGACCGGCGCGCGCATCCAGCGCGGTGGCTCGTGGGGCGTGTGAGGCAAGTCGGTCGCGGGCGGACCGAAGAACACATCCACGGTGAAACGCAGGGAGTAGGCCACGCTGAAGGTACCGGCGATCGTTGCCACGATCGGCAGGCTCAGCTCGACCCAGCGCGTGGCATTGATGAACACGGTCTCGGCGAAGAACATCTCTTTGGAGAGGAAGCCGTTGAGCAACGGCACGCCGGCCATCGAGGCGCTGGCGACCATGGCCAGGGTGGCGGTAAACGGCATCAGCTTGTACAGGCCGCTGAGTTTGCGGATATCGCGGGTGCCGCTTTCGTGGTCGATGATGCCGGCGGCCATGAACAACGAGGCCTTGAACGTCGCGTGGTTGAGGATGTGGAACACCGCGGCGACGGCGGCCAGCGGGCTGTTCAGGCCAAGCAGCAGGGTGATCAGGCCGAGGTGGCTGATGGTCGAGTAGGCCAGCAGTCCCTTGAGGTCGTTCTGGAACATCGCGCAGTACGCCCCGAGCAACAGGGTGCAGGCACCGGCGCCGCTGACGATGTAGAACCATTCTTCACTGCCCGAAAGCGACGGCCATAGCCGCGCGAGCAGAAACACCCCGGCCTTGACCATGGTCGCCGAGTGCAGGTATGCCGACACGGGCGTCGGCGCGGCCATGGCGTGGGGCAGCCAGAAGTGGAAGGGGAATTGCGCGCTTTTGCTCAAGGCGCCGATCAGGATCAGGGGCAGCAGGATGGGGTAGAGGGCATGGGCACGAATCAGGTCGCCGGCGGCCAGGACCTTGTCCAGGTCATAGCTGCCGACCACATGGCCGAGCAGCATGACCCCCGCCAGCAGGCACAAACCGCCTGCACCGGTCACCATCAGCGCCATGTAGGCGCCGCGCCGGGCATCGGCGCGATGGTGCCAGTAGCCGATCAACAGGAAGGAGAAGAGGCTGGTCAGCTCCCAGAAAAACACGATCTGGATCAGGTTGCCGGAGATCACCAGCCCCAGCATGGCGCCCATGAAGGCCAGGAAAAACGCGAAGAAGCGCGGCACCGGATCGTTCGGCGACATGTAGTAGCGGGCGTACAGCGACACCAGGGTGCCGATGCCCAGCACCAGCAGGGAGAACAGCCAGGCGAAACCGTCCATGCGCAGGACGAAGTTCAGGCCCAGGCTGGGCAGCCAGGAAAACTCTTCGCGAATGACGCCGCCATGGGCGATCTGCGGGTACAGGAATGCGACCTGAACGCTGCCGATCAGGGCGATCAGGCCAGCCAGCAGGGATTCGGCGTTACGGGCATTGTGCGGCAACACGGCCGCCAAACAGCTGCCTATGAATGGCAGAAGCAGTAGAACTATCAGGGACATAGGCTTCTAATCTGCGGAAGTTTGTGAAGCATCATACGTGCCAGCTCCCGGATCGCCAAACGCCAAGCTGTCGCAGAATCCTACACGGTAGACGGAAAAACCCTGATTCACATTGTTTCGTCGGGAGGCAAAAAAAGATCGCAGCCTGCGGCAGCTCCTACGGAACACCGCGTTCCCCTGTAGGAGCTGCCGCAGGCTGCGATCTTTTTTTAGTTGCCGCTTTCGCTTTCCAGCAACTCATCAACCTCGGCCGCCTTCGCCTTGGTCTTCAACTCACTGACAATCACCGCCGCTACAATCAACCCGGCCCCGACCAGGGCAATCGCCGGCAGGCGTTCCCCGGCGATGCGCCCGACAATCCCGGCCCATACCGGCTCACCGGCATAGATCAGCGTGGCGCGGGTCGGTGACACGCTTTTCTGTGCCCAGTTCATCGCCACCTGAATCGCCGCGCTCGCTGCCCCAAGGCCCAATGCGCTGCACAGCAGCAACCAGGAGAAGTCCGGAATCGCCTCGTTGGTCGGCACCACCATCAGGAACGACAACACCGACGTGACCGCCAATTGCACCGCCGTTACCCGCCGCACATCGACCTGGCCGGCATAGGTGCTGATCAGGATGATCTCGGCCGCAATGGCCACGGCGCTGATCAAGGTGGCGATTTCACCGGGGCTGAAGTTGAACGACGCACCGGCCGGCCCGGACAACAGCATTAACCCGGTGAAAGCCAGCATGATGCCGATGCTCGGCATCAACCCCGGACGCCGCCCCAGCACCAGCCATTGCAGCAATGGCACGAACGGAACATACAAGGCGGTAATGAATGCCGATTGGCTGCTGGGAATGCTCTGCAACCCGACCGTCTGCAAGCCGTAGCCGAGCATGATCGCCACGCCGATGAACGACCCGGCCTTGAGTTCGAACAGGGTTAGGTCCCGCAGGTGACGCCAGGAGAACAGGGCGACGATGCTCGCGGCGGCGGCAAAGCGCAGGCCGACGAAAAACATCGGACCGCTGACGGTCATCGCATGCTGGACCAGCAGGAAGGTTCCGCCCCAGACCATCGTGATCAGCACCAGCACGCATTCGGCCTTGCTGAACCTTGTGAAACGGGAGGAAGCCTTTGGAGAATTCACCGACGTCATGACCTTGCACGCTACTGGAGGGGGACGCACAATGCGCCGAATGTTGCGCAGTATACTGCCCAACCCCACTCAGTGAGCAATATAGTGCACAAAGATTCTACCCAACGGGCTTCGGTCCTCCAGCACGTCAGTCAAAATGTTCGTCGTTTGCGTCATGCCGCCGACCTGAGCCAGACCGCGCTGGCGGAAAAATCCGGTGTCAGCCGCCGAATGCTGGTGGCGATCGAGGCGGGGGAAAAGAATGTCAGCCTGACCACCCTCGACCGGGTGGCCGAAGCCCTCGACGTCGCCTTCAGTGACTTGATCCAGGCCCCCGATGCCCGTGATCCCAGCCGTATCAACGAACTGGCCTGGACCGGCACGATCCCCGGCAGCAGGGCGGTGTTGCTCTCCAAGGCCAGCGCCAGCCGCGAAGTCGAGCAGTGGGAGTGGTGCCTGCAACCGGGCGAGGTGTATCCCTCGGAGCCGGACGCCGATGGCTGGAGCGAACAGATTTATGTCTTCGAAGGTTGCCTGACCGTTATGCTCGGCGACCGGCCGCAGAATATTGCGGCGGGTGAATTCTTCATGTTCGCCAGCAACCAGCCGCACTGTTATCGCAATGACGGGCTGGTAGCGGCGCGGTTTGTGCGTAATGTGGTGATCTGAACAGGGAGAGCAGGATGGGCCAGACCTTGAACAATGACGCCGAGGTCCTGATTGTCGGTGGCGGCCTCAGTGGCGCGATGCTGGCGGCGCAGTTGATGCGCTTGCCGGGCCGGCGTCGGGTGCTGGTGATCGAACCCCGGGCCGAGTTGGGGCGGGGCGAAGCCTACAGCGCGGTGGAGTTGGGCCATACGCTCAACGGCAACGCGGCGCGCATGAGTGTCCACCCGGACAACCCCGACGACCTGACCCAATGGCTTACCGACTACATTGCCGGCGGCGGCTGGCCGGAGTCGGACCAGCAGCATGTGCCGATCAGCGAATTGTTTCCGCCTCGGGGAATCTTCGGCCTGTACGCTCGGCAACGCCTGGCCGAAGCGCAGGCGGTGGGCGCCTTGGTTGGTTCGACGGTCGAGCATGTGCAGGCCGAGGTGGTCGATTTGCAAGTCGATGCAGACGCCGTGCGGTTGACCTTGAGCGACGGCCGAGGCTTGCAGGGCGCTTTTGCGGTACTGGCCACCGGGATGTTCCCCGCCGCGCGCACGCCACAAACCCAATCCAGCGGCTTGAATGCGGCCGCCCTCGATCCCTGGGACGTGGCGGCCATGCAGCAGCTCGATGCGCAATCGACGGTCATGATCATCGGCTCGGGCCTGACCATGGTCGACGCCGTGGTGTCCCTCGAACAGGCCGGCCATCGCGGGCCGATCGAAGTGTTTTCCCGCCATGGTCTGCTGCCCCATGTGCGCCGCCAGCCACCGGCCTGGGGGGATTTTCTCGCCGAGGATCAGGACATCCGCACACCTCGCCAGTTGCTGCGCGAATTGCGTCGACACTGCCGGGACGCCATCGCCCAGGGTATCGACTGGCAGGCGCCACTGGACACGGTACGGGCACACATCGGCCGCTTGTGGCATCAGGCGACGGATGTGCAGCGTCGGCAGTTCGTACGGCATGTGCGGCCCTGGTGGGAAAGCCATCACCACCGCTCGCCGCCCTTGAGTGCCGAACTGGTCGAGCGCTTGTATAAAGAAGGGCGGTTGCGTATTCACGCAGCGTCCTACCAGGGCCTTGAGCCTTCGATCAATGGCGGGGTGAGCATCCGCCTTCGACGACGCGGCGAGGCGCAGGCCTGTGTGGTCAGCGGGGCTGCCCTGATCAACTCCAGCGGTATCGAGTACGACTGGCGCCGGGTCGCGCGACCGTTGCCCCGGCAATTGCTCGCCCGTGGCCTGGTGCGGCCCGGGCCGTTGGCCCTGGGCATCGCGGCAGAAGTCGATGGCGCGGTGCTGAACGCCGAAGGGCTACCCGCCAGCCGTCTGTTTGCCATGGGCCCGCCGTTGCGCGGCATGTGGTGGGAAAGCACGGCCGTCACCGATGTGGCGAGCCAGGCCAAGGCGCTGGCCGAGCGACTGGTGCGCTAAGGCCGTCCATTCAACACACCGCGCAGGTAGGAGCTGACGAAGGCTGCGATCTTTTGATCTTGAATTTTGACAATGTCAAAGGGATGCAAGATCAAAAGATCGCAGCCTTCGGCAGCTCCTACAGGGAAACACCGCGGGGTGTCAGGCTCCCCGCAGCCCCCCGACTACTGCTGCATCACGGTGGCCTGGTTGGTCGAACCATATTGTTGCACGGTGGCGGTCTGGGCCATGCCGCTCTGGTCGATGTTGGCGATGTTGCCGGTACCGCCCTGGGTGACATAGGCCACGTTCATGGTGTCGGCCTGTTTCACGGTGATCATGTTGTCGCTGCTGCCGGACAACTGCTGGGTGTACGCACGGTTGCTGCTGCCGTCCTGATTGAATTCGGTGCTGTTGCCCGTACCCATTGTGCTGCCCATGGCCAGGTTGGTCTCGCCGCGCTGGTCGGAGATCAGGATGTTGTCAGTGCCGTTCTGGTCGAAGTACAGCTCGTTATACAAATTGTCCTGGCTGACGGTGGTTTTGTTGCCGGTACCGGTCTGGTTAGTGGTCACGATATGGCCGGTGCCGTTCTGGGTGAAGTTGGCGACGTTGTCGTTGCCATTCTGGTTGATGGTCGCACGCTGGTTCTTGCCGAACTGGCCGCCGGCCTGTGGGCCTTTCCAGTTGCTGGCATAGACCTTGTTGCCGTCACCTGTGGTGGTGACATTGAGCACCTGGTCAGTGCCGTTTTGATAGGTGTAATGCACGTTGCTGTTGCCTTGTTGATACAGCGCCAGGGTCGAGTTGGTGGATTCGTACTGGTCGGCATAGATGGCATTGAGGTTGCCGACCTGCAGCACCGAAGCCACGTTGTTATCGCCAAAGCTCTGGTCGACGATGGTTTCGTTGGTGTTCCCGTATTGGTTGATGGTGGCCTGGCTGGCGACCTGTGTCTCTTGCCAGACTTCGGTGCCGTTGCCATTGCCGTGCTGGTTGATGCTCAGGTTGCCGCCCTGGCCGTTGCGCTGGTCGCCATAGGCATAGTTGCCGTCGCCGTTCTGGTTGATGTCCATCCGGGCGCCGTTGTGCAACACCTGTTCGGCGGTGCCGTAGTTCTCGTTGCCGTGCTGGGTGACCGTCGCTTTATTGTCGATGCCCACCTCCATCTGTTCGACGTTGGCTTCGTTGTTGTCACCGAACTGGAAGGTCTTGGCGGACGCGCCGTCCTGGCTGCTCTGGTAGATGAGCGAGAAGTTGCCGTTACCTTCCTGTTGCTGCAAGGCTTCGCTGCTACCCACGCCGATTGACTGGCTGGCATGGGTGTTGTTGTACGTGCCGGATTGCAGCTGATGGATGGTGCTGCCGTCCTCGTACAGCTGCTCGGCGTATCCGGCGTTGTACTGGCCGGACTGTTGCTGGTCGATGGTGCTGGTGGCGCTGTCCTGCACCGCCGCGGCATCGTTGCCCAGACCCTGTTGCTGTTGATTGGCGCTACTGAGCGGAGCCGCGATCTGCTTCACGTCGGCGATGTTGGCGGTGCCGTCCTGAAACTGGTTGGAAATGCTGTCTTCAGCCATGGCCTGGGCACTGGCCATGACGAGGATCGCGGCGGTGAGGGGCGTCAATTTGAACATGATTGAATCTCCATATCGGGTGAGTGCTTTAGCGATATTGTTTGACCGAAACGCTCATACCGTTCCCGGACTGGTTCACGGCGCTTTGCAGCCCCGTGCCGGCCTGGTCGATGCTGGCGCTGTTGTCATTGCCGTTCTGCGAGATCCGGGCGCGGTTGTGGCTGCCTGTCTGGGTAATCGAGGCATCGTTACCGGAGCCTTGCTGATTGATCATTGCCATCAAGTCGCTTCCTTGTTGCAGGATGTAAGCCTCCTGATTGCTTCCCGCCTGGACGATGGTGCCGAGCAACGACTGACCGTTCTGTTGCAGCATCGCGACGTTGGCCTGGCCGTTCTGGTCGATCAGCGCGTGCTGACCTGCCGGTGGTGGCAACTCACCAAGATCGCCACCGGGGCCGAGGTCCTCGTTTTCCATCAGATCGTCGGCGTGCACGCCTGTAATGCCGCACAGCAGAAGCAGGCAGAGCAAGGTGGCAGTCGAAGTTTTCATGGACCTGTCCTTAGGTTTGAAGCCGGCCCCATCAGCCAGCGTGGCTGATGGGGCGCGGGCTCAGTTGGCGATCACCGGCACCGAACGCACGGAGCCTTGGGACGAGGTGATAGTGGCAGTCGGGTTCGCCGACGGAACCACGGTGGTGGTGTTGTTCACCGTCAACTTCCAGCGTCCATTCACCGGTACGGAGGTGGTGCCCAGAGTGACCAGCCCGGCAGGGGTCGTGACCTTGACGGTGATGGTGTTGCCGGTGGTCACCGATGAGGTGCCGGCAAAGTCCCAGGTGAAGCGGTTATTGGAGCGGGCGCTCACCGTTGCGGTGGTCACTGCGAAGGTTTCCGCAGCAGGCTTTGGCGAGACCTGCACCGTGACCGTGGCCGGCGTCGTCGACACGGCACCGAAGCTGTCCCTGGCGAAGTAGGTGAAGGTCGTGGTGAAGGCCGTGGGGAAGCTGGCCGGTGGCGTATAGGTGAGAACCGTGCCGTTACTGCTGACGGTGCCGCGACCTGTCGGTGGTGGAGTGAAGCTGGCGACGGCCAGTGGCAGGTTGCCTTCCGGATCGGTGTCGTTGGCCAGCACACTGATCGGGATCGCCACACCCAGTGTCGTGACGGCATCGGCGACTGCCACCGGAGGCCGATTAGGCGCCACGGTAATGGTCACGGTTGCCGCCGTCGTCGAGGCCAGGCCTTTGACGTCCTGGGCCTTGTAGGTGAAGGTCGCGGTCAGCGGCGCGTTGACCACGGCGGGAGGGGTGTAGACCACCGCCGTGGTGCCGCTCAATGCCACGGTGCCCTGGCCGGCAGCCGGTGGGGTCAGCGCGGTAATGCTCAGCGGTGTGTTGCCATCAGGGTCCCTGTCGTTGGCCAGCAGGTTGAGGGTGATCGGCACACCGAAGCTGGTGCTGCCGGTATCGGCGACGGAGATCGGTGCCTGGTTGGCGCCGGTGTCCGGTGCAGTGCCGACGACGACGACCGGCTCGGTGTCACTGCCACCGGCGGCGGATTTCACCGTGACGGTTGCAGGTGGTTGGGCCAGGTCAGCCACCGTCAGGCTTTGCAGGGTGCCGGATTTCGTCAGTCGTCCGAAACCCTGGGCGACCATGTCCGGTACCACCACTTCGTCTGTGGAGGTGGCTTCGATCAGCAGGCTGTGGTTGCTCCAGCTGTACCGAGCGGTCTGGATTTTCACCACGTCCGACAGCTTGCTCGACACCGCGGTCGGGCGGGTGGTGCCGGCCGGGTTGGTGGCGGTCACCACCACGACCGGAGGCACGGTGCCGTTGGCCAACAGATGCTGGGCGAAGAACGTGCCGTTGTTATCGCTCACCATGCTGGTCTGGCAAGGCGTGGGTGGCGGGCCGGGCACCAGGGCGATGCTTTCACGAAAGCACAGGGTCGAACCGTTGGCGGCTTTGGCGAACACTTCGACCCGGGTGCTGTTGCCCCCCGTGCCGGCGGTGCGCCGGTAGGTGGCGCGGCTCATGTCCACGGCGGTTTGCGCGCGACTGTCGAGCACCTTGCCGGCCACGGTGAAGAGGTTGGTCTGGATGGTCCCGGCCGGGCCCTGGATGCGTACGAAGTTGGTGTTGTTGGGGCTGCCGGTCACGGCCTCGGTGAGGTTCGGGTCGCCGATGAAGGTTTCGATGGCGCCGGTGTCCGGATTCACCGCGGTGTAGGGGCCGTTGACGCTGCGCAGGAACGGCCCGATCGCGCCGTTGACCGCACCGGTGAACACCCCTGGCGCACCGATGCCGACGTCCCGGGTGATGTTGATCGCACGCCGTCCGGGCGTGGTGACGTTGACTGTTTCCACGCCATAGGGGTGGGTAATGGTGTAGGTCCCGGCAGTGGGAATATTTATCCGCATGCGAATCCGCGCGAAGCTGATCTGGTCGCCGTCGACCGGATTGCCGCCGGCAAAGGCAGCCTCGATCCCGGCGACATAAGCGTCCATGCCATAGCCGGCGGCGTTGTTGGGGATGGTGGTCTCGGCCAGGTACCAGAAGGCTTCGTCCGGCCAGTTATCCGGGAACACCATCGGCTGGGTGTCGTCGAAAATGCCGGGTGTCGGCAGCAGGGTGCACATGTAGGCCGGTGGCACACTGGCAGCGACCCGTGTGCTGACGGCGCGAGACTGGCACAGCTCCATCGACAGCAGATTCTTGTCCTGATACCAGATCGGGAATTTCCCGGTGGCAAAGGTGTAAGGGCCGGGATCGACGGCGGCGAGTTGCGCGAAAGCACTGCCGGACAACGATAGAGTCAGTCCCAGGGCGTTGACCGCCAGGCGTGGCCATTTGTTCATGATGCCTCCTGATGAGGATCTGGGCATGTGAGCGTTCATTGCACGATGACCACTTCTTCGGTATCGCTGCCGCCATTGGATGACGTCACGCGAACCTGGGCTGGCGGAATCGGCGTGATGCCGGTGGCCAGGCTTTTCACGGCGCCGTCGCCACTCAGGGCGCCGATGGCTAGACCGGTGCCGGTGGTAGCGGTGAGCACCGGTGGCGATGTTTCATCGCTGGTCGAGGCGGTGATGCTGATTTGCCCGGTGTTCAGGCTGTACTCGGCACGTGAGATCGTCACCAGGTCGGTCAGCGGCATGGGCAAGACGGTCGGCGTGCTGCTGGGGATGGCCAGGTGGTTGTCGGCGGTCACCTGCAAGGTGCTTGGCAGGGCCGGATTGGTCGGCGACTGCGCATACCAGTGGCCGGTAGTGTTCGCTTCGGAGAAGTTCAGCACCGGGTTGTTGCTGGTCAGGGTCACGCTGGCCGGTGGCGGCGGGGCCATCACGAACACATCCTGCTGGGCCACCGGTGCGCTGGCGCCGGCATGTCGCGAGTAGGTGCTGCGTTCGGCGATCACCGGAGTCGGCCGGACCACCGTCGACAACTTGCCGGAAACGGCGAAGAGGGTGGTGCGCAAGTCCAGGCCATTGGGGCCTTCGATGCGCACGTAGTTGGTATTGAACGGGCTGCCGGTGACGGCTTCGTTGAGGTTCGGGTCGCCAACGAATTTTTCCGCCTGGCCCGTGCTCGGGTTGGTCTCGGTGTAGGGGCCGTTGACGCTGCGCAGGAACGGCCCGACGTCACCCTTGAGTGCGCCGTTGTAGGTTTTTGGCGCGCCGATGCCGATGTCCCGGGTCATGTTGATCGCCCGCCGGCCGGGGGTGTCGATATTGAATACCTCGACGCCATAGGGGTGGGTGATGACATAGGTGCCGGCAACCGGCACGTCGACGCGGATACGGATACGGGCGAAGCTGATCTGATCGCCCTCCAGCGGATCACCACCGCTGAAGGCGGCTTCGAGTGCCGAGACATAGGTCAGGTCGATGCCTCGGGCGGCGTCGACGATGGTCGTTTCGCCTGTCGCCCAGAACGCTTCGTCGGGGAAATTGGTCGGGAAGACCAACGGTTTGGTGTCATCGAAAATCCCCGGGTTAGGAATCAACGAGCACATGTAAGTCGGGGCGCCAGGCGCGCTGGCAACCCTGGAACTGACAGCCTTTGACAGGCACAGGTCAAGAGTTCGGCCGTGGGAATCCTGATACCAGGCGGCGAAATTGCCGTTGGCTGGCAGGTAGGGTCCCGGGTCTACGGCAAACAGCGCTGCCTGGGCGATGCCTTGGGCCAGAGCGGTCACGACCAGCGCGGTCGCGGTTTTGTACAGTAAAGGGTGCATGAGTATTCCCTCTATCGAAGTACCTGCCCCATAGGGGTGGGTCAGTTGGCTGGGAAGTTGGCAACTTCCATACCAATTAGCGAAAACGCCCGTGAGAGGCCCGGGTTAAAGGCGTTGACGCAGTCGCGGCCGACAGACCGGGAAGTACTCAAACGGGCGGTTGTCCCCAATGTTGGGGGTGATGGGGCGTAGGGGCGGGT
>NZ_PYUK01000033.1:0-40932 GCF_003097365.1 Pseudomonas sp. B1(2018)
GCGGCTACTCATCGAGGGCCGAGCGTTGTTACAGCAACGCTCACAACGAGCCCGAATACATTAGCGCAAGCCAGCTTTACCGAAAACAGCCAAAGAGGTTGCAGGAGATGGGCTGACCATACATTTTTGTGGGTCATGCAAAACCCTGTAGGAGCTGCCGAGTGAAACGAAGCTGCGATCTTTTGATCTTGTTGTTAAAAAGCAAAATCAAAAGATCGCAGCCTGCGGCAGCTCCTACAGGTAGTCGATCGTCGGCGTACTCGCGGTGGTGGGCCGACAGACACAAAAAAACTGTAGGAGCTGTCGAGTGAAACGAGGCTGCGATCTCTTGATCTTGTTTTTAGAAAGCAAAATCAAAAGATCGCAGCCTGCGGCAGCTCCTACAGGTAGTCGATCGTCGCCGTACTCGCGGTGGTGGGCCGACAGACACAAAAAACCTGTAGGAGCTGCCGAGTGAAACGAGGCTGCGATCTCTTGATCTTGTTTTTAAAAAGCAAAATCAAAAGATCGCAGCCTTCGGCAGCTCCTACAGGGGATCGTGTTATTTGGTGACTAGCCCATCCGCCCGGAACATACCGCGAATCCCGCGTACGGCCTGGCGAATCCGGTCCTGGTTTTCGATCAGGGCAAAGCGCACGTGATCATCGCCGTACTCGCCAAACCCGACGCCCGGCGAGACACACACCTTGGCTTCGGCCAGCAGTTTCTTGGCGAACTCCAGCGAACCCAGGTGCGCGTAAGCCTCAGGGATTTTGGCCCAGACGTACATCGACGCTTTCGGGTTTTCCACCATCCAGCCCAGTTCATGCAGGCCCTTGACCAGGACGTTGCGGCGCTGCCGATACTGCTCGGCGATGTCGCGCACGCATTGCTGATCGCCTTCCAGGGCAGCAATCGCCGCCACTTGCAGCGGGGTGAAGGTGCCGTAGTCGTGGTAGCTCTTGATCCGTGCCAGGGCGTTGACCAGTTCCGGGTTGCCGACCATGAAGCCGATGCGCCAGCCGGCCATGTTGTAGCTCTTGGACAGGGTGAAGAACTCCACCGCAATGTCCTTGGCCCCCGGCACCTGCATGATCGACGGGGCTTTCCAGCCGTCGTAGACGATGTCGGCGTAGGCCAGGTCGTGCACCACCAGCACGTCGTACTGCTTGGCGAGGGCGATGACGCGCTCGAAGAAATCCAGCTCCACGCACTGGGCGGTCGGGTTGGACGGGAAGCCGAGGATCATCATCTTCGGCTTCGGAATCGAACCGCGAATGGCCCGCTCCAGCTCCGCGAAGAAATCCACGCCCGGCACCAGCGGCACCGACCGCACCTGGGCGCCGGCAATCACGGCACCGTAGATGTGAATCGGGTAGCTCGGGTTGGGCACCAGCACGGTGTCGCCCTGATCCAGGGTGGCCAGCATCAGGTGCGCCAGGCCTTCCTTGGAGCCGATGGTGACGATGGCTTCGCTTTCCGGGTCGATGTCGACCTCGTAGCGGTCCTTGTACCAATTGGAAATCGCCCGGCGCAGGCGCGGAATGCCCTTGGAGGTGGAGTAGCCGTGGGTGTCTTCGCGCTGGGCCACCGTGACGAGTTTTTCGACGATGTGCGGCGGCGTGGCGCCGTCGGGGTTGCCCATGCTCAAGTCGATGATGTCTTCGCCACGACGACGGGCGGCCATCTTCAGCTCGGCAGTGATGTTGAAAACGTAAGGGGGGAGTCGATCGATGCGCGCAAAGCGGCGCGGCGAACCTTGTTCGGCCATTGTTGCCTCGGATAACGTAAGCGCCCGGAACCGTCCGAGCGACGCTGGTCACTGCGGTGACCTGTGGCGGAATGTAAGGGCTGCTGTGGCAGACTGTCCAGCCTCAAAGTAAACAAATTTTTCCGAAGGATAGGGTTCGATGGAATTTACCAGCGGCTTCTTGCTGAGCCTTTCACTGTGCCTGGATATCGGCGTGGCCAACATCGCGATGATCACCCTGGCCATGCAGCGCGGCTATTTCCAGGGCTTTGCCCTGGGCCTCGGGACCTGTGTCGGCGATCTGATCTACGCGGTACTGGCGCTGGCCGGCATGACCGTGTTGCTGCAATACGAAAGCGTGCGTTGGGTGTTGTGGATCGGTGGCTCGGCGCTGTTGGTGTATTTCGCGGCGAAGATGATCTATTCGGCGATTCACCACGAAGCGGTGCTGGCGCAATCGGCCGAGGTGGGGCACAACTCCCATCGCAAAGAATTTTTCCGTGGGATCTTCCTGGCCATGTCGTCGCCTAGCGCCATTCTCTGGTTCGCCGCCGTGGGAGGCACGCTGATCGCCCGTTCCGGCGGCGGTGGCGCCCTCAGCTCCGCATTGTTTCTCGGCGGTTTTCTCTGCGCGGGGATTCTCTGGTGTGTCGGGCTGTGCTTTGCCGCAAGCCACGGCGGCAAGTTGCTCGGCGACAAGTTGCTGCGTTATTCCTACATGGCATCGGCGGCGATCTTCTGTTATTTCGCGGTCTACGTGATCCTATCGGGTTACAACGAGTTCGTTGGCGCCGGTGCGGTCGAGCCGTTGCACGCCCTGTAACTGGGCGAATCGGGTTTGGCTTCTATACTCCCAGCCGAACCCATTTTTATGCGTCAGGAGTCGAGTCATGGATGAGTCAGCACGCGTCGAACTGACGCAACCGCGTTTCGAACACGGGCACTTCCTGCTGATTGCAGGGCTGGGCGGAACATTCACCCAGCAAACCACCCAGGGCATTCCCGAACTCTGGGAGAAATTCATCCCGCATCTGGGCCTTATCCCGGGCCAGAAAGGCGAAGTCACCTACGGCGTCTGCTGCAATTTCGACGGCAAGGGCGGCTTCGATTACATCGCCGGGGTCGAGATCAGCAAGCTCGACGATTTGCCGGAAACCTACCGGTGGGTGGAAGTTCAGCCGCAGCTGTACGCGGTGTTCGAGCACAAGGGGCCGCTGGACACCCTGCCGCAAACCTTCCAGTACATCCATGGCACGTGGCTGCCGCAGTCCGGCCACGAGCTATTGGCGGCGCCGGAGTTCGAGCGTTACAGCGAAGACTTCAACCCCAAGCTCAACACCGGCAAGCTGGAACTCTGGCTGCCGATCAAGGCATGACACCTGCAGCGAGAGGCGGATCAGCCGATTCGTCTCTCGATGTCCCACGGCGGCTGATTTATCATCCCCAGCCTTTCCCATGCTGATCCCGAGCCGCCATGAACACCGTCATCCGCAACGTCACCCCCGCCGATCTGGACCGCTGCTTTGCTATCGAAACCCTTGCCTATGAAGGCGACGAAGCCGCGACCCGCGAGAAGATCGCCACCCGCATCGCCACCTGGCCCGAGGGATTTATCGTTGCTGAAGTGGACGGCGTCGTCGCCGGTTTCATCAACTCCGGTGCGGCGTTTCAGGTGGAAATGTCGGACGAAGCGTTCAAGGAACTGATCGGCCACGACCCGGCCGGGCCGCACGTGGTGATCATGTCGGTGGTTGTGCACCCGGATTATCAGGGGCAGGGCCTGGCCAAGCTTTTGATGGGCGAATTCATTGAGCGTATGCGTGCGATGGGCAAGGTCAGCATCAACCTGATGTGCAAGGAGCGGCATATTCCGTTGTATGCAGGGTTCGGCTTTGCCTACGTCAAACCATCGGCGTCGGACCATGGCGGCATGGCTTGGCATGAGATGATTCTGAAGCTGTAACACAATCCCTGTAGGAGCTGCCGAAGGCTGCGATCTTTTTTTAAGATCAAAAGATCGCAGCCTTCGGCAGCTCCTACAGGGGTTGTGGTGATTCAAAAAAACAGGCCCATCCGCCGCTCATAGCCGATCCGGCCCTTGTACGCTTCGCCGCTGTCGACAAAGCCGAACTCGACTTGTAGGAGCTGCCGAAGGCTGCGATCTTTTGACTTTGCTTTTCCAACAATCAAGATCAAAAGATCGCAGCCTTCGGCAGCTCCTACAGGGGGATTCAAAAAAACAGGCCCATCCGCCGCTCATAGCCGATCCGGCCCTTGTACGCTTCGCCGCTGTCGACAAAGCCGAACCTGGCGTACAGGGCGATAGCAGTTTCGTTGTCGGCATCCACCGACAGCTCCAGCCCCCGGATTTCCGGCCAGGCCAGGCGCGCCGCTTCGGGCAGCGCTTGCAGGCAGGCCTTGCCGTAGCCTTTGCCCTGGGCGCGCTGATCGACTTGCAGGGCATGCAGGGTGGCGCTGTGTTCATTGGCCCACGCAGGCAATACGGGTGGGCGTTTGAGCAGCAGGAAGGCCACGGGAATGTCTTCGGCCAGCAGGGCAAATCCCTTGACGCCGGGGCCGGGGCGGGAGAGCAGGGTGTGCAATGCACCGTGGATATCACCGGAGAACTTTATCTGCTCCGGATGTACTTCGATGGCCTCGACCTGTTGGCGCTGCTGCGCATTCAGGCTTTCGTAAGGCACGAGTCGAGCTGTCACGGGAGTGTCCTTTTTCCAACATGAATAGAACCTCGGATTCTAGCGATTCTGGCCGTTTGGATTATTTTTATTTCTTCTGTCGATTCGCCGGATCGCCAGACGACTAAGGGTGTCTTCCAATAAAAACCACGGAGAACCACCATGAACTCGCAAACCCAGATCCAGAACCTCATCGAGAACTATCGCCAGGCGGTCATGGCCAAGGACATTGAAAAAGTCATGGCCCTGTATGCCGATGACATCGTCTCCTTCGACGCGGTCAAGGCCCTGCAATTCAAAGGCAAGCCGGCGTACCGCGCGCATTGGCAAGCCTGCATGGAAATGTGCCCCGGCCCGCACATTTTCGAATTCCACGAAATCACCATCGAGCCGTCCCAGGAGATCGCTTTCGCTCACTGGCTGGCCCATTGCGGTGGCACCAACGACAAGGGCGAAACCCAGGCTTGCTGGATGCGTGTCTCGCAGTGCTATCGACAGGAAGCCGGGCTGTGGCAGATCGTCCACGAACATTGGTCGGCACCGTTCGACATGACCAGCGGCGCGACGCTGTTCGACCTCAAGCCCTGATCGTCGGGAAGCCGAGCCGGAATGCCAATCAGCGACCATAGTTGCTCGTTCGATAAGGAGAGTGTGATGAAGTACTTATGCCTGGTCTACAGCGATGAGCACCTGCTGCATTCGCTGCCGGAAAGCCCGAAGGACGAAGAGTGCATGGCCTATGCCGATTCGATCCAGGGCAGTGGCCGGATGGTCGCCGCCGAGGCGCTGGAGTCGGTGCAGACTGCTACCACCGTGCGCATGCGCAACGGCAAGCTGTCGATCACCGATGGCCCATTCGCTGAAACCAAGGAGCAGTTGGCCGGTTTTTACCTGATTGATGCCAAGGACCTCAACGAAGCCCTCCAGGTCGCCGGGAATATTCCGGCGGCCCGGGTCGGCAGTGTCGAAGTGCGCCCCGTTCGGCAGTTGAATCCTTAAGATGCCAGGGCTGCCGGTTCAGGCGCAGGTCGAGCGGGTCTATCGCGAAGAGTCGCGGCGCATTCTTGCGACCCTGATTCGTTTGCTCGGTGATTTCGACCTTGCCGAAGAAGCCTTGCACGAGGCGTTTTTCATCGCGGTCGAACGCTGGCAGCGTGACGGCGTACCAGACAATCCGCGGGCCTGGCTGGTGTCCGCCGGGCGCTTCAAGGCCATCGATGCCTTGCGTCGGCGCGCCCGTTTTGCCGCGTCGCAGCCCTTGCTGATCGCGCAGCTGGAGGCGTTGGAACAGGCAGACTGGAGTGATGAAGACGTGGAAGACGATCGCCTGCGGCTGATCTTCACTTGCTGCCACCCGGCCCTGGCGGCGGACGCGCAAGTGCCTCTGACGCTGCGGGAGGTCTGCGACCTGACCACGGAAGAAATCGCCCGGGCCTTTCTCTCGGCCCCGGCCACCATCGCCCAGCGCATCGTGCGCGCCAAGGCGAAGATCCGCGACGCGAAAATCCCTTATCAAGTGCCGACGCTGGCTGAGTTGCCCGAGCGCCTGGACAGCGTATTGCGGGTGATCTACCTGGTGTTCAACGAGGGCTACTCGGCGTCTATCGGCGCCGAACTGGTCCGCGAGGAATTGACCCGCGAGGCGATCCGTCTCGGCCGGTTACTGGTGGAGTTGTTGCCGGAGCCGGAGGTGATGGGCTTGCTGGCCTTGATGCTGCTGCACGAGTCGCGGCGCCCGGCCAGGACTTCGGCGAGCGGCGAGTTGATTGTGCTCGACGAGCAGGACCGTTCGCTGTGGGACGCCGGGTTGATCACGGAAGGCTGCGCGCTGATCGAGCACGCGCTGGGCCTGGGGCGATTCGGGCCCTATTGCCTGCAAGCGGCCATCGCGGCGGTGCATGCCGAAGCCTCGACGGCGGGGGAAACCGATTGGCCGCAGATTGTCGGCCTGTATGACGTGCTGCTGCGGGCGGTGCCGTCGCCGGTGATCGAGTTGAATCGTGCGGCGGCGATTTCCCAACGCGATGGACCGCAGGCGGGGCTGACGCTGGTCGACGCCATTCTGGCGCGGGGCGAGTTGCTGGATTACCACCTGGCGCATTCGGCGCGGGCGGAGTTTTGTCGGCAACTGGGTCGCAAGCAAGAGGCGCGGGCGGCGTGGGAACGGGCACTGGCGTTGACCCGGCAAGAGCCGGAGCGGCGGTTTATCGAGGCGCGGCTCAAGGCACTGGATTGATGCGGCTGTACTGGCCTCATCGCGAGCAAGCTCGCTCCCACAGGGGCAGTGGTGCACACAAATTTTGTGACCGACACAATAACCTGTGGGAGCGAGCTTGCTCGCGATAAGGGCCGAAGGACCTTCATTCCAGCATCTTGCCCAGCAACCAGCTCCCCGCCGGCCCCGGCGGATTCAGCCGCGACCACAACGCATCCACCGACACCGTTTTCGGCCAGCCGCGCACCACCAGTTCCTGCAAGGTACCGGGCCCGAAGCGCTCCACCAGCCAGCGGGGCAACGGCGCCCAGCCGAATCCGCCCTGGGCCATTTCCAGCAGCATCAGATAACTCGGCGCCGACCAGACGCGACCCTTCGCCCGACTTTCATAGGGATTGATGATGGTCGCCAGGCGCAGTTCACGGTGTAGCTGCAATACGTCCTGATCGACGTCGTCCAGCCTTGCCAGCGGGTGGGTAGGGGACACGAACAGGGCGATTTCCGTGCGCTCGTCCACCGTCGAACTGACCAGGTCCGGCGGGTAGCTGTCCTGCATTTCGGCGAAGGCAATCTGCGCCCGGCCGCTTTGCACCAGCGACACCAGGTCATCGCATTCGGCGATCAGGCATTCGAGTTCAAGGTCCGGGTAACGCTGCTCGAAGGCACTGAGCGACGCCTCGAAACGGTCCGATTGATAGGTGTCGGACAGCGCCACTGTCAGCTTCGCTTCCACCCCTTGGGACAGTTGGCGGGCGGTCATTTCCAGACGACTGCTGGCGGCCAGGATGTCTTCGGCCCGTTGCAGCATGACGCGTCCGGCCGGGGTCAGCCCGGGCTTGCGGCTGCTGCGGTCGAACAATGTCAGGTTGAGGTCGATTTCCAGGCTGGCCACCGCCGCGCTGATGGTCGACTGACTGCGGCCCAGCTTGCGCGCGGCGGCGGAAAACGAGCCTTGGGTCGCCGCTTCGACAAACGCCAGCAACACTTCGTGAGAGGCCATGAACTATCGCCTTGATCGATGGTTATTGGTTATGAAGTATCGGTGTGATGACAGATCATGGCAACCACAGTCACTCAAGGGAGTACGGCCATGAGCGCCAACAAATCCATTACTGAACGTATTTTCCAGGCCATCGGTTTCGAACTGCTGGCCATCCTGATCTGTACCCCGCTGCTGGCCTGGATCATGAAGAAGCCGATGCTGGAAATGGGCATGGTCACCGTCCTCATCGCCGCCCTGGCCCTGGCCTGGAACGTGGTCTTCAACGGTATGTTCGACCGGGTGCTCAAGCGCCTCGCCATCGCCCACAACGCCTGGGTCCGCGTGGTGCATGCGTTGTTGTTCGAAGGCGGTCTGGTCGCGCTTGGCGTGCCGCTGATTGCCTGGTGGCTGAATGTCAGCCTGTGGCAGGCGTTCCTGCTGGATATCGGCGTGTTGCTGTTCTTCCTGCCGTACACCTACGTGTACCACTGGGTGTATGACGTGGTTCGGGAGCGGGTGGTGATGACTCGCGAGGCTTGCTAAGTACCGTTTTTTGTGGCGAGGGAGCTTGCTCCCGCTCGGCTGCGCAGCAGTCGTAAAGCTTGGGACCGCTGCGCGCTCCAGCGGGAGCAAGCTCCCTCGCCACAGGGTTTTCCAACAGCCGTTGTTAGGCGTTTACAAAAACATCCCCCCCGACGCCTCGATGCGCTGGCCATTGATCCACTGGCTGCCTGGCGCCAGCAGCAGCGCAATCGCGGCGCCGATGTCATCCGGCAAACCGGCGCGACCCAGGGCGGTGTTGTTCGCCACCAGGGTGTTCAACCCGGGGTTGTCGCGCACGGCGCCACCGCCGAAATCGGTTTCAATCGCGCCGGGTGCGAGGATATTCACCGCGATGTTGCGCGCACCGAGTTCCTTGGCCTGGTAGCGGGTCAACACTTCCATCGCGCCTTTCATCGCCGCGTAGGCGCTGTGGCCCGGCAGGCTGAAGCGGGTCAGGCCACTGGAAATGTTGATGATGCGCCCGCCGTCATTGAGCAATGGCAACAAACTTTGCGTGAGGAAAAACGGCCCCTTGAGTTGGATGTTCACCAACTGGTCGAACTGCTCGACGGTGGTGTCGACGAAGTTGGCGTGCAGGCCGATCCCGGCGTTGTTGATCAGAAAATCGAAACCCTCGTGCTCGAAGAGGCTGTGCAGGACCTTCGTGACTTCGCTGGCGAAGGCGCTGAAGCTTTCACTCCGGGCAACGTCCAGTTGCAGCATGACGGCGCGACCGCCCAGGCTTTCGATCTCGGTCACCAGTGCCTGCGCCTCATCGGCGCGGCTGTTGTAGGTACCGATGATGTCGATGCCTTGGGCGACCAGATGCAGGGCTGCGTTTTTGCCGAGGCCGCGGCTGGTGCCGGTGATCAGTGCGATTTTACGGTTCATGGGACTTCCTCAGGTGCAGTGGGCGGTTGATGTGAGGAAGTTTATTTATCCGGGCGGGGGTGATAAACAGAGTGAAAGCGGAATCACTGGTCGGATAATCCGAACAATAAAAGAGCAGGCTGATGAACAAACTGGAACTGTTGCGCACCTTTGTCCGGGTCAGCGAGATGTCGAGTTTTACCCTCGCCGGAGAAAGTCTGGGGCTGCCCAGATCCACGGTTTCCGAGCATGTGCAGGCGCTGGAGGCATTGCTCGGCACCCGGCTGTTGCAACGCACCACGCGCAAGGTCCAGGCGACCCAGGATGGCCTGGTGTTGTATGAGCGCAGCAAGGACCTGTTGTCGCACATGGACGAAATCGAGGGCTTGTTTCGCCAGGACGAGGCGTCGCTGGTGGGGCGCATTCGCATCGACCTGCCGAACATTCTCGCCCGTCGCGTGGTGATGCCGCGCCTGCCGGCGTTCATGGCGCAGCACCCGCTGCTTGAGCTGGAAATCAGCAGCACCGACCGCCGGGTCGATCTACTCGCCGAAGGGTTCGATTGCGTGCTGCGCATCGGCGCCCAGCCGGACCAATCGGTGGTGGCGCGACACCTGTGTGACTTCACCATGGTCAATTGCGCCAGCCCTGCGTATCTGCAGCGCTATGGCGTGCCCGAGCGACTGGAGGATCTGGCGCGGCATCGGCTGGTGCACTACGTCGGCGTTTTGGGCGCGCGTTCGGAAGGCTTTGTGTACGTCGACAAGGGGCAGGTGCAGCGACTGCCGATGGCCGGCAGTGTCACGGTCAACAGCACCGATGCCTATGAGGCCGCCTGCCTGGGTGGTTTCGGGCTGATTCAGGCGCCGAGAATGGGCATGCAGCAATACCTGCAAAGCGGTGAACTGGTCGAGGTGTTGTCGCCGTTCAATGCGCCGTCCATGGAGGCGTCGCTGCTCTATGCCCGGCAGCGGCATTTGCCGTTGCGGGTGAGGGTGTTCATGGATTGGCTGGGGGAAGTGATCCGCTCGGAAACCTGAGACCGACCCGGGGTCCCTGTGGGAGCGAGCTTGCTCGCGATGGCGGTGGTTCAGTCAACAGTGATGTTGAATGTCATGACCTCATCGCGAGCAAGCCCGCTCCCACAGGGGTATTGCGGTGTTCAGAAGAGTTGAGTGAACAACCAGTACAGGCTGCCCGACAGCAGGATCGCCGCCGGCAAGGTCAGCACCCAGGCCATCAGCAGGTTGCGGATGGTCTTCATCTGCAGGCCGCCGCCGTTGGCGACCATGGTCCCGGCCACGCCCGAGGACAGCACGTGGGTGGTCGACACCGGCAGGCCGAACATGTCGGCGGCGCCGATGGTCAGCATCGCCACGGTTTCCGCCGAGGCGCCCTGGGCGTAGGTCAGGTGGGTCTTGCCGATTTTCTCGCCGACGGTTACCACGATGCGTTTCCAGCCGACCATGGTGCCCAGGCCCAGGGCTATGGCCACGGCAATCTTCACCCACAACGGAATGAAGCGCGTGGAGTTGTCGATCTGTTGCTTGAACAGTTGCAGCTTGCCGCTGGTGTCGGCGTCGAAATTGCCGACCTTGTTCTTGTCCATCAGGCGAATGGTTTCGCTGGTCAGGTACATGTCGTTACGCACGTTGCCCACGGCCTCGGCCGGGACTTTCGACAGCGAACCGTAACCCTTGACCTGGGCGCCGATGCTGCCGGTCAGTGCGGCGAGCGCCGGCACCAGTTGCGGGGTCGCTTCCTTGCTGCGCACGTAATCGGACAGTACCGAGCGCGGGTCGGCTGGCGCTGGCAGCGGGGCAGCTTTGACCAAGGCTTGCTGGGTGACTTCGGCGACCGCCGCGAACTGCAAGGCCTGATCGGCCGGCATGGTGCGGTTCAGTGCGTAGGCCATGGGCAGCGTGCCCACCAGAATCAGCATGATCAGGCCCATGCCTTTCTGGCCGTCGTTCGAACCGTGGGCAAAGGACACGCCGGTGCAGGTGACGATCAACAGGCCGCGAATCCACCACGGCGGCGGGGTCTCGCCCTTGGGCTCCTTGTACAGCGCACGATTCTTGACGAACGCGCGCAGGGCCAGCAACAGCAGCGCGGCACAGCCGAAGCCGACCAGGGGCGAGAGCAGCAGCGCATAACCGATCTTGGTCGCTTGCGCCCAGTCCACGCCGCTGGTGCCGTCGCGGCCGTGCATCAGGGCGTTGGCCACGCCGACACCGATGATCGAGCCGATCAGGGTGTGCGAGGACGACGCCGGCAGCCCCAGCCACCAGGTGCCGAGGTTCCACAGGATCGCGGCGATCAGCAGGGCGAAGATCATCGCGAAACCGGCAGACGAGCCGACTTGCAGAATCAGCTCCGCGGGCAGCAGGGCGATGATGCCGAACGCCACCGCGCCGCTGGACAGCAACACCCCGAGGAAGTTGAAAAAGCCGGACCAGACCACCGCCACGTTCGGCGGCAGCGAGTGGGTGTAGATCACCGTGGCCACCGCGTTGGCGGTGTCATGGAAGCCGTTGACGAACTCAAAGCCCAGTGCGATCAAAAGCGCCACGCCGAGCAGCAGGAACGGCGTCCAAGTGGTCACCACCGTGCCGAGTTCGTTCATGTCGTGCATCAGACTGTAGGCGGTAAACAACAAGCCGATGGCCAGCACGGCAAAAAACACCACGAGGGTGATCAGACCGGGCTTCTTGTCGAGTTGCGGTCTGGCGCTACTGGCCGGTGCCGGGGCGGTGAAGGAGGGCGTAGCCATCACGGACATTCCTGAGGAGGGAGGTGTACCGGTGATAATCGTTGCTAATTGTTACAGGGAGACTGCTCAGGATCAAAGGATCGCAGCCTGCGGCAGCTCCTACAAAGGATCACCGTTGGCCTGTAGGAGCTGCCGCAGGCTGCGATCTTTTGATCTTAATAATCCTGCTGCTTTCGAAACGCCCAGCGCCCGGCAATCACGGTAAAGGTCGCGACCAGCGCCACCAGGATCCAGAAACCTTCCGGGTCACCGGCCAGTGGAATGCCGCCGACGTTCATGCCGAAAAAACCGGCAATGATGTTGATCGGCAGCGCCAGCACCGTCACCACTGTCAGGGTGAACAGCGTGCGGTTGGTCTGTTCGTTGATGTTGGCGGCGATCTCTTCCTGCAACAGCTTGATCCGCTCACCCAGCGCCGTGAGGTCGTTGATGATCAGCGCAAACTCCTCGGTGGATTTGCGTAGCTCCTTCACGTCTTCCTTTTGCAGCCATTGCGGCGGCCGGTTGAGCAGGCGCAGCAACGAGCCTGGCTCCAGCGCCAGCAGCCGTTGCAAACGCACCAGCACCCGGCGATTGGCGCCCAGCTCGGCGCGGTTGGTCGACAGGCTCGAGGACAGCAACTCGTCTTCGATCTGGTCCACGCTCTGGCTGGTCTTGCGCACGATCTGGGTCAGTACTTCACCTTGGTCGCGCAGCAGATGCACCAGCAGCTCCAGCGGCGAGCGAAAGCATTCCCGGGCCTTCACCGACGAGCGCAACTTGTCCACCGAGTGCAGCGGCTGCAGACGGGCGCTGATGATCAGCCGGCTGCGGGCGCACACCCACAAGGTCGAGACATCCGACGAGACCAGGTTGCTGAGGTTGAACACCACGTCGTTGACCACCGCCAGCAACGCCGAGTCGACATGCTCGATGCGGGTCGAGCGCGAGCCTTCGTGCAGCGCCTCGAAAAATTCCTCGGGCAATTCCAGATGGCTTTTCATCCAGCGCTCGCACGCGGCATGGGCGAGGTTCAGGTGCAGCCAGAGAAACTGTTCGTCGCTTTCCGGTTGTTGCAGGTACTGCAAGGCTTCGGCGGAGTTGATTTCCCGACCGGCCTCACCGGGGCGAAAACTGAAACCGTAGAGCAGGCCGAACAGATCCGTGTCGCGATGGCTTTGATCGATGCTGTGGTTCATGAGGACTCGCAAGGGGAGGCGCCTGTCACGTGTTTTACAGGTTCACTTGAGCGGCATCATCGCAAGCCGGGATGACGTTTTTGTGACAGGAAAATAACGCAAATGAATGCCCTACCGGCGGTCGGAATGTTCTCAAGAACCGCTCTGGCACGCCGATCACGCTTGGGTTAAGTTGCGCGCCGCAGGCCTCGGCCGAGACCGCAGACAGGGATGTCCGGACACCTTCCACGCCTTTTCGGGGCGTGCCTCATTCCTGTCATGAGTACCTGTCGATGCTTTTGCAAAAGTCCTTGAGAGCACAAATTCTCGCCCTGCTGAGTGGCAGCCTGCTGGCGATGCTGTTGATCGCTCTGGCGTGCTTTCACTTCCTGTCCAGTGGCGTGCAGAGCTACGCCAATCTGATCGAGGGCCCGCTGCATACCTCGCAATTGATCGATGAAGCCAACCTGCAATTCAAGGTGCAGGTGCAAGAGTGGAAAAACATCTTGTTGCGCGGCAAGCAACCGGCGGACTTGAGCAAGTACTGGGGGCAATTCGAAGACCGTCAGCGCGATGTGCAAAACATCCTCGGCGAGCTGGCCGCGCAGAAGGGCATCGAGCCGTCATTCAAGAACCGCATCGAGCGCTTGCGTGACGAACATCGTCAGTTGGGCGCGGCGTATCAGAAGGGGCGGGACGCGTTCGTGGCCGCCGGCGGTGATCCGACGGCGGGCGATACTGCGGTCAAAGGCGTAGACCGCGCGACCAGCGATCAGATGAGCGAACTGGTCAGCGAGTTGCGCAAACAGGGTACCGAGCAGTCGACCTTGATCAGCGCCGCGGCCGATCGCACGGTGCTGCTGGGGCTGGTCGTGATGCTGGTGTCGGGGTTGTTGATCGGCCTGCTGAGCCTGTGGCTGGTCAACCGCCACCTGGTCGAGCCGATCCGCAAACTGATCGACTACGTGGCGCAACTCAGCCAGGGTCGTCTTGCCGAGCGCGTGGCCAGCACCCGTCAGGACGAGTTGGGCAAACTGGCCATCGCCGCCAACACCCTGCGCGATTTCCTCGCCGAAACCTTCAGCCGTTTGCAACGCAGCGCGTCGGACCTGGACAGCGCCAGCGGTGAGTTGAACTCGATTGCCACCGTGATGGCCGGCGGTACCAACGAGCAGTTCAACCGCACCGATCAGGTGGCCACGGCAATGAACGAAATGTCCGCCACGGCACAGGAAGTGGCGCGTCATGCCGCCGAAGCGGCGCGGGCCGCCGACGATGCCGACCAGTCCGCCCAGCAGGGCGAAAAAGTCATGCAGGGCACCATCCACACCATCACCCGGATGCGTGGCGAAATCGCCAACACCGCCACGGTCATCCGCCAACTGGAAACCGACAGCGGGCGCATCGGCAAGGTCCTGGAAGTGATTCGCGGTATCGCCGAACAGACCAACCTGCTGGCGCTCAACGCGGCCATCGAAGCGGCCCGCGCCGGTGAGGCCGGGCGCGGTTTCGCCGTGGTGGCCGATGAAGTCCGCAGCCTGGCCCAGCGCACGGCGGCGTCGATCATCGAGATCAACCAGATCATTCAAACCGTGCAGACCGGTGCAATCGAAGCGGCCCAGGCGATTGAAAGCGGTCAGTCGCGCAGCGAAGAAAGCGTGCAGCAAGTGACCGAGGCGGGCGCCATGCTCGAACGCATCACCCTGGCCGTGGAAGCCATCCGCGACATGAACCGGCAGATCGCCACCGCAGCCGAAGAACAGACCTCGGTGGCCGAAGACATCTCGCGCAACCTCACCGAGATCACCAGCATCGCCAGCACCAACCTGGACAACGTGCAGCGCACCGAAGCGGCGAGCAACAACCTGCACGGTTTGTCGGGGCAGTTGAACGAGGTGACGGCGCGCTTGAGCGCTTAAACGCAAAAAGCCGCACGATCGTCAGAGCGTGCGGCTTTTGTGGGTGTTGTGATTACTTGTCTTGCTTGTTTTTCAGGACCTTGCCGTTAGAGGCATCGATGTCCACATCCCACTCGACGTTCTTGGCGTCGCGCAACTCGATCTCATATTCGTAACCATTGAAGTGGTTATCCAGCTCGGTTTTGGTGATCGTTGCGCCTGGGTGCAGATCCAGAGCGATCTTGTTCAGATCTTCCAGGGGCTTGATCTTGCCGTCCTTGACCAGCTGCGGGATCTCATCCACGCGCACGTCGGCTTGGGCCAGACCGGCAGTGAGAGTCAGGGTTGCAGCGGTAAACAAAGCAGTCAGAGTCTTCATGGGCTTCTTTCCTTGGGTGATCTGTTCAAGTGAGATCAGGTTAGCTTTTGTAACTTAAGCCACCCTTAAAACCCTCTACATGTCCCGCATCAATTCCTGCTGGACTGTGCCCGAACATACAAACACAAATACATAACCTGTGGGAGCGGGCTTGCTCGCGAATGCGGAGTGTCAGTCAACGTGGATGTTGAAGCTGATGGCCCTTTCGCGAGCAAGCCCGCTCCCACAGGTTTTGCGCGACTCTGGATCAGTAGCCGTTGTTCTGTAGCAACTGCGCGACACTTGCCGCCGCCGGACGTTTATAGAACTTCAACAACTCACTGGCGCGGTTGGTGAAAATGCCGTCGACGCCGGCGTCCATGACTTTCTGGTAGTCCACCGCATCGTCGATGGTGTAGACGTGCACCAGCAGGCCCTGATCGTGGGTGTACTGGTTCATCCAGGGTTGCACCAGGTCCGAGTAGCTCTGGTCGCCACCCTGGGTCAGTGCGGCGGACGGGCCGGTGCCGATGGCGCCCTGGGCCTTGGCGTAGTCGACCCAGCGCTGGAATTCGGCTTTGTCCTTCGGTTGTTGTGCGGCGTAGTAAGCGGCCTTGTCCTTGGCGCCGGATTCGGCAAAGGTCACCTTGGACTTGGGCTCGATACTGCCTTCACCGACCCACAACAGCAGGATCTTCGGCACCTTCGGCATTTCCTTTTGCAGCAGTTCGAGACTGCTCTTCTCGAAGGTCTGCAGGACCACCTTGCCGTTGCCCTGGCCAACCGCCAGCGCGCTGTTCGCCGGTTTCGATTCGCTCGGGTTCAGCCAGCCACGGGCCTGAAGTTTTTCCTTGAGGTCGTGTTCGATGCCGGGAAACTGCTTGGGCTCCTTGGTCTCGATGTACAGCCCGGGCTTGTGCTGGACGCTGCCCTCGGCGATGTCGATGATTTCATCAAGGGTCAGAATCTTCAGGCCGGCGAAGGCGGGACGCGCGCGATCCGGGTAGGCGGCATTGAACCAGCTGCCCGCATCCAGGGTTTTCAGTTCGGCCATGGTGAAGGCATTGGCCGGGCTGTCCTTGCGCTCGGGGAATTTGCTGGCGACGTCGGTCGTGCGTTGCAGGTTGTTGTCGTGCAGGGCGAACAGTACGCCGTCCTTGCTGCGCTGCAGATCCAGTTCCAGGTAGTCGGCGCCCAAGTCGCGGGCCGTCTTGTAGGCCGCGGCGGTGGATTCCGGCGCATCGAACGACGCGCCACGGTGGGCGATCACAGCCGGGTGCGGAATGCCCAAACGGGCAGCCAGTTCCGTGGGACCGGGTTCGCTGGCTGCCTGTGCGTGGCCGAGGCCTAGCAGCAGGCTCAACAACAGGGCGCTTTTAGTGAAGGTTGCGGGCATGGTCGAGATCCTTTCGCAATGAGTGAGCGGTCCCTTTTAACAACTCATCTTTGCAGGCGCTATCACGAGACCGACATAAATCTGCCTGAAGCTGATTTTCGTCAGCGTTTTTGTGCGCCCGTTTGCAGTACGCTGGCGCCCTGCAATTTCCCCGGCAGAGGGAAACGCAGGCCCTGCGTGTAAACCAACGATCACCATTGCGGGGTTTACCATGCGCATCACTTCCCAGCTCATCTGCCAGGCGGCCGACCAACTCAAAGGCTTCGTCGGCCTCAACCGCAAGACCGGCCACTACCTCGTTCGCTTCAGCGAAGACTCATTCGGCATGGACGTGGCGGACGACGGCATCATCCCGACCAGCGAGTTTGTCTGGGGTGCGGGGCCCGGGCAGGCCATGACGCTCAAGCGCGAATTGATCCAGTTGTTGCTGGACCAGAATATTGATGACCGGATCAACATCACCGAGCCGTTGCGGGTGTATATGAATCGGCGGGAAGTGCCGGAGATATCGGCGGTTCGCAGTCTGGTTCAGGGTTGAGTTTTTGTGGTGACTGTTCGGGCCTCTTCGCGGGCAAGCCCGCTCCCACAGGTTTCGTGTGCTGCCATCAATCCCTGTGGGAGCGGCCCGCGAAGACGGCCTCAAAAACACCGCATCCTTTACAGACTGAAACCATAGGTCCGCTCAACCCGACACACCCTTGTATGACACCGCGCATACCAGGTCGAACGCCCACGCTCGCGAATCGCCGTATGCTCCGGATGCTGCTTCCACGCCAGAATCGCCGCCTCACTGACCCAATACGACACGGTTATTCCCAATCCATCCTCACCCCGAGCCGATTCCACTCCGAGAAACCCCGGCTGTTCACGGGCCAGTTCCAGCATCCGTGCGGCCGCTTCGGCATAACCCTGATCGCCCTCGGTGCGCAGCGAGGTGAAGATCACCGCGTAATAAGGCGCCGTTGGTGTATCGGCGATCATCACGAGCGCCCCGCACAGGCTTGGACAAAGGCGCCAACCAGCGGCGGCAAGATGCCCCCGAGTGCCGCCCGCTCGGGCTGAAACAAGGTCGCGATAAAGAACGGATGGCCGCTGAGTTCGACCGCGCGCAGTCCCTGTTCCGAGTCGTGGCCGACGGCGTGCAGCTCGCGCTTGAGCAGCTCCCCTTCGAACTGCGGATTCACCCCATAGCGACAGCGATAGCCTTCACGAATCTCGGCGCTTTCGTACGCCTGTGCGATCAATGAGCCTTCAGCCAGATGAATGGAATCGACGGCCTCGACCAGCGCACACGACAGTGGCGTCAGCAGCGCCCGTGCTGCATCGGGTGCCGTCTCGCCGTGTTCGGCATCCGACCAGCCCAGCACATTGCGCGCATATTCCAGCACCGCGTGTTGAAAACCACCGCAGGTGCCGAGGAACGGTCGCCGTTGTTCGCGGGCAAAACGGATCGCCAGCAAAGCACCGTCCATGTTGCGATACGGACTGGCCGGTACACACCAGAAGCCATCGAAGGGGTGCAGCGGTGTCCCAGCGTGGATTTCATCGGTGGCCAGCCATTGCCATTGCACGTTCAGGCCGCTGTGTTCAGCGGCCATTTCAAGGGCTACGGGAATGGCCTGGTGGGCGGTGACTTGCGGGTCGTAGTCGCCGATCAGGGCGATGCGAATCGGAGGGTTTTCCATGAGGGGGCTCTGCACTTGTTGATTCCTGAGGCCCACTATAGATTGGCGTTCACGCACTCAATATTGGCGTTTTCCCAAGTGATCAATGCAGCCACGCACTATCGACTGGACTACCCGGACCTGGCCCTGATCCTCGCATTAGTGCGCGGCGGCTCTCTGGCCCGGGCCGCGCAGTTGTTGAAGGTGGACGTCTCGACGGTGTTTCGAGCGGTGCGCCGGCTGGAGGCTGCGCTGGGTCAGCAATTGTTCGAAAAAAGCCGCGCCGGTTACCTGCCCACCACCCTGGCGCAGTCACTGGCCGAGCAGGCCGAGCGCGCTGAACAGGCGCTGGAGGCGGCGCGCATCGGTGTGGAGCAGGGCGGTGAAGTGATCAGCGGCATCGTGCGCCTGACCTGTACCGATTCGGTCCTGCAAGGTTTGCTGTTGCCGGCGCTGGCGCAGTTCATGCCGAACTATCCGGCGCTGGCGCTCGAACTCAGCACCTCCAATGACTTTGCCAACCTCAGCCGCAGGGATGCCGATATCGCCCTGCGCCTGACCCGCACGCCACCGGAGCATCTGGTAGGACGGCGACTGGCGGATATTGCCTACCGCGTCTGCGCCAGCGAGCGATACCTGCAATCGGTCAACACCACAGAGCTGGCCTCATTGACCTGGATCGCCCCGGATGACTTCCTGCCGGATCACCCGACCGTGATCTGGCGTCGCCAGACCTTGCCGGGCGTAACGCCGGGTTACCGTTGCAACAGCATGCTGTCGGTTACCGAGCTGGTCAGGGCGGGGCTGGGTGTCGCAGCGTTGCCGGACTTCTTGATCGGCGAGGGATTGCGTCCATTGGGCGAGCCCTTGCACGGATACGACACCGCGCTGTGGCTGCTGACCCGTCCCGACTGCCGAGCCTTGCGCTCGGTGGTCACCTTGTTCGATGAGCTGGGGCGGGCGCTGAAACTGCCGTGAAACCGTTCAGGCCTGTGGCTCATCCTTGCGCACGAAGTGTTGATGCATTTCCGAAGTCAGGTTTTCGATGCGCTCGGTGAGGGCCTTGGTCATCTCCGTGAGGCGGGTGTTCTGCTCGAGCAGTTCCAGCAGTTGCGCGGTGTTTTTCGCGGCTTCTGCCTGCCGCTCACTGTTGGCTGTCGCCAGCGCTTCACGGTGCTGTGCATCGGCATCGGATTGGGCTTTGTCGCGTGCGGCCTGACGCGTCTGGGCCAACAGAATCAGTGGCGCGGCATAGGCCGATTGCAGGCTGAACGCCAGGTTGAGCAGGATGAACGGGTACACATCGAAGTGGGTGACTCCGGACACGTTGAGGCACACCCAGACCACCACGATCAGCGTTTGGGCGCCGAGAAAGGTCGGGGTACCGAAGAACCGCGCAAAGGCTTCGGCGCGCAGGGCAAACTTGTCATTGCCAAAGGTCGGCGCCAGATGGGCGTGATGGCGATGGAAGCGCAGGTGATCGACGGGGGCTGCGGTGGCGTTGTCTGTTGGCGTGGTGTTCATGGTGCTCTCTGCTGGGCGCTGGGACTGAGGCTCACTATAGCCCCAGCGTCATTCGAGCAGCGTAATCGCCAAGCGATCACATCATGTGTTCGACGTTTCCAGGCCGGTGTTGCTCGTGTTGACGCTGACCTTGTTGCGTCCGGTATTTTTCGCGGTGTACAGGGCTTTGTCAGCGTCATCGAGCCAGGCCGTTGCATCGGTGAACGACGGTTGGTAGGCCGCCAGACCGATGCTCAGGCTGACCCGCAGTTCGGGCACTTCCCCATGCCGATAGTCTTGCAGCACGCTGCGTAAACGCTCCATCACGTCCACGGCCTGATCCAGCGGCATGTTGGGCAGAATCACGCAAAACTCATCACCGCCATAGCGGCCGGCCAGGTCGCATTCGCGCAGGTTGCACTTGAGCTCGACGCTCAACTGGCGCAGCACGGAGTCACCGATGAGATGACCGTAGGTGTCATTGATGGCCTTGAAATGGTCGATGTCGATCAGTGCAATGACGGCCTGCTCATGACGCTGGCTGCACTCGCGAAACTTCAGTTGCAGCAAGTCCTTCCAGGCACCGTGGTTGAGCAACCCGGTCAAACTGTCGGTGCGGCTCAGGGCGCTCAGGGTGCGTTTATGTTCTGAAAGCTTGATCGCCAACTGGTAGCAGACCATGCCCAACGCCAACGGGTAGAGCGTCAGCATCGGCAAGCACGCCCACACCTGCAATTGCGTGGTCGACAGGGTGTATGCCGCACCGAACAGCGACCAGGCAATCAGCACGCCCGCCGCTTGGCTCAGGCTGCCCAACAGGAACATCCGATGGCCGCCGGCGGCGACATTGTTCATCGCCATCATCGCCAGAATGGTCACGGTGCAAAGCGGATTGAACTGGAACGTCGCGACCCAAAAGCCACCGCACAGCGAATCGTAAAGCAGATTCCGGCGTTCGGCCTTGTAGGGAAAGGCCGAACGGCTCGACAGTCGATAAGCGAGATGCGGCCAGACAAAACCATTGAGTGCCAACAAAACCCAGACCCAGACCGGCAAGTGCAACGGATACAGAGCGGCGGCCACACTCAAACTGCCGATGCCCAAGCCAATGGTTCGAGGCATGTAGATGCGTTTGGCAAATGACAAACCCTTGCCGTGTTGTCTATCCATAATTTCCTGCACCAGATTCATTCTGAAACACTTTACTGCATGGGGGCGGAATTACCGCTCATCGGTAAAAGCGGTGCACATTGTCATTTATTCCAGCCGGATTAATCAGTGTCCTTCGAAGCCATTTAATGTCGGCAAGTGCTGTAGATGGCTGGACTAGAGCTGGTAATAGCCCAGGAACATGGCCAGAGCGGAATCCGCCACCGTGTTTTGCTCCTCGGCTGACAAGCTGGGTTGGCCCATGGAAATCTGCGGCCAGAATGCAAAAGACTTGAGCAGGCCATGGATCTGTTGAGCGGCGAATTCAGGCGCCACGGCTTTCAATCGGCCATCGGCCTGTGCGGCCCGAATCCACACCGTCAGCCCTTCTTCGCGTTCGCCCATTCGCGCCACCATATCCTGCGCCCGCTCCGGGGAATGAATGGTCGCTGCTATCGCCACCCGAGCCAGATCGAGAAAATTGTCATCACCCAACATTTGCAGCTTGGCCATCAGCAACACGCGCAATTGGTCGTGCAACGGCAGGTCGGGACGGTAGGCCGTTTCCTGTTCTGCCGTCACCCGGATCCATAGTTGATTGAGGATCTCGGCGAACAACTCTTCCTTGCTGGGAAAGTGGTTGTACACCGTGCGCTTCGACACGCCGGCAGTGGCCGCAATCCTGTCCATGCTGGTGATCTCGAAACCGTTGTCACGGAACTCGATGATCGCGGCTTGAATGATCGCTTGGCGTTTTCGGTCGGTGAGGCGCTGTGGAGCTGTCATAAGTACGCTTCGGCAGGAAGAAAAGGGAAACTACACTCAGCAGTTTACTTGTCATCGACTTTGATGCAACCTAGAAACTACACTGTGCAGTGTAATGTTTTGTTAATCCTGCCCGGTAAAAATAGAAAGTCCGGCTGATGCGTGCGTGCCTTGGCCATTTATCGTCCCAAAGAGGTAAATCGCGTCAAACGCGGTTTTTCTGGAGTCACTCAGTCATGGCCAATTCAAACTCCCCGGCGGACAACGCCTCCACACCTGAAGCGTCCCGACAGGCTCAAGGCCAATATCAGAACTTCACGCCGGTTCAACGTTTAAGCTTTGGCAAAACCATGGGCATCCTGTGGAACGCGCTGTTCCACAAACCGCAAAACACCCGCCCGAGCGCCCCCGTCCCGGTGCAAGCCCTGACGCAAGCCGCGCTGATCGCAGCACCGAATCACAGCGTCTATCGCCTGGGCCACTCCACGGTGCTGCTCAAGTTGCGCGACAAATTCTGGATCACCGACCCGGTCTTCGCCGAGCGCGCTTCGCCCGTGCAATGGGCCGGCCCCAAGCGTTTCCACCAGCCACCGATCAGCCTGGAAGCATTGCCGCCGATTGAAGCGGTAATCCTGTCCCACGACCACTACGATCACCTGGATCATGCGGCGGTGTTGAAACTCGCGGACAAGACCAAACACTTCCTCGCCCCGCTGGGCGTAGGCGACACCCTGATCAAGTGGGGCATCGACCCCAGCAAAGTCCGCCAACTGGATTGGTGGCAAGGAACGGAAGTCGATGGCATCCGGTTCATCGCCACACCATCACAGCACTTCTCCGGCCGTGGCCTGTTCGACAGCAACAGCACCCTCTGGGCCTCGTGGGTGATGATCGACGGTGACACGCGCGTTTTCTTCAGCGGCGACAGCGGCTACTTCGACGGCTTCAAACGCATCGGCGAACAGTACGGCCCATTCGACCTGACCCTGATGGAAACCGGTGCCTACAACGTCGACTGGCCGCACGTGCACATGCAACCCGAACAAACCCTGCAAGCCCATATCGACCTCAAGGGCCGTTGGCTTCTGCCGATCCACAACGGCACCTTCGACCTGTCGATGCACGCCTGGTACGAACCCTTCGACCGCATCCTGGCCCTGGCCTGGGAGCGCAACGTATCGATCACCACTCCGCAGATGGGAGAGGCGTTCAATTTGATGCATCCGCAGCGTTGTGGTGCGTGGTGGCTGGCGGTGGAAGGGGAGAGTGAGCGGGTGGTGCAGAACGCGTAGAGTGATTGGTTGAGTTGTAGGCCTCAGCTAAAAAACACTTCAATTCGGCCCTCTTTGCGTGAGCGCGGGGCCGACTTGACCACGATTTGCACATCCCGTCCGAGAAGTAACAGGCATTCCATCATCTTGGCCTCACTGATCCCACGAAATTTTCCGCGCAACATTTCAGATAGCTTGGGCTGTGACAGACCTAAAATTTCGGACGCCTGAACCTGGGTCAAATGGCGGGCTTTGATGATTTCGCCAATTTTTGCGGCCAACTGGGATTTGACTCGCATTTCATTGGCGTTGGGTGTCCCGAGATCTTCGTAGACGTTGCCACTGCTTTCTTCGATTTCAATCATGTTCTGATCCTTTTGCGTGTTCCTGCGCCGCTTGAAGTCTCTTCCTGATCAAATCGATGTCGCACTGCGCGGTTTTGATTCCCGTAGTCGACTTTTTCTGAAAACAGTGCAGAACATAAACGGCATTGCCAAAACGAACCGTATAAACGGCGCGATAGGTGTTCGTATCGAAGTCCTCAATCAACTCAAGGACTCCGGCACCACCAAAGCCTTTCAGTGGTTTTGCATCTGGGTGCTTCTTGCTGCTTTGTGCCAGATCAAGAGCGTGGCCAAAAACGTCCTGTACATCTGCGGGCATCTGCTTGAGATCTTTTTTGCTGCTGCTAACCCACAGGAGTGGCTTCCTTGTACTCATGTGAAAATATACCTATTTAGGGATAATCGTCAATCAATGAATTGGCTCACTCCACCATCGCAAAATCCGCCCGCCCAACCGGATTCGGCGTCGACCCTTTCACATTCATCCCCCGCCCCGGCGCAAACCCGGGGAAGAACACCAACCCTTCCGATTCGAACCGATAGGCCAGCGCCAGGCGCGTGACATCCAGCACCTCCTGGCGTGCCTCGAAGCGTTGAATGGCCTCCACCGAGACTCGGGACTCGCGCGACAGCTCTTCCACACTCCAGCCCAGCATCGCTCGGGCCTGGGCGCAGTGGGCCGGGGTGAATTGGAAGAGGGCGATACGTTCCAGGGTGATTTTCATCGCTTGAGAGGCCATGGTGTTCTCCGGGCTCGAGAGTGTTGGTCAAAATATACTGTGTTTTTGTACAGTTGTTTTGAGCCCGGATCAAACGCAATTTTTGATTATTCTTTTCAGGCAGACGAACGGCACTGCACTTATTTGTCCGCCAACCCCGGCGCTTCCCGCACGATAAAGTGATCCAGATTCTCGATGTTGGCGCTGAACACCCCGAACGTCTGCTCGGGGTTTTTCTTGCTCGGCACCTGCTTCAGCTCAGGCGTCACGCCATAAAAGAAGCAGTACAATTCCCGCCCGCTCTCGATGGCGTGCTTGATTTCCTCGAGGAAGGCCTTGCGCTTGCGGTAGCTGTCGATGAGCTTTTTGCTCAGGTAGACATTGACCGAGTAAGGCCTCTTTTCGAACCAGACCTTCTTCTCGAAATCGATGCGAAAGCTCTGGGTGTAGTCCTTGATCTCCTTGACCTTGCCCCAGTAAATCAGCCCCTTGTTGTCCTGCAGGTATTCGATCTTCTTGAAAAACGAGCCATAAGGCGCGGTGTGCTCGCCAATCTTCAGCGGCACGCGCTTGAGCAAATCCTTGTCGTCGAAGTTCGACACGAAACACTCCACCGGATGGGCGAAGACGCTGGTCTTGTCCGGGGCCGATTCCCGGCCCGGTTGCTCGGCGTTACGGGGCACCGAAGGCGTTGGCGGCTCATCCCGCACCCCGTCCGCCGCAACCTTCGGAATGGACGGCTTACGCACGTACTCACGCCGAGTCAGTAACAATTCCGACGGGAAATTTTCCTCGCGGCTGTCATCCGTTTCCGCCTCGTCCACACCCGACGCCGGCGTCTTCAGGCTGACATAAGGGCAGCCCTCGATATGCCGCGTACTCGGCAGGTTCTTGAAGTGCGGGGTGCGTACGTAATTCACATTCTTGGCGTTGAACGTGCCCAACTCGTTGGCTGCATCGAACGCCAGGCGACAGGCATCGTTGGGGCACTGGAAGTGTTCCCGGGCGGAGTCGAAATCCATCGTCTCGTCGAAATTCAGATCCCGAACGTCGTAGATCGACAACTTGTCGTTGAGGCTGAGGCAGTAGGCGAGGTCGAATTTCATGTCGGCTTCCAAATCCTTTAGGTGAACAGCTTCCAGTGATGGCGCATTCGAAGCAATAGCTACACTGAGATCACTTCGATATCGCCGAGCCTGCACAGCCATCAACGAGGGAATGCTCCATTGTAGGAGCGAGCTTGCTCGCGATGGTCGTTAACGATGCCGCGTGTTTACTGACTAAACGCGGCGCTCTTGAGTCCATCGCGAGCAAGCTCGCTCCTACATAATTTTTAATGAACAGCATTACAACGAGGGCGGTTAATGAGCCATTCAGATACTTCGCCTCCTCTCCCGGAGCCCGGCCGCATAGCCCGCCGGGACGAACAGACCGGTTGGCGCCGCTGGCTGCCGGGATTGGGCGTGCTGCGCGAATACCAATGGGCGTGGCTGCGTTATGACATCGTGGCCGGCCTGGTGCTGACCACGATGCTGGTGCCCGTCGGTATCGCCTATGCGGTGGCCTCGGGCGTGCCCGGCATTTATGGCCTCTACGCGACCATCGTTCCGCTGCTGTTCTATGCCCTGTTCGGCCCCAGCCGAATCCTGGTGATGGGGCCGGACTCCTCCCTGGTGGCCGTCATCCTGGCCGTCATCATTCCACTCTCCGGCGGCGACCCGCAGCGTGCCGTCGCCCTGGCGGGGATGATGGCGATCGTCTCGGGAGCGGTGTGCATCCTGGCCGGTATGGCGCGCCTGGGGTTTATCACCGAGCTGCTGTCCAAACCGATCCGCTACGGTTACATGAACGGCATCGCACTGACCGTATTGATCAGCCAGTTGCCCAAGCTGTTCGGTTTTTCCATTGAGTCCGACGGCCCATTGAGAAACATTTGGGCCATCGCCTCGGCGCTGATGGAAGGAAAGGCCAACTGGACCACCTTCACCGTAGGCGGGCTCACCCTGGCGGTGATCCTGCTCCTCAAAAGATGGCCGCGACTGCCGGGCATCCTGATCGCCGTGGTCGGCGCGACGGTCGCCGTGGGTGCCCTCGACCTGGCGACGCGCGCCGGTGTGTCGGTCCTCGGTTCGCTCCCCCAAGGCTTGCCCGGGTTCGCCATCCCCTGGATCACCAGCGCCGACATCGTCCCGGTGGTGATCGGTGGGTGCGCCGTCGCACTGGTCTCGTTCGCCGACACCAGCGTGCTCTCCCGTGTCTATGCGGCGCGGACCCGAACCTACGTCAACCCGAACCAGGAAATGATGGGCCTCGGCATCGCCAACCTGGCGGCCGGATTTTTCCAGGGCTTCCCGATCAGCAGCAGCTCGTCACGCACGCCCGTGGCCGAAGCTGCCGGCGCCAAGACCCAAATGACCGGCGTCGTCGGCGCACTCGCGGTTGCCTTGCTGCTGGTGGTGGCACCGGACCTGCTGCAGCATCTACCGTCCAGCGCCCTGGCGGCGGTCGTGATCGCCTCGGCCATTGGCCTGATCGAAATCACCGATCTGCGCCGGATCTATCGCATCCAGCGCTGGGAATGCTGGCTATCGATTGTCTGTACGGTCGGCGTGGCCGTTTTCGGCGCAATCGAGGGTATCGGCCTGGCCATCGTGATCGCGATCATCGAATTCCTCTGGGACGCCTGGCGCCCGTACTCCGCCGTATTGGGCCGCGCCGACGGGGTCAAGGGCTACCACGACATCAAACGCTATCCCGACGCGTCCCTGATCCCCGGCCTGGTCCTGTTTCGCTGGGATGCCCCCTTGTTCTTCGCCAACGCCGAACTGTTCAGCGACCGCGTGCTCGACGCAGTCGCGGCATCGCCCACACCCGTGCGCTGGCTGGTGGTCGCCGCAGAACCGGTCACCAGCGTCGACGTGACCTCCGCCGACATGCTCGCCGAACTGGACGACACCCTGCACGCGGCGGGAATCGAGTTGTGCATTGCCGAGATGAAGGACCCGGTGAAGGACAAGCTGAAGCGGTTTGGGTTGTTTGCGAGGTTGGGGGAGACGGCGTTTTTTCCTACGATTGGGACGGCGGTGGATAGTTATGTGGCGATGTATTCGGTGGATTGGCTGAAAGGATAGGTGCCCCCGCCATTGGACAACCCCCCATCGCCTGACTAGCGTTGTCTGGCAGATCGAATCGCCGCATACCCCATATTGTCCAGCCATCCAAGCCTTGATTGCGGTGAAACCCGAGAGGTCGAAATCGAGACTTCACATCAAGGAGCGCACCATGCCGAACAACTGGCCCGACGGAATTGAGCACGTTGTCGTATTGATGATGGAAAACCGATCATTCGATCATTTGCTGGGGGATTACACCCGTATCAACCCTGCGTGTGACGGTATCAACCGCAACGCGCCCAGCACCAATCCGCTGAGGCTGGCCAATGGCAATTCGACGGTGATCACCCAGGCGTCGGAGTTCCCGGAAAACTACAACCTGTGGGCGCCGCCGCCCCCTCTGCCTCCGGCGCTACCACCGAGCAACAGTGAGGGTTTCGACCTTGGCCACGAGTTCGTCAACGTAGAGACGCAGTTGGGCGTCTCCTTCAAGACCAGCCCGGCCAATCCCAAGCTCGATGGTTTTGCCCAGGACGCCTACGACAAGGCCCGCAAGGACCTGAAGGTGTACAAAACCTGGTCGCAATCCATGGCCCAACGGGCGATGAACTACATCCCGTTCGGCGCTAAGCCGGCCGACGATACGCTGCCGGCCATCCACGGATTGGCGCGCCATTTCACCGTGTGTGATCGCTGGTTTTCCTCGGTGCCAGGCCCGACCTGGCCGAACCGGTTTTTCGCCATGCTTGGCAGTTGTAATGGCCACTTGCTGATGCCCTCGACCGGCACGGTACTGGCCGGCATCAAAAGCCTGATCGCACAGTTCGGCGGCGAGAGTATTTTTTCGCTGTTGCGCAGCAACGGCCACGACGCGCGCATTTACTCCGACGGTGCGGTTCCGCTGGCGGCGCTGGTCAAGGGCGGTTTGCAGCACCTGAGCATCGAGGCCTTCAAGTCGGACGTCGCCGCTGACAAACTCCCCGAACTGTCCTGGATCGAGCCGAGCTATGGCCTGCTCAACGGTAAACTCGGGCCAAACGTGTCCCATCATCCACCGGAGGACCTGCGCTTTGGCGATCAGTTTGTCGGTGAGGTGTTCAACGCCTTGTCGGCCAACACCACTGTCTGGAACAAAACCCTGTTCGTGCTGCTGTACGACGAACACGGCGGTTTCCATGACCACGTGGTGCCGCCGACTTGCGTGGCGACCGGTTCAACGGTCGATGTGCCCTGGAAAAATCCCTTCACCCGTCTCGGCGTTCGTGTTCCGGCGATCCTCGCTTCGCCGTGGCTCAAGCCCGGCTTGATTCCCTGGACGGGCAACGTCCAGGCGCAGCATTACGATCACACCAGCCTGCTGGCGTTTCTTTGCGATCACTTCAAATTGCCACGCAGTGCCCTCGGCCCACGGGTGATCGCGGCGCAGCACTTCGGCAATGCGCCCATCTGGCGCGCTGCACCGGGCGTCACGGCTGCGCCGACATTGGTGGCCACCGTGGTGCCAAGTCGTGCCGGGTTGCCATTGATCGAGTCCGAACTGGCGACCCAAAGTCGGCAGGTGGTGGACAGCGTCACCGGTTACCTCGACGGCCTCGATCCAGAGCAGATCTGGAAGAGCAGCGCCCAATGGGTCAGCGGCTTTCTCGGCAACCGCAGCCGAGCCTTGGCTGATCCGGCTCAGGCCGCGCTGACGCCCGCCGCCCCCAGTGCCGACAGCCTGGAGGCGAAACTGCGGCGCCTGCAGGATTTGATGGTTACCGCCCAAGGGCAAGCGGTTCCACCAGTTGCGGCGCCTGCCAGTAAAGCCTTGGCAGAACCAGAGTCGGAAGTCGCGCCAACGCGGCTGCGCATCCTGTGCCTGCCTGGTGTGGGGTTCAGCCGGGCAACGGGCGGGCAGGGCGGCATCGATGCGAACTGGCAGGAGCAATGGCGCACATTGATCCGCAATCAACTGGCGCAGAACGGTCGGCTCATCGATGACCAGGACATCGAATTTCTGTCTTTCGATGATCAACTCAAGGACGGGCCGGACTTCGCCCAGATCACCCGAGGCCTGGCGATGCTGAGGGCCGACGCAAGCGGCAAGGCCGACGAGAATTTCGGCAGTTGGGGCCTGCCGGTCAATCAGATGTTGCGCATCACGGTGGGCGCCATCGTGCAATGGATCGAAGACGCCGAGTTGCGCACGGCGTTGACTCAACATCTGCTGGCGAAGATCGAGGCATTCAATCCGCAGATTATCTTCGCCCAAGGTCTGGGCAGCCTGATCGGCTACGACGCCCTGCGCCGGTCAGTGGTGAAAAAAGGTTCGGCGCTCAAGCGCATCGATGGCCGCGTGTTCGTCAGCTTCGGTTCACCGATCGCACTGCCGCTGGTGATGCGCGAAGTGTGGGGCGGGCGGGTCCTGCGCCTGAGCGAAAACGGCCGAGGCATCCGCCGTTGGTTCCACCTCTACAACCCCAACGACGGCCTGCTGAGCCGGCCGATCACCTCACCGGATTCGGCGCGGGTCGACCTGCAAACCGAGTTCAGCGTGCCACTGCGGGATGACCTGCTCGACCTCAATCATGCCGCCCAGGCCTACTTGTCGTCAGCCACCAGCCAGACCGGTCTGTGGCCACAACTGGCCCGCGACGTGGTGGCCGCGCGGGCACTGGAAGTGCCGGCGTTCCTGTCCCGCAGCGGCCAACGCAAACGCCGCGCGCTGGTGGTCGGCATCAACGATTACCTCGACCCGAGCGCACGCCTCGATGGCTGCATCAACGACACCTACCTGATCAGCCGCATGCTCCAGGAAAGCGGTTACGACGCCGGTGACATCCGCTTGCTGCACGACGCCCGAGCGACCCGGGCCAACTTCGTCGAGCGCCTCGAATGGCTGGTGGAAGGCGCCCGCGCCGGCGACGAGCGCGTGTTGTTCTACTCCGGCCACGGCACCCAACTGCCGGTGTACAGCAGCAGCGGCGAAGCCGACTGCATGGACGAAACCCTGGTGCTCCACGACTTCGACTGGGACGACGAAAGCACCCACTTCACCGACAAATTGTTCCGCCAGTTCTACAGCCACCTGCCATTCGACCCGGACGGCCACGGCGCCAAACTCACCGTCATGTTCGACTGCTGCTACGCCGGCGGCATGACCCGCGGCAACGGCCGCGTGCGCGGCATCACCCCACCCAGCGACATCCGCCACCGCATGCTGCGCTGGGACCCCTACGCCGGCGACTGGGACCGCCGCGTCTACGCCGTCGACACCGACCGCCGCGACTTCAGCGAACAAGACAACAAAACCCGCGGCCTCACCCGCACCCGCACCACCCAAGGCGCCGCCACGGGCCTTCGCCCCGAGAAAAAAGCCCAACTGCTGCGGCAGGGCAAACTCTACGGCCACCATGGGCCTTATATGCCGCTGATGCTCTACGCCGCGAGAGAAAACGAAAAAGCCAATGAGTATGAGGTGGGATCGAACAGCTACGGCGCCTTCACTTATGCCCTGGTCGAACAACTGCGCAAGTTGCATCAGGAGGATGCGACGTTGGGGTTTGATCAGTTGATTGAGCGGGTGGGGAGTGTGCTGAGTGCGAGGTCGTTGGGGCAGACGCCGGAGATTGTTGGGCCGAGTGGGGTGAGGGCGGCGGTGTGTCCGTGGCGGATTAGTGGGTTGGGGAAATGATGCTTTAGCGTTATCGCGGGCAAAGAAAAGGGCCGCTGAAAAATCCAGCGGCCCTGATAACACCAACGTTCCCAAGCCAGCCGCCGACCCCCTGCGGGAGCGAGCTTGCTCGCGATTCGCAAGATCAACACAACAACCAAGCTAGCCACCAACCTTGTGGCGAGGGGGCTTGCCCCCGTTGGGCTGCGAAGCGGCCCTAAAATCTGTAACTCGCGGAATATCAGACAAACCGAATGATGCGGATTGACGACTGCTGCGCAGCCGAGCGGGGGCAAGCCCCCTCGCCACGGGTTCTGTTTTGCTCGGTTATTCGGGTTTCAGGCGTTTCACCTTTGTATAAAGCGAAGCGGTGAATTCATCCCGATCACTCGAATGGTGGCAACGTCGATGACAGTTCGGGCACAGCGCTACAGCATTGCTCGGACGGTCCGAACCTTCTTGGGCTAAATGTTTAACGTGATGAACCTCAAGAAATGGCTTGCTCTACTTTTCAAACGGATCAGACACATTCCATTGACCCTTAAAAGCTACTTCTTCACTTGATCTGCTTGCTTGAATCAGGCCTTCTGTTCGGAATCGATACGAAAGCTCGGTGCGTGACCCTTGATCTTACCCCAGCAAATTAGCGCCTTATTGTCCTATAGATACTCGAACCTGTTGAAGAGTGAAACGTAATGCGCCGTGCATAGATCTTCAGAGGCACGCAAGTGTTAAACAAAACTATCCAGAGGCCATTACTATTTCCTTTTTTCTCCTGCTGGTAATAAACAACACAATGGCAGAGATTATTGCCAATACCCCCCAGCCATAAGCAAAGGTTCCAAGGCTATCTCTTGACAGACCAATAATTGGTGGCACCAATACGACGGAAATCTGATTAGCTGTCATAGCCATTCCGAGCGCAAAGCCTTTGCGATCAGCGGGAGCGGTCTCGGCTACATAAGCAACCCAGGGGCCGTACCACCCATATGCGAAAAATCCTATCAGAGCCATAAATACACTGACGATCGCCAGATTTTTGGTTTCCAAAAGTGGCAGTAGTGTTAGAAATACAGTGACGGCACCCAAACAAGTTAACACAGGGAAGTACCTGCCAGCCTTGCAACGGTCGCTCCAAGCTGCAAGTATAATTCTTCCAGTTATGCCTGCCCCAAGCACTACAAAGAACATCGTTGTCGCAACGAAACTATCAAGTCCAAGCGAAGTATGAAGGTACAAGGCAAGAAAGACTGAGATGGCGTACTGCGAAGCGGTAAGGCTAGCGCCCGACAGCATAATATTTCTCATGGATGGGTCCTTTGCCATCATAAAACGTGATGCAATCGCTGATCTTAAGTCGACTTGTTTTTTGGGGGGGCGGTGTTGTCGCTCAGGAGACTTGTATAGGAGCATAAATAGAGTAGCGCCAAACAAGGCGACCAAACCTCCCGTTAGGAAGGCTGCTTGAATCGAGTAGCGGGTAGCAATAAGTGGAAGCGATAGCGCTGCAATTGCGCCGCCAAGTGGTAATCCAGCTTGTCGGATTCCCATTGCGAATCCTAACTGATTACCTGCAAACCAATTTGATACTGATTTGCTTCCTCCAGGCTGAGCAGTGCTGTATCCAAGGCCCAATATTGTAAGAAGTATAAGTAGCTCTGTATAAGAATTAACTAGCGCTGCTCCACACAATGCGACACCGACGATCACCGTTCCCATTCCTACAACAAACCGTTCGCTGTACTTGTCCAGCAGTTCGCCAGCGACCAAAAGTCCAATAAGAGGAATGAACTGCGCTGCTGATACTAGTATGCCTATCTGCCAGTTGCTGAGGCTCATTTCATTTTTTACATGTATTGCAATGGCTCCAAATCCTTGTACAAAGAAGCAAGCGCACGCTTGAGCTAATGTGGCTATAGCTAAAATTACCCACCGATATTCCTTGGTAAGCGTTTTCATATGCTTGATCTCCATTCTTGAGAAGACAGGGTGGGGATATGTTGCGTAAAGGTAAGATGAGCTGGGGTAGTTGTGTAGAGAATGGCACAGTGTAGTTAAACGTAACTAAGTGATCAGATGGATGGCTTGGTTGTAAAGTTGTATCTCTAATGATGGGGGCTTATGCTGAATCCATTATTCGAAAATGCCTTGTGGTATTTGGTCAATCCGTGCTTGCTTGTGAATGTGGTGATTTTAAAGGGGGGGGTAATGGATGCTGCTTTTTTTTCCGTTAAAGATGCTACCTGCGAAGCAAGCTTTTTGGCGGGGTCAATCCAGTTTCCAGCAGTTGGAAAGATCTTGCGCAAGTCATCGATCAAGTGAGGGAAGTGCGTGCAGCCTAGAATAACTGTGTCAACTGATAATCGCTGCTCTTTGGTAAGGTGATTATCGATCAGTTCAGCAAAATTAGCGAAACTTGGATTCTCTCCTGATAATTTAGTCTCGGATAGTGTTACTAACGCTTGGGTCGCGATTGGCCATATTTTTGCGTACATTTTAGCTTTGGTTATCTTTTGAATGATGTGTCTGCTTTCAAGAGTGCTGGGAGTAGCAAGCAAAACAATATTTTTGCTCTCGGAAATTTCAAGCGCTTCATCTATAGGTGGCGTGACAAAAAAGCAATTGTGCCTAAACTGATCGAGACCGTTCTCTATAATCGCGATAGAAGCTGTGTTGCACGCTACGACTATCGCTGAAGGGCTTACCTGCGTACAAAGTTCATCGAGCAACTGCTCGACCCGTTGAGCTACCGCAGATCTAAGCTTATTACCGTAAGGGAACCAATCGTTATCCGCCACATATAGAATGTTTGCGTTGGGAAGTGATTTTTCCAGTTGCCGTGCTACTGTTAAGCCACCCACACCTGAATCGAACACGACAATCGGGCGATTAGAGTTTATAAGTTGCGCACTATCAAACGCCGTCTCGTCACCTAGCCAGAATTTCGGGGTGGTTGCTAATGTTGAATTGTGAGCGTCCATCGACATTCCCCTTACGCATTGATGGCGCGAGTTTCTACCGAGTTTCGCATTTCGCGTGATTTTCTCAGGCTCGAAGCGAATACTATTCTTGCGAGCCATCGAGCACCCTCGCCGTAGTTTGCCTTGAATGAGTCTCGTGCGTGGACGCAACGGTAGTTATCTATGAAAAAGTAATCTGTAGCTTCGAGCACGACCGCTTTGCGGTTCTCTGCAAAGTGACGTAGAAGTTTTTCTAAGGCTTGACGTTCGATGCCGTTATACTCATCAATATTTAATGCGGCAGCATTAATTTTGACATATGGCGCGTTGCTGTGACCGAATAGGATGGGCTGGGAGATTTCCTCTACTATGTCAGTAGTACTGTGGATTGGGTTATGACAGATTTTATACCTCGGCTCAAATAGTATTTGCTTCTCCTCGGCACTAAGTTTGATGCCGTCGATGCACGAAATAGTGGTCGCAGCACGTTCATTGTTGCGCATACAGACGAGTCCCAAGTATTCGGCGCGTGCGGGGTGAAAGGCATCTTCCACGTGGAATCCAAAGTCGAGGGCAGATCCGCTACTCGAATTCGAAACTTTGCTAAGTTCTTTAAGTGGAATAATGTTGTTGTAGAGACTGCCACTACGTTGCGAAGTAAATCCGACTCCTTCGCCAAGCAGTGAACCATATAGTCCATGTAGAATTTTTGCGTCATTTAAACAGTAGTCATCATCTAACTCAATGTACCTTGAGGGACTTGGACCTGCGCCGTCAAGAAGCACAGGACTGCCGGAAATCAATAGAGCCGCAAGTTCCTCATTGCGCTTGAAGTCATAGAATTCCTGGCGGATTCTTCGCGGAAGCTCCTGAGCGTACAGAACTGCCTTTTCGATGAAATTGTACTGATTCGCCATTGTAGGGATTCGGATGATCTCGTCGAGCAAGCCGCGAATCTGTTGTTTTTCTTGGTTGGAAAGTATTATTGTTTTGACTAATGTTGCCATGGTATTGCCCCATGAAATTTATGGTTGTTGTCAGTGGTTAAGTTTTTCTTAATTTGCAAATTCTCAGAGGTTTGCATAAGGCAGTATGTTTCGCTGCTAAAGTTCATGCAGCTAGGCATATTGTTGGGGTGTTTCTTTTGCTTGTGTTGTTATTTTTTTAACAAAAGAAGTCGGTTCCTTAAGTTTGTGGGTGGGCATAAAAATCAGTGGCAGAGGTTTTGCTCGGATTTAAATTAGGTTGGTAAGCGTGTCTGGCGGTTGAGTTGGAATGGGTGGCTTAATGTGTTGCATGTCACTCGATTTGCACTTTCTTCTTTTGTTATGAGTTGATTGTTATGAAAAATATTAGCGACGGTGCTATCCCAGGGGACTGCGAAATAGGGTATGAATTTTGGTGGGGGGAGTCAACTTTCTAGCTTGTAGGAATTTTCTGGTTTTATTGTTGGCGCAAAAGAGATCAGCGTTTCATGGTGTGCGAAAGCGCTCTGATGATGAAACAAAGCGCTCCGATTTGGTCGGTACGGTTGTTTATGTGTGGGCAACAGACCATGGCAGTTTGAGTAGTGCGGAGGCATTACTCATCCGATCCGGATTTTTTTGAACTGCAGCAAGGGAGTTCAAAGTAATTTTTGCGTCGGTTGAATTAGCGCCTTACCTTTTGAAATCTTAGGTTTCAACTACCTTGGGTTTCTCTATGGAAGTGTCATATGACTGAGTCGGACAAAGTAAATATGCGACTATTCCGGAATCAACCGTCCAACCCTTTTATAAAGCAACGCTGTGAACTCATCCCGATCACTCGAATGGTGGCAACGTCGATGACAGTTCGGGCACAGCGCTACAGCATTGCTCGGACGGTCCGAACCTTCTTGGGCTAAATGTTTAACGTGATGAACCTCAAGAAATGGCCTGCCTGACTTTTCAAACGGAGCAGGGTTGCCACAGCCTTCGCATTTACCTTCAGCCTGTTGGCGCACCCACGCTCTCACTTCAGGATCACGAACATACGACTTTCCGCTGGACTGAGTTTGCTCTGGTTTCTCAATCCCCTTCGGCTCGACTTTGATCGGTTGTCGCTCAAGCTTTGCAGCTCGCTGCTCGAGCGTCGTTTCGTCCGCTGTCGGGACAAAGTCTTCGGGGGTTACTGGACCTGGAGCATGGAGTGCTTCACGAATGCTCTTCGCAACATTGGCGCCGACATTTTTGGCGGGTTTGTAGCCCTCAATGCGATCACGCCCGAGTTCAACCAACACGGTAGAAATGTTCTGCATCCGAAACTCAACAGAACCTTTGGTCCGACCCGCCAAAGCACCCTCGCGCAGGACGCGATTTTCATGAGCCTTGTTGATCGCCTGACCGTTCTGCTCGCGAGACAGCATGCTGAGATAGGCATCCACCGCAGCCTGGATCTCTGCCTCACTCCAATCGCCGTTGCTCTTTTCCGTATCCATACAATCGCCGAGGGTTAAATACCCTCGGACGATACTGAGTGGCCACTACGACTGTCTACGAAAATTCCTACACAAAGAAGAGAAGATTCTTGCAGGTGGTCCTACATGCTAGGAACCTAACCCATCGAGTGCTTCGACGACTTAAACACCCGCGCAACCTTACGCCACCAAGGATTAACCCCCGGCGCCCTCTGCGGCGTGTGATCGAGCAACAGGTAAGGCATGTCCCGCAACCGAATCCAACCTTCATCTTGCCAATGCAGCAGGCTCAGCGACATTTCTGGCCAGTCCAACAAACTCAGCATCGGCCGATCCGAGTTGTCCGGTTGCTTCGCATCACGTAAGGCCGGCACCACTTGATGGGTTATCCACTCACGCAGCAAGCGATTTCCTGGTGCGTAGTGATAGACCAGCAGCGCATAGACACCGGACTCACTGAGCATCAGCTGTTTTTCCGGTTGCCGGTAATACTCAATCCACAACGGGCGGTGTTGGTCCTTGTCCAGTTTGTTGACCATGCGTTCACTTAGATGGAAACCCATTAAGCGACCGATATCGCGGGCACAGAACCACGGTTGGTTTTCCAGGAGGAGAGCATGGAGAGGGAGGTTGTGGCGGGTGAAGACTGTTACAGAAAAGAGATCAGACATGGTCGATCTCCATGGTTCGGAGAGTGACGAGAAGGTTGTGTTCAGGCATATCCATTACCTCTACGTTTGGACTTTTGCGGACCTGACCCCAACGTAGAGTGGACATAAGAAGCTCCAACGAGCAAAAGCCTCACACAGCCGTACGATTAATCACCAAGGGTGACTGCTCGTCTGTGTAATTGGCTAGCTTTCTACGTTGGGCGTTTCTTAGGCACCTGCAGTAGAGCTTAGGGCCGCATTGAATGGCCCTCAATACAGACGGTGCTGGAATACATGTAGGAGGTTTAACTACTACTGAGATTGCGAGTAAGAGTTTTCCTACCCCACAAAAAAGCCCCGATCAGATCGGGGCTTTCAGATGTTCGATTTGTCGATTCAAGTCGTCAAATCGCGGCTAGCTTGGGAATCAATCCCAGCTAAGCGCACCACCGGTTTGGTATTCAATCACGCGAGTCTCAAAGAAGTTCTTCTCCTTCTTCAAGTCCATAATCTCGCTCATCCAAGGGAACGGGTTAGTAGTCCCTGGATACTCTTCTTTAAGACCGATCTGCGACAGACGACGGTTAGCAATGAACTTCAGGTAGTCCTCCATCATCGCCGCATTCATGCCCAATACCCCACGAGGCATGGTGTCACGCGCGTATTCGATCTCCAGCTGAGTACCTTGCAGAATCATCTGCGAAGCTTCTTCCTTCATTTCAGCATCCCACAAGTGCGGGTTTTCGATTTTGATCTGGTTGATCACGTCGATGCCGAAGTTCAGGTGCATGGATTCGTCGCGCAGGATGTATTGGAACTGCTCGGCGACGCCGGTCATTTTGTTGCGGCGGCCCATGGAGAGGATCTGGGTGAAGCCGCAGTAGAAGAAGATGCCTTCCAGGACGCAGTAGTAGGCGATCAGGTTGCGCAGCAGTTCTTTGTCGGTTTCGACGGTGCCGGTTTCGAACTTCGGATCGGAGATCGAGCGGGTGTATTTCAGGCCCCAGGTGGCTTTTTTCGCGACCGATGGGATCTCGTGGTACATGTTGAAGATTTCGCCTTCATCCATGGCCAGCGATTCGATGCAGTACTGGTAGGCGTGGGTGTGGATCGCCTCTTCGAAGGCCTGGCGCAGGATGTACTGGCGGCATTCCGGGTTGGTGATCAGGCGGTACACGGCCAGGACCAGGTTGTTGGCAACCAGGGAGTCGGCGGTGGAGAAGAAGCCGAGGTTGCGCATCACGATGCGGCGCTCGTCGTCGGTCAGGCCTTCCGGGTTTTTCCAGAGGGCGATGTCGGCGGTCATGTTGACTTCTTGCGGCATCCAGTGGTTTGCGCAGCCGTCCAGGTACTTCTGCCAGGCCCAGTCGTACTTGAAGGGTACGAGTTGGTTGAGGTCGGCGCGGCAGTTGATCATGCGCTTTTCGTCAACGGCGACACGGGCGGAGGCGCCTTCGAGTTCGGCGAGGCCTTCGGCGACGTCGAGGGAATCCAGAGCGGCTTTGGCGCGGGCAACGGCGGCGGAGTCAGCGGCGGTCACGGCACGGGCTTCCAGGGCGGCGGCACCGCCGGCGCTGTCGAGACGGTCCATGTTGGCTTCGGTGGCGTGGCCAGCGTTGGCGCTCTTGACTGCTACTTCCGTGTCTTCTTTGTCGAATTCGTCCCAGCTCAGCATGACGTGTCGTCTCCTGCGTGAGGGCCAGAGTGCCCGTGTGAAAATGGATAGGTTGGTTTTTCACACGGCCTTACTGGCCGCGTTGGATCTAAAGGAATCGTTTTTTGCAGCAGCTATACGCAGGCATCAAACAGAATTTTGTACGGGGTTCCGAGAGCCACTGATGGGCGCAGCAAGCGGCAAGCGCCTGTGCGGGGCTTCAGACTGGCTTTTCATCCCTGTAAGGGGATATTGCAGGCCCGTTTAAGGCCGCATTATAGGGAAGTTTTGCGTGCTGTGGTGCGGCGAAATGGCTCACGGATCGGTCGACAGGGGCCGTATTTCGGTCGGAGCGAGGGTTTACAGGGCTTTGAAGGGCATTGGCGGGGGAAGATTTTTTTTCCTGATTTTTTGCCCCGGGAATTTTTTGTACAAGAAATAACCAAAAAAGGCTTTTTTCACTACATCTTGTGTTTCTGTGGGGTTTTCTCAGGTTCCAGACACAACTAAGCCCGACCGAAGCCGGGCTGTGAAGTCACACGGGTGGATCAGCTCAGGCGACCTGCACCGACGTGATCGGCACCATCGGCGGCGAGGCGGGCGGCGCCAGTGTGGTCAGCGCCGTCGGAAGCCACTTTGCCGGCGCCCACGTGGTCTGCGCCATCCGCGGCGAGGCGGGCGGCACCGGTGTGGTCGGCGCCGTCGGAAGCCAGTTTGCCGGCGCCTACATGGTCAGCGCCGTCGGCGGCAAAAGAGGCTGAACCGGTGTGGTCGTAACCGTCGGAAGCGACAGCCGCTTCAGTGGTGTAGGCGGCCGAACCGGTGCGGTCGTAACCATCGGCGGCGAAGGAGTTGGCAGCCAGGACGGAGAGGGTTAGGGCGAGGATCAGTTGGGTTTTCATGGTCAGTGCTCCGGATTCGTGGGCGTTGTTTGTCTTGGGTTGAATAGGATGCTACGCCGATTAATTCGATTAAAAAGCGCAAATAAATGCTTAAAATAATCGAATTATTAGATCATTAAGGTTCGGCGCTTCATCTGCCTGATCGTGGCGGGTGGGTCGAACCTTATTGGGGGAGGGGTGAAGCAGGGATCAGCCGTTAGAGCAACCGTTGCCCATCGCGCTGTAACGCAGGATATGCCGTTGACCGTTGGAATCTTCGTATTCCATTTTCATGGGGACAACTTCACAAACATTCGGCGCTTCGCTCATCGAGATCACTTTGACGATGTCCAGATTCATCGAGTAAGTGTATTCCTCAATAGGCGGTTGTTGCTGCGCGACATCAGTCGGGACCTCGCTTGCCATGGCGGTTACGCACACGCTGCCGAGAGCCAGAACCAATAAAGCTTTCATTTGAGTTTTACCTTTCTAAGGTCGAGAGGGGGCACGCAATCCTTTTGAGATTGCGTGTGGAGCTTCAGTACCTGGGTGTTTGATTAACTGCCTTCGTGGGGGCTGTAACTTGGTTAATCAGGTTGCCTTGTTGGCGTGGCAGATTTTAGGCGCGGGCCTTTGGATCATATAGCCGTAGTTTTGATAAACACCTTTGACAGATTTCGTAACAATCCCCGAAAAACCAGGCGATGCGCGCATGTAGGAGCTGCCGAAGGCTGCGATCTTTTGATCTTGATTTTTAAGAGCAAGGTCAAAAGATCGCAGCCTTCGGCAGCTCCTACCCCGTTTGGGGTACGACGCAAGGCTCCGGGCGTGGCAGGGTGAATGGGTATTTCAGAGCATTTTGTAGGGACTTGTTACTACCATCGTCGAATGGTTCTATAGGCCCGGCCCGGCTACAACAGGGCCATACAAAAACAACTATTCCACCGAGGTAAGAAAGATGAGTGCGGCTTCCCTGTATCCCGTTCGTCCCGAGGTTCTGGCCAACACCCTGACCGACGAGGCGACCTACAAGGCCATGTACCAGCAGTCGGTCGTCAACCCGGACGGCTTCTGGCGCGAGCAAGCCAAGCGCCTCGACTGGATCAAGCCTTTCACCACGGTGAAGCAGACTTCCTTCGATGACCACCATGTCGACATCAAGTGGTTCGCCGACGGCACCCTGAACGTGTCCTACAACTGCCTGGACCGTCATCTGGCCGAGCGCGGCGACCAGGTCGCGATCATCTGGGAGGGCGATGACCCGGCCGAAAGCCGCAACATCACTTACCGCGAACTGCACGAGCAAGTGTGCAAGTTCGCCAACGCCCTGCGTGGTCAGGACGTGCACCGCGGCGACGTGGTGACGATCTACATGCCGATGATCCCCGAAGCCGTGGTCGCCATGCTGGCCTGTACCCGGATCGGTGCGATTCACTCGGTGGTGTTCGGCGGCTTCTCGCCGGAAGCCCTGGCCGGTCGCATCATCGACTGCAAATCCAAAGTGGTGATCACCGCCGACGAAGGCATTCGTGCCGGCAAGAAGATCCCGCTCA
>NZ_PYUK01000034.1:0-40033 GCF_003097365.1 Pseudomonas sp. B1(2018)
GAGCAAGCTCGCTCCCAAAAAAAAACAGTGCGATACCTCGGGTTCAAGCTTTGCCGCCTTCGCGCAGTGGTGATGACAGTCAGTTAAAACGCAGAACCCTGTGGGAGCGGGCTTGCCCGCGATGGCGGTATGTCAGCCACATCGATGCTGGATGTGCCACCGCCATCGCGAGCAAGCTCGCTCCCACAAAAAAACAGTGCGATACCTCGGGTTCAAGCTTTGCCGCCTCGCGCAGTGGTGATGACAGTCAGTTAAAACGCAGAACCCTGTGGGAGCGGGCTTGCCCGCGATGGCGGTGTATCAGTCCAAGAAGATGTTGGATCTGATGGCCTCATCGCGAGCAAGCTCGCTCCCACAGGGATTTTGTTGTTCTGATTATTATTGGTTTTTCCTGCTGATAAATGGCCATTACTGCGCAATCTTTTTTAAGGTTTAAAGGCACAAATTAACTAATTTTCCTCCCCGCGCTCTTTGTCCATGATCGTCTCCAACAAGAAATGCGCCGTCCCGTTTGCGCACACCGAAGTACGAACACGTACTCATCCTTGCCTTGGAGTTCGTCATGTCCACCACCGCTTCATCCGCCCCGCTCATCGAGAAACACACGATCGGGTATGTCCCTCCTGAGGATCGCCACGGAAAGGTCAAAGATCTGTTCACCCTGTGGTTCGGCGGCAATATCGCGCCGTTGCCCATCGTCACCGGTGCGCTCGGCGTGCAGTTGTTCCACCTGAACCTGGTCTGGGGCATTGTCGCCATCATCGTCGGTCACCTGGTCGGTGGGGTGCTGATGGCGCTGCATTCGGCGCAAGGCCCGCAGATGGGCATTCCGCAGATGATCCAGAGTCGCGCACAGTTCGGTTCCCTGGGGGCGTTGCTGGTGGTGGTGATTGCCGGCGTGATGTACATCGGCTTCTTCGCCTCCAACATCGTCCTGGCCGGCAAGTCGCTGCATGGCGTGGTCGAGAGTGTGCCGGTGTCGGTGGGCATCGTCCTCGGCGGCCTCGGTTCGGGGATCATCGGCATCATTGGCTACCGCTTCATCCACGTGCTCAATCGCATCGGCACCTGGGTGCTGGGCCTGGGCATCGTGCTGGGCTTCGGCTACATCCTGACCCACGTGCAGACCGATGACTTCCTGACCCGCGGCAGTTTTAACATCTCCGGCTGGCTGGCCACGGTGTCGCTGGCAGCGCTGTGGCAGATCGCGTTCGCGCCGTACGTGTCCGATTACTCGCGCTACTTGCCGAAGGACGTCAAGGTCAGCTCGACGTTCTGGGCGACCTACCTGGGTTCGTCGCTGGGCTCGATCCTGTCCTTCGTGTTCGGCGCCGTCGCCGTGCTGGCCACGCCCGTGGGCATGGACACCATGGACGCGGTGAAACTCGCCACCGGTGCCATCGGCCCGTTGATGCTGGTGCTGTTCCTGCTCAGCGTGATCAGCCATAACGCCCTGAACCTGTACGGCGCGGTGCTCTCGGTGATCACCTTGCTGCAAACCTTCGCCCATCGCTGGATTCCGACCGCGCAGAGCCGGGCGGTGCTGTCGCTGATCATCCTCGCCGGTTGCTGCGTGGCGGCCATCGGCGCCTCGGCGGATTTCATCGGGCATTTCGTCGACCTGGTGCTGGCGTTGCTGGTGGTGCTGGTGCCGTGGACCGCGATCAACCTCATCGACTTCTACGCGATCCACAAGGGTGACTACGACATCGCCTCGATCTTCCGCGTCGACGGCGGCATCTATGGCCGCTTCAACCCGCAGGCGCTGCTGGCCTACGCCATCGGCATCGTGGTGCAGATTCCGTTCATGAACACGCCGATCTACACCGGCCCCGTGGCGGTGCATATCGATGGCGCGGATCTGTCGTGGCTGGTGGGCTTGATCGTCACGACGCCGCTGTACTACTGGCTGGCGAACCGCGATACCGCTTACCGTCGCCGGCAGAACGTGGCGAGTCTGATGTCGGGCAACATGTAAAGGACGCTGGAACAGGCGTGCCGGGTTGAAATGAGGCTGTAATTCGGGATAGCCGTTTGTCGGGCGTATGGTTATGCTCAGCGAGCCTGCCAATCGCCAATGATAAACAACCACAGTGAAGCCATGAGCCAATCCGACACGCGTGCGACTGTTCTAGCGCTGTATCCAGAAGATTCCCGTGAGGCAGCGGCGTTGCTCAAGCAGGCAGTGCCGCTGATGGTTCGTCACAACATTCCGCCCAACCCGGTGCACTACGCGCTCTGGTACACCTACAGCAAGGGCCAGGAGCCGGAACTCAACCGGCACCTGGACCGGGTGGTCAACGATTTCGACGCTTTCCCGCCGGAGTCGGCGACCAGGCTGTTTCGCGAGTACATCATCCGCGACGAACTGGCGGACGCCCGTTCCGGGCAGCAGGAAGCGATCAACCTGGTCGACGACATGGAGCGCGATGTCTCGCGCAGCGTGAAGGGTAACCAGAACTTCCAGGCCAGCCTTGGCCAGTACCTGCAAATGCTCGAAGAGCCGGCCAGCGAGCGCTTGCCGAGCATCCTGATCCAGTTGCAACAAAGCACCCGGCTGATGCAGGGGCAGCAGGAACACTTCCTCGCCCAGCTGCAGTCGGCGCAACACGAGATCAAAAGCCTGCGCGACAAGCTGGAGCGCGCCCAACTGGCCGCGACCCTCGATGGCCTGACCGAATTGCTCAACCGCACCACCTTCAACCGCAAGCTTGAACAGGCGATGAATGACGCGGCGTCCGGCGTGGCGCTAGTGATGCTGGATATCGACCACTTCAAGCAATTCAACGATCAGTACGGCCATCCGTTGGGGGACCGTGTTCTCCAGCATGTTGCCCGGGTGTTGCGTGACTCGCTGTCGGGCGAAGCGTTCGCGGCGCGTTACGGCGGTGAGGAGTTCTGCGTGGTGCTCAAGGATTGCCCGGATCTGGTGGCGGCGGGTGCGTTTGCCGAGCGGCTGCGTCTGAAAATCCAGTCGCTGCGGGTCAAGGCCCGGGGCACCGATACCGTGCTGGACACCATCACCGCGTCGTTCGGCGTGGCCCATGCACAACCCGGCGACACACCGGAAAGCCTGCTGACCCGTGCCGACGACGCGCTGTACCAGGCCAAGCGCAACGGGCGCAATCTGGTACGGCAGTAACTCCTTAAAGGACAAACCACCGGCACCTGTGGCGAGGGAGCTTGCTCCCGTTCGACTGCGCAGCAGTCGCAATCCCTGTTTGCTCGGTGATACCTGAGTGATCAGGTTTTGGGGCCGCTGCGCGGCCCAGCGGGAGCAAGCTCCCTCGCCACAGGTGTTTTGTTGCTCCTTCTATCCGCCGGTTAGCCGAGGATGAAGTAGACCTTGCGCACCGGGGTGAGGTTTTCCCAGGTGCCCTGGAATCCGCTGGCGACCACGAAGGAGTCGCCGGGGCCGAACGTGCGCGCGACGCCTTCGGCATCGGTCAGGCGCACCGTGCCCTCGAGAATGTGGCACAGCTCATCGTAATCGCACTGGCAACGTTCCCGGTGCGGTCCCGCCTCCCAGATGCCGGCCACGGCGTTTTTTCCGGGCGCCACAAAGTGCCGCCAACTCTTGCTGCGATAAGGCGCGTCGACCACGGCCGGGTCGTCGATTTCGGTTTCACGGGGGGCAAGCTCACTGGCGAAGTCGATGACGTGCCGGGGCAGGGCTGTGGACATGGTGGTCTCCGGATCAGGAATCGAAGCCGATGCCAAAGGCATCGAAGGTCTTGAGCAGCAGGTCGCGGTGACCGTCGCGGTCCTCCCGCGCCAGAGAGCGCTGGGCCAGTTTCACGCCGACATAACGCAACGGCTCGGGCGGAAAGCGGAACGGCGCCTTGGAGGTCATCAGCAGCTCGGTGCGTTCGGTGCGTTCCCCGGCCAACAGGTCGAGCATGTTCAGCGCAGCGAAGCGACTGGCCGATACCCCTTGCCCGGTGAAGCCCAAGGCATAGGCAACGCGGCCCTGATTTTCGCAACCGGTGAACATCGTGGTGCGTGCCGAGGTGTCGATGATGCCGCCCCAGGCATGGCTGAAACGCACATCGCCGAGGGCCGGGAAGGTCTGGTGAAACTGTTCGGCCAGGCGCTGGAAGCTTTGCGGGCGCTGGGTCAGGGCTTCGTCGCGGCGCCCGCCGAAATGGTAGATGGCATCAAAGCCGGCCCAGAGAATGCGGTTGTCGGCGGTTTTGCGCAGGTAGTGGAACTGATTGCCGGAATCGGCGATGCCGTATCGGTCGGTCCAGCCGATGGCGGCCAGTTGTTCATCGCGCAGTGGCTCCGTGACCAGCGAGTAGTCGTAGACCGGGATCACGCTCGAGGCCAGATGGCCGAGCAGCGGTGGAGCGATGTTGGTGGCGAGGGCGATCTGCCCGGCGATGATTTCGCCATCGGCCGTGCGCAGGCGCAGGCTGTCGTTGCGCGCATCCAGTTGCAGCACCGGGCTGTTTTCGAACAGCGCGATCCCTTGTTCAAGGCATACGCGGCGCAATTCGGCAGCCATTTTCGCCGGATTGAGCAGGGCGTAGTTGGGTTCGAACAGGCCCGCCACGTACGCCGGGGAGTCGAGTTTCTGTGCCAGTTGAGGGCCTTCCAGCCACTGGCAGTCAATGCCGAACCGCGCGTAGTTGCGTTGCATGGCACGCAGTCCGTCGACCTGCCACGGCTGGTAGGCGACGTTGAGTTTGCCTTGGCGTTCGAACTCGACCTGCATGCCGAAGCGATCCACATCGGCCGCCAGCTCATCGAGGCTCTGCCGGCCCAGGCGGATCAGTTGCTGCGCTTCATCCGGCCAACGCTTGAGGGCGTTGGACACGCCATGGGAAATGCTCGGTGCACAAAAACCGCCATTGCGCCCGCTGGCCTCACCGCCACAACGACGGGCCTCGATGATCGCGATGCTCAGCTTGGGGTTGCGCTGGCGTGCCAGTAGCGCCGTCCACAATCCGGTAAATCCGCCACCGACCACCGCCAGGTCGCATTGCACGGTTGCGCTGACGGAAGGTGCGGCGGGCGGTGGGGTGACGGTGTCCTGCCAGAAGGGATGGGGCAGGACGTGGTCGAGCGCATCGAGACGCGGTGGGGCATTCATGCTGAAACTCCGGCGGTGTGTCGGGCAGCGACGATTGCGTTCGGTTGCCCGACGGTTTTTGTTGTTATGGCTAGAGGTCTAGGATCGCTCGGGCGGCAATGTCGGTGCCGCGGGTCGCCTGCATGCGCTCGCTGAACGAGGCGAGGCGTTGCTTCATCGGTTGGTCGGTCAACAGTTGTTCGAGGGCGCCGGGCAGGGCGGCCAGGGGATCGGCGAAGCGCGGCAGGTAGCGGCCGACGCCGACTTCCTCGGCGCGGGCGGCGTTGTCGTGACCGTCCCAGCAATAGGGAATGATCAGCGACGGCAAGCCGAAGTACAGCGCCTCGCAGAAGCTGTTGTTGCCGCCGTGATGGATGAATACATCGCATTCCTTGAGCACGGCGGGCTGGGCAAACCAGCTGTCGAGGTACACGTTGTCCGGCACGGTGGTGTACATGTCGCGGTAGGCGCCGACGTTGACCAGGAAGCGGTACGGCAAGGTCTCGATCGTGCTGATCAGGCGTTTCATCATCCCGGTGTCGGCGGCGCCGAGGCTGCCGAAGCTGAGGTAGATCAGCGGCGCGTCGTTGTGCCGTGGAAAGTCCGGGACGATGTACGGCGCTTCGCGGCGTACGCAGCCGTCGAGGTAGACGTAGCGCTGCGGATCGAGCGGCTGCCGGCGTTCATAGCGCACAGGCGTCGGCGACAGCAGCAGGTTGAGCCAGGGTGAATCAGTGAGGAACTGCCCCGCCGGACAGGGTGCCGTATGGTTGCCCAGGAGAAACTGCGAAAAGCGTTCATGGGCCGGTGCGACCGCTTTGAGGTAGTGCTCCGAGTAACGCTCGCAGGCTTCGGTGTCACTGGCCAGGCAGCCGGAGAGGTACGGTGGAACGGCGGCATCCGGCAGTTCGGTCTCGGCGCAGGACACCACCCGCACCCAGGGGCAGCCGGCGTTGGCGATGGCCGGGAACATCACCACGTTGTCGAGCACGATCACGTCGGGCTTGAGGCGGCCGAGCAACTGCTGCAAGGGTTTTTCCGCTTCGATGGCGGTGTCGATGATGGCTTCCCAGGCGGGCGCCACGTAGCTGTCGATCTGCGCCAGCGGGGTCTGGTCGAAGTAGGGAATGCTGCGCTCGATGAAGCGTTCCCAGTAGTGCTGGTGTTCCGCCGCCGACAAGGGGCTCACTTGCGGAATCGGGTACTCGTCGAATCCATATTCGGCGAACAGCCCCTGGAAATGCTCGTGGCAGATGAACACCGGTCTGGCGCCCAGCTCGCGCAACGACTGAGCGATACCAATGCAGTTCAAGGCCGCGCCGAAACTGGCTTCCGGAAACAGGGCGATCAGTTTTTGTTTTTGCATGGCGAGGACTGTCCATGGCGGGTCAGACCCGCCGCTCCTGAAGGTGTTTTTGATGCTGTCTTATTTTCAAAAAAAAATCATCATGTTTTTGCGTGGCGCTTAACGACGCCCGAACAGATGACTTTGCGGAATGCCCCGGTTAGCGGTTTGCGGGCGTTGCGCGGCGCTCAGGCGCAGGTGCAGGCGCAGCAGGTCGGCGGCGATCTCCATCTGCCCGCGTTCGATCTGCGCGATGATTTGCAGGTGTTCGCGCAGGGCCTCTTGCAGGCGGTGCACGCTGACCGATGGCAGCAGGTTCGGCAGGCGGCGCAAGCCCTGATGCTGGAGCAGGGCGTCGCTGATGAAACGGTTGCCACAGCTCTGGGCCAGCAGCTCGTGGAAGCTGATGTCCAGCTCGCGAAACTGCTGCAGATCGAAGTCTTCCACGGGGCGGGCGAGCAGGCTTTGCATGGCGCTGCGCAACAGCGCCAGGCGTTGCGGGTCGGCGTTGAAGCTCGGGCTGAGCAAGGCTTCGGGCTCGAGGATCAGGCGGAATTTCAGGCTTTCTTCGAGGGCCGCCAAGCTGTTCAGTGACGGCCGAAACAGCCAGGACTGGCCGGGGCCGCGCTCGATGGCCTGGCTTTCGCTCAATTGCTGCAAAGCCTTTTGCGCCGCCGGCCGGCCGATGTCGTAGCGGCGCATCAGTTCGCTGATGCTGATGCTGTCGCCCAGGCGCCCGGCCATGCGGTCACGCAGCACCGAGGCGGCCAGTTCTTCTTCCTCGGCCTGGGGCAGGGCGGCGTTGAAGGCCTGGCCCGCCGGCGATGCCAGCAAGCGGTAGCCCTTGCCGGCTTCGTGGCTCAGCAGGTTTTCTTCCAATAGCACTTTCAGCGCACCGCGAATCAGCGTGCGCGACACCTGGAACGTGCGGGCCAGGGCCTGTTCGGCCACCGGGTCGCCGGCCACCAGGCCGCTTTCCTGGGTGTGCTCCAGAATCCGCCGGGCGAGTTCCAGGTGATTGGTGCGGGGTTTTTTCTCGGCTGTTGTGCTCAAGCGTCTTATCTCGGTTCGGTCGCTGGCGAATCAGGTGCTCATCTTATGCCATGCGCCGCTCAATGGTCCTGTGGTAACGCGCATTCCTCTGTAGGAGCTGCCGAAGGCTGCGATCTTTTGATCTTGTTTTTAAAGATCAAGATCAAAAGATCGCAGCCTTCGGCAGCTCCTACAGGGTGAAGAATCGGAAAAAGGCGTTGACATCTTTTGATACTGGTCCTAATTTCTAAAAAAAAACACCAGCAATCGTTTCTCGTTTTGCCGTACTGCCTTCGAACACAACAATAAACAATCGTCGGGTGAGTATTTATGAGCAAGCTGAATGATCTTCTGTGCGCGGGATTGGCCGTTTCCCTGGCGATCGCCTCACAGGCTGCAAGTGCGAAAGACATGGTGATTTCCATCTGGGACGGCTACATGGCCCCGGATGCGCTGGAGAAGTTCAAGGCGGCCAGCGGTGTGGACGTCGACAAGGCGCTGCACGCCACCAACGAAGAAATCATGGGCAAGCTGATGGCCTCCGGTGGTGAAGGCTATGACGTGGTGTTCGTCTCCTCGCCCTTCGCCGAAGTCCTGCACAAGCAGGGGCTGCTGGCGGACATCGATCCGGTCAAAGTCCCCAACCTGAAAAACCTCTACCCCGAAGCCACCCACCTGGAATATGACCAGGGCAACCAGTTCTCCGTGCCTTACACCTGGGGCACCACGGGCATCTGCTATCGCTCCGACAAGGTGACGCCGGCGCCGCAAAGCTGGAACGAACTGCTCAATCCGAGCGATGCCCTCAAAGGCAAGGTGACGATGCTCGCCACCGACCGCTGGATGCTCGGCGCCGGTTTCCTCGCCAAGGGCTGGTCGGTCAACGACAGTGACCCGGCACAGATCGCCGCGGTTCGCGACCAACTGATCGCCACCAAAAAACGCATTCTGTCCTTCGACGACACCACCTTCTATTCCAAGCTCGCTTCCGGCGAATCGCTGATGGCCCACGCCTGGGACGGCTGGTGCAACTACGGCACCCAGGCCAACGCAGCGATCAAGTTCGTGGTGCCCAAGGAAGGTTCCGACTTGTGGGTGGACACCATGGTGGTGCTCAAGAGTTCGAAGCACCAGGACCAGGCCTTCAAGTTCATCAACTTCATGCTGGCCAAGGAAAACCACGCCTGGGTCGCTGAAAACATCCTCTACAAAGTCCCCAACCAGGCGGCCATGGCCGGGTTGTCCGCGGACCTGCTCAAGCAATACCCCAACCTGACCATCGCCCCCGCCGAGCTGCTGAAAATGGAGCAATTGCGCGACCTGGGCGGCACCACGCAAAAGGCCTACACCCGCGCCGTCACCGAAATCATGGCCGCGCAGAACTGACGCCACGTCGATCCGAGGCATGCCCGACATGCCTCGCCACGCTCGCAAGCCGCCTCTGTCCTGAGGCGGGAGGATAGGGTTAATGAGTGCTTTGCATGCTGACAGGCGTCTGTCGGCCTGGCTTCTTGCGCCCGGCTTTGGCTGGCTGCTGATGTTCCTGGTGATTCCGTGCCTGCTGGTGCTGGTCTACAGCTTCGTCGAACGCGGTGCCTACGGTGGCATCGACTGGTTGTTCACCTGGGAAAACTACCAGCGCGCGTTCGATCCGCTGTACCTGGGCATCCTGCTCAAGTCGGCGAAAATCGCCGGGCTGGCCACGGTGTTCGCGGTGTTGATCGGCTACCCGGCGGCCTATGCGATTGCCCGCGCACCACGGCGGCGCCAGGCGGTGTACCTGTTCCTGGTGATGCTGCCGTTCTGGAGCAACTACCTGATCCGCACCTACGCCTGGATCGTCCTGCTCAACCGCGAAGGCCTGATCAACCGCCTGCTGCAAGTGTTCGGCTACAGCGGCGAACCCATCAGCCTGCTGTACACCGAGTCGTCCGTGGTGTTGGGGCTGGTCTACAACTACATCCCCTTTGTGATCCTGGCGATCTTCTCGTCGCTGTCGCGGATCAACAACGAATTGTGGGACGCCTCGAAAGACCTCGGCGCCTCGGGCTGGATGACCTTTCGCCGGATCATCCTGCCGCTGAGCGTGCCGGGTATCGCCGCCGGGGCGGTGTTTGTCTTCGTGCTGAGCATCGGCAACTTCATCACCGCCGACCTGCTCGGTGGCAAGCAGGTGCAGATGGTCGGCAACCTGATCTATGCGCAGTTCCTCACGGCGCGGGACTGGCCGTTCGGTGCGGCGCTGAGCTTCTTCCTGATCGCAATCATGCTGATCCTGTTGTTCATCCAGGCCCTGGTGGCCCGTCGTGCAGAAGGGGCGCGCTCATGAGTCAGCCACGTTCTGTCAGCGCCACCGTGCTGGGTTCGCACCTGGGCCTGGTGTACGCCTTCCTTTATATACCGATCCTGGTGTTGATCCTGCTGTCGTTCAACAAGTCCGGGTTGCCCACCGCCTGGGGCGGCGTGTCGTTGAAGTGGTACGCGGCACTGGCGCACAACACGGCGATTCTGTCGGCGGCGCTCAACACCCTGATCGTCGCCTTGTCGGCGACCTTCATTGCCTGCGTGCTCGGCACGTTCCTCGCGCTGGGCATCGAGTTGCGCCGCAAGGGCAATGACAAGGGCCAGGTGGTCGACACTTTGCTGATGGCACCGATGATCATTCCCGACATCGTGCTGGCGATTGCGCTGCTGAGCTTTTTCAACCTGCTCAAGGTCGGCCTGGGGCTGCACTCGATCATCATCAGCCACGCGGTGTTCAACATCGCCTTCGTCTGCGCGGTGGTGCGCACGCGGCTCAAGCACTTCGACTATTCGATACTCGAGGCCTCGATCGACCTCGGCGCGAGCTGGTTCACCACCTTTCGCCGGGTGCTGTTGCCGGTGATTTTCCCCGGCGTGCTGGCCGGTGGATTGCTCTCGTTCACCCTGTCGGTGGACGAATTCATCATCGCCTTTTTCAACTCCGGCTCCGGCCAGGCTTCGACCACGTTGCCCATGCAGATCTACGCCATGATCCGCTTCGGCGTCACCCCGGAAATCAACGCTCTGGCGACGCTGGTGATGCTGGTCAGCATCACCGCGCTGCTGGCTTCGCAGCGTCTCAACAAGGCTCCTCGCACCCATGAATAATTCTTCCGCGGTACTGATCCTGGACAAGGTCAGCAAGTCTTATGGCAACGGCCTGGCGGTCAACGAGGTGTCGCTGAGCATCCGCGAGAACGAGTTCTTCGCGCTGCTCGGGCCGTCCGGCTGCGGCAAGACCACGCTGCTGCGCATGCTCGCCGGTTTCGAGACCCCCAGCGGTGGCTGCATCTACCTGGACGGCAATGACATCTCGCCGCTGCCGGCCAACAAGCGCCCGCTGAACCTGATGTTCCAGTCCTATGCGCTGTTCCCCAACATGACCGTGCGCAAGAACATCGCCTACGGCCTGGAAATGGAGCGCCTGCCCGAAAGCGAAATCCGCCGGCGGGTCGATGAGGTGCTGAGCACCGCGCAGCTCGGTGAGCTGGCCGAGCGCAAGCCCGATCAGCTTTCCGGCGGCCAGCGTCAGCGCGTGGCATTGGCCCGGGCATTGGTCAAACGGCCACGGGTTTTATTGCTCGATGAGCCCTTGGGCGCCCTCGACAAAAAGCTGCGGGAAAAGATGCAGCTGGAACTCAAGCGCCTGCAACACGAGAGCGGCATCACCTTCATCATCGTCACCCACGATCAGGAAGAAGCGCTGGTGATGTCCGACCGCATGGCGGTGCTCGACGGCGGCAAGGTGTGCCAGTGCGGCAGTCCGTCGGAGCTGTACGAGAACCCCAACAGCCGGTTTGTCGCCAACTTCATCGGCGTCAGCAACCTGCTCGAAGGCGTGCGCTCGGGCCAGCACTCGGTGCGCGTGAATGGCCAGGAGTTGAGCGTGGAAACCGACGCGCCGCTGGTGTCCGGCCAGTCCGTCGCCGTGGTGGTGCGCCCCGAGCGCCTGCAAGTGCTGGCGGAGCAGGGCAGCGATTGTCCCAATCAGGTCAGCGGAAAAATCGTCGAAGTCGCCTACCACGGCCTCGACACCAACCTGCACGTGCAGACAGCCCTCAGCGACAAACCGCTGATCGTGCGCGTGCCGTCCTCACAGTTTGAATTCGCCCATTTTGCAATCGACACGACCATCCGGCTGGGCTGGCAGGCCCGGCATGCCCGCGTATTGACACGCTGAACAATAAAAAGACCAGGCAGGAGCAGCACTCGATGAAACAGAAAGTGATCGCATTCTTCCCCGAAGCCGCCTACGGCCCGGCGCTGAACTCAGTCGGTATCGCCCAGGCCTGTGAAGCCCTGGGCCATAAGGCGGTGTTCCTCACCGACCCGGGCATGAGCGGTGTCTACGCCGGTTATGGTTTCGAGGAGCACATGGTCAACATGTCGGCACCGATGCCGGCCGAAGAGATGGCCCGCTACTGGGTGGACTTCATCAACGGCCACATCCCGAATTTCCGCAAGTCGCCGCTGGAGCAGATCGACAACTACGTCAAGGAATGCTGGGCGGCCATCGTCGAAACCGCCAAGTGGGCGCAAAGGGACCTGCCGGCGGTGCTGGACAAGGTCAAGCCCGACCTGATCTGCGTCGACAACGTGATCCTGTTCCCGGCGATCAAGCAATACGGCAAGCCGTGGGTGCGGATCATTTCCTGCTCGGAAAACGAGATCGAAGACCCGGACATCCCGCCGCACCTGTCGGGCATGAGCATCGACGACAAGGCCGGCCACGCGCAATTCCGCCAGCGCTTCGAGGAAGTGGTCGGGCCGATCCACGAGGACTTCAACCAATTCCTCCAGGCCCACGGTGAAGCGCCATATCCGCTGGGCACCTTCTTTGAAGCCTCACCCTTCATGAACCTGCTGCTGTACCCGGACGCGGTCAAGTTCGACCGCCGCCATCCGCTGCCGGCCGAGCGTTTCCATTACCTGCAAGGCTGCGTGCGCCACGACACGCCGTACGAGATTCCACAGTTCCGCGCCCACAACGACAAGCCGCTGCTGTACGCCAGCTTCGGCAGCCTCGGTTCCGGCGATGTCGAGTTGCTCAAGCGCCTGATCGAGGCGGTGGGCAAGCTGCCTTACCGGGCGTTGTTCAACGTCGGCGAGCACCTCGACGAATACACCGACCTGCCGGACAACGTGCAGATATCCAACTGGTTCCCACAGCCTTCGGTGATTGCCCAGGTCGATGCGGTGATCCATCACGGTGGCAACAACAGCTTCACCGAGTGCCTGTTCTTCGGCAAACCGGCGATCGTCATGTCCTACGTCTGGGACGGCCACGACAACGCCATGCGCGCTGAAGAAAGCGGTCACGGTTTCAAGCTCGACCGCTACGAATGGAGCGAAGAACAGCTCGCACAAAAACTCCACGCCTGCCTCAACGACGAGGCCATGCGCCAACGCCTGCAGCGCACTAGCGCGCAGATGCAATCCCGCAAGGGGCCGCAAGACGCGGCCGCGATTCTCGACAAGGTGCTCAACGATGCCTGATTCATCCACCACGGCGGGTATCACGCCGTACCTCGAAGCCGTCAGCAGCCGCACCGACCTGGTGGACTGGGGCGTGCAGAGCGACGCCGTCGAAGGCGTCTCGCATTCCAGCGGCCGCTTGCTGTTCAAGGGCCCGAACAACAGCCCGGAAACCGGGTTGTGGGTGTGCACCCCCGGGCGCTGGCGGCTGTCGATTCCCCGGGATGAGCTGTGCCACTTCATCGCCGGGCACGCCACTTACCGTAACGACAATGGTGAGGTGATCGAAGTGCGGCCCAACACCCTGGTGCTGTTTCCGGCCGGTTGGACCGGTGAATGCGACGTCCGGGAAACCTTGCGAAACGTTTACATGCTGGCTTGAGCCTGACACCGGACTTGAACCTGACACTGAACCTGTGGCGAGGGAGCTTGCTCCCGCTGGGCAGCGAAGCTGCCCCAAAAAAATGGGCCTGCTAAGCAGTCCAGCGGGAGCAAGCTCCCTCGCCACAGGGTTATCGGTCGTTCATTTGAATTGATTTATTGGAGAGCAACACATGACTACCCCGTTTCTGTACGACCCGCTGGACATCACCGACGTCAAGGATTGGGGCGTGATCCCGACCATGCTCGAAGGTGAATCCCGTGTCTCCGGCGTGGTGCTGCACAAAGGCCCCGAAGGCCAGTCCGAATGCGGCATCTGGATCTGCACCCCGGGCAAGTGGTTTTGCCATGTCACCAGCGACGAGTTCTGCCACTTCCTCGAAGGCCGCTGCACCTACGTCCACGAGTCCGGCGAAGTGATCGAGATCAAGCCCGACACCGCCGCCTTCTTCGGCAAGGACTGGAAGGGTGTGTGCACCGTCCACGAGACCATCAAAAAGGTCTACATGATCCGGTGACTGCCATGACAGATGCACTGGCGTCATTGCCAACCCGTGAAGACCAGCGCGCCGCCTTCCTGGCACGCGCCGGTTTCGCCGGGGCCCCGCTGGTGGCCTTGCCGGCGGATGCTTCGACCCGGCGCTATTTCCGCCTGGACGGCGCCGGCCTGTTGCTGATGGATTCGCCGCCCCAGAGCGAACCCATCGGCCCGTTTGTGCGCATCGCCCGGCAGTTGCAAGGGCTGGGCCTGTCCGCGCCGGCCCTGCTGGAAGTCGATGAAGCGGCGGGGCTGGCGCTGATCGAGGATTTCGGTCACGACACCTACACCCGGCTGCTGCTGGCCGGGCATTCGGAGTCGGCGTTGTATCACCTGGCGGTCGATACGCTGGTGGCCTTGCATCGCGCAGCGCCCGCGGCGGAACTGGCGCCTTACGACGCGCAGCGACTGGCGGACGAGTGCGCGCTGTTCATCGACTGGTACGTGCCGCTGTTGATCGGCAAAGAGGCGGCACAGGGCCTGCGCGATGAGTATCTGGCGCTGTTCGCCGTGGCTTGTGGTGACGTTGCCCAGCGCCGCGAAGCCCTGGTGCTGCGCGACTTTCACGTTGACAACCTGATGCTGCTGCAAGGCCGCGAAGGTGTCGCCGCCTGTGGCTTGCTGGATTTCCAGGATGCCTTGGCCGGAGCGGCGGCCTATGACCTGATGTCGCTGCTCGAAGACGCCCGGCGCGATGTGCCCGAGGCATTGCGTGAGGCACTGATCAGCCATTACCTGTCGCAGCGCCCGGAGCTGGACGCGCGGTGTTTTCTCGAAGACTACCGGCGCCTGGCCGCCCAGCGTCACGCCAAGGTGCTGGGGATTTTCGTGCGCCTGGCCGGCCGCGACGGCAAGCACGCTTACCTGGCGCACCTGCCGCGCACCCTGGGTCTGTTTGTCCGCGCCCTGGATGCCGAGGCCTTTGCGCCCCTGCGCCAGTGGCTCGACCGACACGTGCCGGGCTGGCGAGCAGAACTGCCCGCCACAACCCTGGCGACATTGCGTGAAACCCCTTATCGATTGGTTCAAGGATCATCCCATGGCCACGTTTAACAGCGATTCTGCCTTGCGTTTCATCAACCCCGAGTTCCTGCCGCTGAGCGATAGTCGCGTGCGCCAGGTGCTCGATCCGGCGACCCTGCAACCGGTCGGGCAAGTCGGCGTGTGTGGCGAAGCCGATGTGCAAGCCGCCATCGATGCCGCCACCGCCGCGCAAAAACAATGGCGCCTGGTCGACGCGAAAAGCCGCGCCGCGCGCCTGCATCAATTGGCCAATGCCATCGAGCAGAACCTGGCGTGCAACCGCGAAGTCGCGCGCCTGATGACCCTGGAGATGGGCAAGCCGTTTCCCGAGGCCATGGGCGAACTGGCCAACTGCGCGCCGATCTTTCGCTACTACGCGGAAATGGCCCGGGACGATGCCGGCAAGGTCGCCGGCACCACGCAGATCGGTTCCTTCCAGCATGTGCGCTACGAGCCCTATGGCGTCAGCGTGCACATCATGCCGTTCAACTTTCCGATCCTGCTGATGTGCTGGACGGTCGCCGCGTCGCTGGCGGCGGGCAATGCCTGCCTCATCAAGCCGGCGGAAGCCACGACCCTGTGTACCCTCAAGTTCATGGAGCATTTCAGCGCGTTGTTGCCGGGACTGGTGTCCTGTGTGCCGGGCGATGCGGTGACTGCGCAGCTGCTGGTGCAGTCGGCGCAGACCCACGCGGTGGCCTTCACCGGCAGTGTGGCGGCGGGCAAGGCGGTGGCCGTGGCCTGTGCCGAGCGGATGAAGCCTTGCGTCATCGAAGCCGGTGGCAGCGATCCATTGATCATCTCCAGGCATGCGCCGCTGGACGTGGCAGCGGCGGGGGCAGTGACGGCTGCGTTCCATCTCAGCGGGCAGATCTGCACCTCGGCCGAGCGCTTGTATGTCGTGGATGAGGTGCATGACGAATTTGTCGCGAAATTCGCCGAGCGCACCCGCGCCCTGCGCATCGGCCATGGCCTGGAACGTTCGGAGATCGGGCCGATGGTCAGCGAAGCGGCCCGCAGCAAAGTCATGCGCCTGGTCGATGACGCCGTGGCCAAGGGCGCGACAGTGGTGTGTGGCGGGCGGATTCCACCCCAGCACACGGTCGGCTGGTTCTATGAGCCGACCATCCTCACCGGCGTGACCCCTGACATGGCGATTCTTCAGGAAGAGTGCTTTGGCCCGGTGGCGGCGATCTGCCGGGTCAGCGATTTCGATGAGGCGGTGCGGCTGGCCAACGACTCGCCATTCGGCCTCGGGGCCTCGCTGTTTTCCACGGACCTGGCCGAAGCCATGGAGGCCGCCGAGCGACTCGAGGCGGGGATGGTCTGGGTCAACAACCCGTTGATCGACAACGATGCGCTGCCGTTCGGTGGCTGGAAGATGTCCGGCCTTGGGCGCGAGCTCGGGCGTCAGGGGCTGGAAGCGTTCCGCCGCTCGAAAATGGTCATCATCGACCACCAGCCGAAGATTCAGGACTGGTGGTATCCCTATGCCGACGATGTGTTCTATCGCGATCCGGCCTGAAGCCCGGATGCACTCAGGAGGATCGTGATGGGCGACAACATGGGCGGGTCGACGCTGGCGGTGATTCTCGCGGCCGGGCAGGGCAAGCGGATGCAGTCGCCGCTGCCCAAGGTGCTGCATCCGGTGGGCAACCGGCCGCTGCTCGGCCATGTGCTGGCGGCGGTGGAGGCGGCCGGTATCGAGCAACGGGCGGTGGTGGTGGGCGCGGGCGGCGAGCAGGTGGCTGAATACCTGCAGCAGGTCGCACCGACGGTACAGGTGTTTACCCAGCATGAACAACGGGGCACGGCCCACGCGGTACTCGCCGCCCGGCCAGCCTTGCAGGTCCAGCAGCAGGGCTATGTGTTGGTGTTGTTTGGCGACTCCCCCCTGATCACCCCGCAGACCTTGAATCGCTTGCGCAGGGCGTTGATGGACGGCGCGGCGGTGGCGGTGGCGGGTTTTCACACCCAGCAACCGGGGCCCTACGGGCGGCTGCTGGTGGAGCAGGGGCGTTTGCGGGCGATCCGCGAAGCCAGGGATGCGAGCCCGCAGGAGCTGGACATCAACTTCTGCAATGGCGGCGTCATGGGCCTGCGGGCAGATACCTGCCTGTGGTTGCTGGAGCGGATCGGCAACCGCAATGCCCAGGGCGAGTACTACCTCACCGATGCGGTGGCGGTGGCCAACGAGGCGGGGCTGACGGTGACTGCCGTGGAAGTGGAGGAAACCGACGTGCTCGGGGTCAATGACCGCGAGCAATTGCAGGTCGCCGAACAGCTGTACCAGCAGCGTCGGCAGCGCAGGATCAAGGAGTGTGCCATGGGTGACTATCAACGGTTGTACATCGGCGGAGAGTGGGTGACCCCCGTTCAGCGCGGTGTTTTCGATACGCTCGATCCGAGTGACGAGTCGGTGCTGGCGCAGGTTGCTTCTGCCACGTTCGAGGACGTCGACCGGGCGGTGGCGGCCGCGCGTTCGGCGTTTGATGAGGGTGACTGGCCACGCTGGTCCGGCTCGCAACGGGCCGAGGTCCTGCGCCGTATCGCCGAGGGCATCCGCCACCGTCAGGACGAACTGGCCGCCATCGAAGTGCGCGACAACGGCAAGCCATTGCCGGAAGCATTGTGGGACATCGCCGACACCGCCGGGTGCTTCGATTTCTATGCCGGGTTGGCCGAGCAGTCGGCTCAACAGGGTGAACAGTCGATCGACGTGCCGGATGCGCGCTTCACGTCATCGGTGATCAAGGAACCGGTCGGTGTGGTCGCGGCGATCATCCCGTGGAATTTCCCGATGCTGATGGCCTCGTGGAAGGTTGCCCCGGCGCTGGCGGCAGGTTGCACCGTCGTGCTCAAACCATCGGAGCTGACCCCGTTGACCGCCCTCGAACTGGCCGGCATCGCCGACAAGGCAGGGCTGCCGGCCGGGGTCCTGAACGTGATCACGGGCCTGGGACGCGAAGCGGGCGCGCCGCTGGCCAAACACCCGTATGTCGACAAGGTCGCCTTCACCGGCAGCGTACCGACCGGGCGCAAGATCATGCAGGCGGCTGCCAACGACATCAAAAACATCAGCCTGGAGCTGGGCGGCAAATCACCCTTCGTGATCTTCGCCGACAGCGACATCGAAGCCGCCGTGGAGTGGATTCTGTTCGGGATCTTCTGGAACCAGGGTCAGGTCTGTTCAGCCACTTCGCGGGTGCTGGTGGAGCGCGGATTGTACCCGGCGTTGCTCGAACGCCTGATTGCCGCGACCGAGCAGATTCAGATCGGCCAGGGTTTCGAAGAGGGGGTGAAACTCGGGCCACTGGTCAGTCAGGGGCAATTGGACAAGGTGCTGGCGGCCATAACAGCCGGTCAGCAGGAGGGTGCGCGGCTGGTGTCGGGCGGTGGGCGGCCGGGCAATCTGGAAAAGGGTTACTACCTGACGCCGGCGATTTTCGCCGATGTCCCCGAGGACAGCTCGGTGTGGCGTGAGGAGATCTTCGGCCCGGTGGTGTGCCTGCGCGCCTTCGACACGGAAGCCGAGGCGATCCGATTGGCCAATGACTCGCCGTTCGGCCTGGCGGCCGCGGTCATGTCCCGGGATATCCCGCGCTGTGAACGGGACGCTCGCGGATTTCGCGCCGGTATCGTGTGGGTCAACTGCTCGCAGCCGACCTTCGTCGAAGCGCCGTGGGGCGGCTACAAGCAGAGCGGCATCGGTCGCGAACTGGGGGAGTGGGGTTACAACAACTACCTGGAAACCAAGCAGATCACCCGCTACAACGGCGAACCCTGGGGGTGGTACCTGAAGTGAAGTGAATGCCGGTTGGCAGGTACCCCGCGGCGCTCTCGGGTCCATCGCCAGCAAGCTGGCTCCTACAGTTTTAGCGTGGGCACGGTCCCCTGTGGGAGCTGGCTTGCCAGCGATGGTCGTCAACGATAACGCGGGTTGGCAGGTACCCCGCGGCGCTCTCGGGTCCATCGCCAGCAAGCCGGCTCCTACAGTTTTAGCGTGGGCACGGTCCCCTGTGGGAGCTGGCTTGCCAGCGATGGTCGTCAACGATAACGCGGGTTGGCAGGCACCCCGCGGCGCTCTCGGGTTTATCGCGAGCAAGCTCGCTCCCACAGAAATGGGGTCGCGGCTATCCCCACACATGGGTTATTACCCCCACCTGACCGGGCCTTTTTCACCAAACTTGCGTCTCGCCTGGCACACCGTCAAACAGCTCGTTCATTAATCTGGACTTTTTCCTGACCCTGTAGTGATGGCTCATTCGTTGCTTAACCCCCTGGTACCCGCAACAGTTTTCGTCCCATGACGCGAGGGGTGAAAAAATGAAGCCAGCGACGCCAGCATGCAACGCCTTCGCCTTACTGCTCAGGTCAAGCCCGCCCTGCACGATGCTCCTTCCCGGAGCACGTCACGGGCTGACAACGCGCTTGCACCCAACGTGCAGTCATCTTTCAGATCGCCACCGACGGCCAGCCCGGCCAATTGTTCGCGAGAGCTATTACATGTGCGGCGGGAAAGGGAGAACGGGTGATGGCTTCCACGACTAAATCCATTGATCTGATCACGAAAAGACCGACTCACCTTTACAAGCAGCTCGCTCAGTTGAGTCTGATGGTTGTTGCGTTGCTGATGATGCTGGCGTTGTCCGCCGTACTGGCGATGGCGTTGACCCTTTGAGCGCTCTGAGCTGCCGACGCCGCTGACGTGTCGGGTCGAATGCCACGGGTGAGCAAGCCTGTGAATTACCCAGCCAATGGAACTGCACACCATTGTGGCGATCAAATCCTTTACGGGTGAGACGCGCGTCGTAATGGTTACGCATTCGCATTGAACGCCCAGTTAGGCTGTAAAGCCGGGAGGGCAGCATGGGCAACAGCGCGATGGTCAAGTTCTTTGCGGGCTACCTGTTCGTGTGCGCACTGCTGGCATGGGCGGTGACCCAGGCCTCTCCCTGGATTGCCTCGCAGCTGCTGCTCCACTGGATTCTCTAGCGCCGCCCCCCTTCAATACCACTCCCGATACTTCAAGCTCCGCGATCCGCAGCCTGCTCGATCAGTCGTTGCAACTGCGCGATCAGGCCGGTTCGCTGAGCCGGCAACTGACCCAATTCAAGGATTGAGCCCGTTGCCGACGCTAGCGGGTTAGTGGAACGGAAAGATGTAGTTCATCCAGGCAGCCATGCGCAGGAGGATCTTGCGCATCATCGCGATGTGATGGAAATGCTGGCTGTACAACGCCGCCTGGCCGTAGGCACCGCCGGGCATCAGGTTGGCATACTGGGCATAGTCGGGATCGGTGATTTCAATGATCACCGGTACCCGGCCGGCCGGTGGCGAACCGGTGAAACCGATCAGCGTGCCCGACGGCTGGATCTGGCCTTCGGCGATGACCGACACCACGGTCTTGACCTTGCCTTCGAACACCTTCCCGGGAATGCCGTCAAAAGCGACTTCGGCCTCATCGCCCTCGGTCAGGCGCAACAGGCTGTTCTGGCGCATCCATGCCGAGAAGTAATGACCTTCGGCGGGAATGAACACCATCGAGGGGCGCAGCGGCAGCTTGGTCGCCATCATGCCCGGACGCAGCGAAACATGGGTGACGAAGCCTTTGCTGGGCGCACGCACCGTGGTGTTGTCGAGTTCGTACTGTGCGTTGTCCAGTTGTGCCTTCAGGTCGTCGGTGCGGGCGACCACCATATCCAGTTCCCGTTGAGTGCTGAAATTACGCTTGATCAACTCGGTGATCCGCACACGATCGGCCTGGGCGGCAATCAGTTGTGCCTTGAGGGATTTGACCCGGTAATCGAAAGGCGCGGGGTCGATGCGAAACAGCACATCGCCTTTTTCCAGGGGCTGGTTGGTTTTGACCGGCACGTCGATCACCTGGCCACTGACCACGGGAATCACCGGAACCGATACGAAATAGGAACGCGCCACCTCGGAGTAGGGGTGGTTGTAGTTCATCGTGAAAATCATCGCGCCGACAATCACGATCCCGCCCAGCACCGCCGTGGGCACTGTCCATTTGTTCAACGGAATGCGGAAGATCTTGAAGATGGCTACGCAGATTGCCGCATATGTCAGAACGAGTAAAAGATCCATGGCTCAAATGCCCTCGCCGAGATTGTCCGTTGGCCGCCTGCTCTGTGCAGTACCGGTCGCCGCCTCGAGGCGCTCGATCCGGCCTTGCAGTTCGGCGACCTGTTGTTCGAGGTGAACCACATGGCTCTTGGGTGAGTGTCCGTCACTGAAACCCCAGCCCCGGTCTTCCCGATAGGCCATCGCCCAGATCCACAGGAACGGCCAGAGCGCGTGCAGGGTGAACAGGCTGACCCAGCCGGTGGCGTGGATCGCATCCTGGTGAGGGTGGTTGCGGTGGACGGCAATTTCATAGGGGATGTCGTGGAGCAGGATGATCCCGTAGAACAGGACGAGCCCGACAAAGATCAGCAGGCCCAGCGCGAAGTAATCAAGCATGAATCACTCCTCTTGAAGCAGGTAACGTGTGCGCATGAGTGTAGTCGTTCCATCTACACTTGACGGGGAGGCAGATATCCAGCCCGGGCAACCGGTGCCTGGCCGATGCGTCGACCGGTATCGTGCAGATAGCCCAAGGGGAGGTGTACTCATGCCAGGCAATGGTCAATTCGAAAGGGCGCCTGTACTTGACCCTGTCGAGCGCATTACCGAGGTGATCTTCGGCCTGCTGATGGCCATGACGTTCACCGGCACCATCAGCGTGGCCACGGCAGACCAGGCCGCCGAACGCACGATGATGCTGGCCGCGCTCGGTTGCAATCTCGCCTGGGGACTGGCCGATGCGGTCATGTACCTGCTGCGTGCACTGGTCGAGCGCACGCGCAGGATCAAGCTGTACCTGGCACTGCGCAATGGCGCGGACGCCGAGGCGGGCCAGGCGCTCATTGCACAAGTGCTGCCGTTGCAATTCGCCACGGCGGCCGGCAGCGAGGGCCTGGAACTGTTGCGCCGACGGCTGCTCGAGCAGCCGCCCTTGCCGATCAGGGCCGGCCTCGGCTGGAACGATTTCAGGGGGGCGTTCGGTGTTTTCCTGTTGGTGGTGTGCTCGACCTTTCCGCTGGTGGTGCCGTTCATACTGCTCGACCAGACGGCACTCGCCATTCGCTTGTCCAACCTGATCGGACTGGTGGTGCTGTTCATCGCAGGCTGGATGCTCGCCAGATACGCTGGCGCCACGCAGTGGCAGGGTGGGGTGATCATGGCCGCTACGGGAGGTGTGTTGATCCTTGCGATCATTGCGCTGGGCGGCTGACAACTGGACATAATTCAGCACACTAAAGACTCATTCTCATTTACAATTGCCCTTCCATTTACGTCGGGCAGCCCGGTATGGATGTTCTTGCCGCAATCCATCTTTATTTATCCCAGTGGGTGATCGAGCCGGTCACCCGGCAGTTCCTGGGCATTTTCGACTTCAACGGCAGACTCGGTCTATCCTTTCTCTGCATGTCTTACGGCGTTGCTTATTGCCTGTTCCGGCACCGCAAATCCCGGGGGTTGACCGACGCGCGCTCGTTCGTTGAGTTCATCGGTGGCAGCCGGGTTTACCTGCACCGCTCGGCGCTGCTCGACTACCGCTATTACTTCGTACTGGCCATCCTCAAGGTTGTCCTGGTGCTGCCCATCGTCGCTCTGGTCGATCCGTACGTGTTGCGCTCGGCGGACTACATCGCCTTCTTCACCGGGCTGTGGGGCGCGCGCACGCAAGTGGAGGAGCACCTGGCGCTGACCCTGCTTTATGGACTGGGGGTATTCCTGGTCAAGGATTTCAGCCATTACTGGGGCCATCGCGCGTTTCATTCGCGGTATCTGTGGGCCTTCCACAAAGTCCATCACTCGGCGCCCGTGCTGGTGCCGGCGACGGCCAGCCGCGTGCACTTTCTGGAAGAGGTGGTCGAAAAGCTCACGGACATCATCTGTGTCGGCGCCTTTGCCGGTGTCTTCTGGTACGCCTGCGGGGGAGAGATCAGCCGCTACACACTGTTTGGCGTGACCTACATGGTGTTCATCTTCAACAGCCTGGCGGCCAACCTGCGTCACAGCCATGTCTGGTTGTCCTTCGGACCGGTGCTTGAACGGGTGCTGAGCAGCCCGGCGCAACACCAGATTCATCACAGCGATGCGCCACGACACTTCAACAAGAACTTCGGCATCAACCTGTCGCTGTGGGACTGGATGTTCGGCACGCTGTACGTCACCCGCCCCACACCCGAGGTCATCGCCTTCGGCACCGGGGAACAGGATCACGAGCGTTACCTGACGATGAAGGGTTTGATCGTCACGCCGTTTGTGGATGTCGGCCGCAAATTCCTCTGTGCCATACGCCCGAAAGCACAGCCCCAAAGCGCATCTGATCCGTATTTTTCAGTGCAATCTGCCTCTGTAACGGATACAGCCGCCAGCCCACAATAAATCTCCGGTACGGCAGCACTCGGCGCTCGCTGTACCGCCAATTCATAGTGTGGGAGGCCGCATGGCCAAGATGACGATTTTTCTCGGCGGTTTTCTGGTATTGACCATCCTGATCGGTGTGCTGGCGACGATTCCTCCGGCGTGATCACTGCGGCCGGTTTTCGTCGACGGCCAGGCGCAGCTCGCGGTACGCCGCGACCAGTTGCTCAAGGCTGAACGCGCGATTTCTGCCGCTGGGGTTCGGCAGGACCCAGACCGCAGCGTTGCCGAAGGTTTTCGCTTGAAGGCCCCAGGCAACCTCGCGCTGACCGGACAGCGCGCAATACGCCGCCTTGCCCAGGAATGCCACGAAACGCGGCGCATGGCGGGCGATTTTCTGTTCGAAGCCCGCTGCGGCGGCGCTGAACTCGTGCAAGGACAATTGATCGGCGCTGGCCGTCGGCCGCTCGACCACCGCGGTCAAGCCGCATTGATAGCGCAAGAGCGTCCGGTCGTTTTCCGATTGCACCTGCTCAGGCGTAAACCCGGCGAGATGGAGCGTGCGCCAGAAGCGATTGCCGCGCCCGGCAAAATGGTGCCCTTGGGCGGCGGCAGTCATGCCGGGATTGATGCCGCAAAAGATCACGGCAAGCTCCTCGGCAAGAATATCCTCGAGTCTTTCACTCACCGCAGATCACTCTGATCGCCTGGCGTGCGAGCCCTGTCAGCTCGTCTCGGGATTTACCGGCCCGGGCGCGGATCGAAATGCTGTGCAGCAGGGACGAGGCGAGCACGGCAAGGGCGGCCGGGTCGGCATCGCCTTTCAACTCGCCGGCATCTTTCGCCGCTTGCAGGCGAACTTCCAGATCGGCATCCAGCCGGCTCAAACGGTCGGACAGCACTTCGCGAATCTGCGGGTCCTCGACGGCTTCGGTGGTTGCCGTGCCGATGGCGAAGCAACCGCGGGGTTGGCCATCGCCCGAGAAGTAAATCGATAACTGCCCCTCGTAGAAACGCTGCAAGGCCTCGGCCAGCGGCAGGTTCAGGTCCGTCAGCGCCTCATGCATAGCCGCCGCGGCAAATTCCCAATATTGCTCCAGCGCTTTGATGTAGAGCGCGTGCTTGTCGCCGAACGCGGCATAGAGGCTGGGACGGTTCATGCCGGCGGCGGTGGCGATGCTGTCCAGGGACGCGCCGGAATAACCGGTGTTCCAGAACACACCCAGTGCCTGCTGCAACGCGGTCTGCGGGTCGTAGGCCCGAGGGCGGCCGCGGCCTTTGCCCTCTGTCGATTTATTTTGTGCCATGTCGTACAAAATCCTTGTGGGGTGATGGGGTGAGGGATATTCTTACACCATCGCACAAAATTAAGGAATCAGAAATTCCTTGATCCAGGGTTTGTTGTAGCCGGGCTCGAACCGAGTGCTGCGGCGACGAAACCGACGCGCTGGGAGCGATCCTCCCGACCGCGCACGGGCTTGCTTCTTTTCAGCATTTATTGACCTGCGGGCCACCGGCACTTGTTGCCGATGCTGGCCCGATTACCCGGCTAAAGGTGAACTCGATCATGACCAAAGCGTTCGATATCCCGGCTTCACAGACCTTCGGGCAGCCTGGCCCCAACCCGGCCGGCGCGCCCACCCGAAAACCCCTGAGACAGACCTTGCGTCCCTGGCTGATGGTGGGTGTTCCACTCCTGTTCGCGGCGCTGGGCTATGCCCACCATGTGTCGGGCCAGGCCTATGTATCGACCGACAACGCTTACGCCCGCGTGGCCAAGGCGTCGATCAATGCGCGGATCTCCGGGCAAGTGGTCGAGATTGCCGTCGAGGACAATCAGCAGGTCAGCAAGGGCCAGGTGCTGTTCCGGATCGATCCGAAACCCTTCCAGATCGCCGTCGACCGTGCGCAAGCGCAACTGAGCGTGGCGCGGCTGCGGATCGACGGACTCAAGGCCAGCTATCGCCAGCAGCAGGCGGAACTGCAATCGGCGAAAGAGTCGGCTGACTTCGACCAGAAGGACTTTGCCCGCAAGAAAGCACTGGTCGCGACCGAGTTCGTTTCGAAGTCGATCTACGAACGGGCCGACACCGACGTGAAGGTGGCGCGGCAACGGATCGCGTCCATCGAGCAACAGATCGCCAGCACCGTGGTGGCCCTGAACGGCAATCCGAACATCGAGGCCGATAGCCACCCGACGGTGCGCGAGGCCCGGGCGCAGCTCGACGAGGCGCAGTTGTACCTCTCGTACACCACGGTATACGCGCCGCAGGACGGCATCGTGGCCAAGGTCGACGACCTGCAGGTGGGCAACTACCTGAACAACGGCGCGCCGGCCTTTGCCTTGCTGTCCGTGCACGAGATCTGGATCGAGGCCAACTTCCGCGAGACCGACGTGACCCACATGCGCCCTGGCCAGCAAGCCACCATCCGCATCGATACCTACCCGGATCGCGTGTTCAAGGCCCACGTCACCAGCATGAGCCCGGGGGCCGGGTCGGATTTCGCCCTGCTGCCGCCGGAGAATGCGACCGGCAATTGGGTCAAGGTGACGCAGCGGGTGCCGGTACGGCTTGAGCTCGATGAAGTGGACCCGGCACTGCCGCTGTTCTCCGGGACCAGCGCCACGGTAAAGATCGACACCCGGTTTCGCAGCCCCTGGTGGCATCCGCTCAAGGCGTTGCTGACCGCAGGTAACTTCTGATGAACGCCCAATCGATAGTCAACCCCGGCGGGGAGGGTGCGCGCTCGCTCAGGTTCGCCGCCTTGCTGGCGACCTACATGCAGTCGGCCAACCTGCCGTTGCCGAACGCGGCACTCAGGTTGATTCAGGGCAGCCTGTCGATGACCGACGATCAGGCGGGCTGGATTTTCACCTCGTACCTGGCCGCAAGTGCGATCAGCATGCCGCTGGCCCAGTGGCTGGCCGCACGCTTTGGCTTGAAGTGGGTGTATCAGTCGGCGCTGGCGTTGTTTGTCCTGGGCTTGCTGCTCGCCACGGTGGCGACGACGCCGCTGGAATTCGTCGGCGCGCGCATCGTTCAAGGCATTGCCAGTGGCGTGCTGGCGCCGTTGTCGATGGCGATCGCCCTGGAAACCTTGCCGCCGGAAAAACGTGCGAAGTTCGGCGTGAGCTGGACCGCCATCGTGCTGTTCGGCATTGTCAGCGGCCCAAGTATCGGTGGCTGGATCGCCGAACATTTCGGCTGGCGCCCGATGTTCTACCTCAGCGTGCCACTGTCGCTGTTTATCTTCCTGGTGGCGGCGCTGTTGTTGACCGAGAAGAAAGCCGAAAAACCTCCGGCGTTCGATTTCTTCGGTTTCTGCACCTTCACCCTCGGCCTGATCAGCCTGCAGATGCTGCTCGATCGAGGTGAACGGCTGGACTGGTTCGCCTCGCCCGAGATCTGGCTCGAAGCCGTGGGGTCGGTGCTGGGGCTCTATCTGTTCGTGGTGCACGTGCTGACCTCGAACGTGCATTTCCTCAACAAGCGCCTGCTCAAGGACCGCAACTTCGTGCTGTCGACGGTGATCTTTTTCGCCCTCGGTTTCGTGCTGTTGTCGACCATGGCCCTGACCTCGCCGATGCTCGACGAAATTCTCGGCTACCCGCCAGACACCACGGGCGCCTTGACGATCCCGCGTGGCATGGGCCTGGTCGGCGCCTTCCTGCTGATGGGGCGGCTGCCCGCGCGCTTCGACCGTCGCCTCTTCGTCGCGGCCGGTATCGCCATCGTGATCTATGCCAATTGGCTGATGCTCGGCTATTCGCCGCTGATGGACGAGTGGCCCGTGGCGGTCGCCGGCGCGATCCAGGGCGCGGGCCTGGGCATCCTGATGCCGGCGGTGAGCAACGTCGCGTTCAGTACCCTCGACCCCGCGCTGCGGGCCGAAGGCACCGGCCTGTTCAATCTGGCCCGGGTCTACGGCAGCACGCTGGGGGTGGCGATCGTGCAGCTGTTTTTCTTCAACAACACCCAGGCCATGCACATGGCGCTGGTCAGCAACCTCACGCCGTACCGCACCGCCACGCAGTCGCTGGCCTCGGCGCCGTTGCAGGTGCTGGAGGGGCTCAACGAAATGATCACCGGCCAGGCCGCGTTCATCGCCGTGGTCGATCAGTTCAAGATCTTGATGGTGGTGATGCTGGTGGTGAGCCCGCTGGTGTTGTTTCTTCGCAAGCCTGTTGCGGCCAATTAGTTTTCGTGGAGTTCGCCAAATGAAATCCTGTGCGCTGGTCATCACCCGATACTTGCTGCAAACGAAGATCGCGGCGCTGTCGCTGCTTTTCTTGCTGACGGCTTGCACCGTTGGCCCCGACTATCAAACACCGCCGGCGAGTACATCGCAGCACTATGACCCACAGGCCGAGCAGCGACTTGCCCAGGGTGCAGCCCCTCGCATCGACCTTGGCAAGAAGGTCAGTGGCGATTGGTGGACGGCCTTTCGCTCGCAGAAACTCGACAACGTGGTGCGTCGTGCCATCGACGGCAACCTGGACCTGGTGGCCGCCGACGCAACGATCCGCCAGGCCGCCTCATCTGTCGCGGCGGCGCAGGGCGCGCTGTATCCGCAGGTCGATTTCGCTGCCGTGGCCGGTCGTCAGCGGCTGCACAACGCCAGGGAACCCTCGATCTCCAACTTCTATGCGATTGGCCCGCGGGTGGGGTTCGACCTTGATGTGTTCGGCGGCAACCAGCGTCTGGTTGAACAGCAGCAGGCGTTTGCCGAACTGCAAAAACACCGCTACGAAGCGGCGTACCTGACGTTGACCGGCAACGTTGCCAGCCAGGCCTTGCTGTTGGCCTCGGCCAACGCGCAGATGCAGGCCGTGGAAAAACTGCTCGCCAACGATGCGAAAAACCTGGAGCTGGTGCGCATGGCGCACCTCAACGGCAGCACCACGCAGATCGATGTGTCGCTGGCCGAGACCCGGCTCGCCCAGGACCGCACGTTGTTGCCGCCCCTCGCTCAGCAGCGCGATGCGGCACGCCATGCACTGTCGATTTTGGCGGGGAAGGGGCCGGCGGACTGGATCGCTCCCGACTTCGACTTGAGCGAGTTCGCCCTGCCGTCGAACCTGCCGGTCAGCCTGCCTTCGGAAATGGCCCACGACCGCCCGGATGTGCTGCAGGCCGAAGCGCAACTGCACATGGCCAGCGCGGCGGTGGGCGTGGCGACGGCGAACCGCTATCCCCATGTCACGTTGTCGGCCTCTCTGGCGCAGGCGGCTTCGGGCAATGGCGGCGCGGCACTCTGGGGTTTCGCTGCCGGGCTGGCCGGGCCGATCTTCGATGGCGGCACGCTCAAGGCCCAGCAGCAGGCCGCCGTCGACGGCTACAAGGCGACGCTCGCCGGATACCAACAGACGGTCATCAACTCGTTCGGGCAGGTCGCCGACACCTTGCAGGCGATCAACCATGACGCCGAAGAACACCTGGCCCAGACCGACGCCTTGCGCGCGGCCGAAAACAGTCTGCAGTTGAACCAGCAGGCCTTCGCGCAAGGCGAGAACAGCATCCTCCAGGTCCTGGAAGCGGAGCGTGCCTATGAGCAGGCACTGCTGGGACAGATCCGCGTGAATACCGCGCAGTACCTCGACACCGTGCAGCTGTTTGTTGCCCTGGGCGGTAACGCTGTCGGCACCTTCGAACAACGCGTTGCCTCGGGCGACGGGCAGACACCTTCGTATCAATAATGGCTGCGGCCTGGAGTAGACACATGACCTATGAAGCCTTTCACGACGGACTGCGCGATACCCGGTTTGCGCTCAACCATGGAGCGGTCGAGATGCCGGCGGTTGGATTCGGGACCTTGTTCCGCGATCTCGCCACGACCACTGATGCGGTGAAGGAAGCGCTGGCCGCCGGTTTCCGCCATTTCGATTGCGCCGAGCGTTATCGCAACGAAGCCCAGGTCGGTGTGGCGCTGACGGAGGTGCTGGCCGCCGGCAACGTCCGCCGCGAAGACCTGTTCATCACCACCAAGCTGTGGAACACCAACCACCGTCCCGAGCGCGTCGAGCCCGCGTTCGCCGCCAGTTGCCAACGCCTGCAAGTGGACTACATCGACTGCTACCTGATCCACACGCCGTTTGCCTTTCAACCCGGCGACAACCAGGACCCGAGGGACGCGCTGGGCAACGTCATCTACGACACCGGCGTGACGCTGACCGAAACCTGGCGGGCGCTCGAGCGCCTGGTGGATGAGGGGCGGGCGAGGTCCATCGGGGTGTCGGATATCACGCTGGAGGCGCTGAAGGCGCTGGTCGCCGAAGCCCGGATCAAACCCGCCGTGGTGCAGGTCGAGGCCCACCCTTATTTGCCGGAGTGGGAACTGCTTGAGTTCTGCAAGGCGCACGGGATTATCGTGCTGGCGTTTGCGCCATTGGGGCACGGCATGCAGCCCAATGTGCTGCAAGACCCGGTGCTCACCGGCATCGCCCGGCGTCTGCAGAAAACCCCGGCCCAGGTCGCGCTGGCCTGGTCGGTGCAACGCGGGGTGGCGTTCCTGACCACCTCGGCAACGCCGAGCCATATCCGGGAAAACATCGATATCTCGACTTTGCCGCACAGGGCCATGATCGAGATTCAACAAGACATCACCACCCGTATACGCTTCAACTCGGTGGTTGAAACCGGTGTTCCCGGATTCATTGCGCGCAAGCCGTAGTGCCTGAGATCAGGGCGGTGCGTCACGGGACCGTCCTGTCTGCCTATCCCTGGAGGTGAAACCGATGGATGTTTTCCAGACCCTGCGCTGTTTCGCGGCGGTGGCCCAAAGCGGCAGCTTCACCGCGGCGGCCGCGATGCTGGACACCACCACGACCCACGTATCAAAAGCCGTTTCCAGCCTGGAGGCCAGGCTGCAGACGCGCTTGATCAACCGCACCACCCGGCGCCTGGCATTGACCGAAGCCGGTGTGCGCTATTTGCAGCGCTGCGAGCGGATCCTGGAGGACATGCGTGAGGCCGATGCAGAGGCGGGCACGACCCAGGTCATGCCCGCAGGCCGACTGAAAATCCACGCCATGTCCGCCATCGGCAACCACTACGTGATCGGCGCCATCGCCCGCTACCGGCAAACCTGGCCTTCGGTGCTGTTTGACCTGACCGTGACCAATCGCCTGCCGGACTTGCTCGAGGAGGGCTACGACATGTCGATCGTGCTGGCGCGGGACCTGCCCGATTCCGGCTTTGTCGCCCAGCGGCTGGGCATCACCTACAGCATTCTCTGCGCCTCGCCCGAGTACCTGAGCCAACGCGGAATTCCCCAATCACCGGGTGAACTCGTCGGCCATGATTGCCTGCGAATCGTCAACACGGTCATGCCGGCCGAGCACTGGGTATTTGAAGGCCCGCAGGGGACAGAGACATTCAGCACGCCGGTGTCGCCCTTTCACGTCAACACGGCTGACGCCATGACCTTCGCGATCAAGAACGGGATGGGGATTGGCATTCAACCGATTGCATCGGCCGTCGAGGGCCTGCGGGCGGGGACGTTGGTGCGCGTATTGCCGGCGTATCGGCTTGAAGAGTTGAACCTGTTTGCGATCTACCCTTCACGCAAGTTCGTGGATGCAAAAATAAAAACCTGGGTGGAATTTCTCAAGCATTCCATTCCGGGGTTGCTGGCGTCTGATGAAAAAATTGTCGGTGCGTCGGTGTAGCTGGCGTTGTACCCATGGAGTGTCGACCCTCCATCGTCCATACAGTGCTCACCCGTTCGAACAGCCGGTGCCCATTACTTGATATTCGACGGTGCGACGTTGACCCCGAGAATCTTCATAGGTCATGCGCGCCGGGACCGGTCCGCATTCATTGGCGACTTCCGATACTTCGATGACGCGTTTGATATCAAGCCGGGTGCCGTAGGTGTAGGTTTCAACTGGCGGTGAGCTGGCGGCGGCAGTCGAGTGGCTGTCGTCTGCCAAGACCTGGGTGCCGGCGCTGCCCAGCGCAAGCAAGAGTGCGATTTTCAACAGTTTCATGATCTTTACCTCGTGGTTTAAGCGTTATCCCGGGGATTATTCACTTGGGTGGAGTCGATGTTAGGCGTTTGGCAGGGGCGCAAAAATCGGTCGGCGGGATAAACACTGTTGCCGGATTGATCATGAATCGAGGGGACTTTCGGCTTGGACACAGCCCCCTGTAGGAGCTGGCTTGCCAGCGATGGTCGTTAACGATAACGCGGGCGAACTGGATGAACGCGGCGCACTGGAGTCCATCGCCAGCAAGCTGGCTCCTACAGTTTCAGCGTGGGCATGGCGCCTGTAGGAGCTGGCTTGCCAGCGATGGTCGTTAACGATAACGCGGGCGAACTGGATGAGCGCGGCGCACTGGAGTCCATCGCCAGCAGGCTGGCTCCTACAGTTTCAGCGTGGGCATGGCGCCTGTGGGAGCTGGCTTGCCAGCGATGGTCGTTAACGATAACGCGGGCGAACTGGATGAGCGCGGCGCACTGGAGTCCATCGCCAGCAGGCTGGCTCCAGTTTCAGCGTGGGCGCGGTCCTGTGTGGGAGCTGGCTTGCCAGCGATGGTCGTTAACGATAACGCGTGGAAGCTGGATAAACGCGGCGTACTGGAGTCGAGGAGGGGGCACCCGAAGAGATCCTGCAAAACCCTGTACAGGAGCGAACCCGGTCGTTCTTGAGAAAGCATCTGCACGATAGATAAGGTGCGCTTTCGCTTCTGAACCCGGCAGAGGGCGTGATTTAACGCCCTGTTGGGTTGCCAATCCCGTCAGTTAAATTTATTGACTAAAAAGTCAGCTTCTAGAAAGATGCAGGCCGCCAGACCTGTTTCGATCTTTTCCCAGCCTCAATCACGTAGCACTGACAGCGCCTGCAGACTCGCAGGCGGTAAATTTCGCCTATCGCTATATACAAAAATATATAGCGATAGGCGAAAACGTCAGGTCACGAGGGAATCAGGACCATGGGCACCAAAAAAACAAGAAACCCGCACCGGAGTAAACACAATGAAGCTGCAACCCCTGGCCCTGGCCATCACCCTCGGTGGCTTGACCCACCAGGCCATCGCCGCCGGTTTTATCGATGACAGCAAGGCCTCGCTGAATCTGCGCAATTTCTATTTCAACTCTGACAACCGCGAAAGCCAGGGCAACGTGGGCAATGCCGCTTACGCCAGCCAGGCCAAGGAGTGGGGGCAGGGGCTGCAACTCAACGTGATTTCCGGGTTCACCCAGGGCACCGTCGGCTTTGGCCTGGATGCCATCGCCATGACCGGGCTGAAGCTGGACAGCGGCGGTCGTGTGGGCAAGGCGGGTATCGACCGCACGCCGGGGGCGCTGTTTCCCGTGGACAGCGACGGCCATGCGGTCGATGAATATTCCAAGGGCGGCGTGACCGGCAAGGTGCGCATTTCCAGGACCGAAGCACGTCTGGGCACCCTGCAGCCCAAGCTGCCGGTGATCAACTTCAACGACGGTCGGCTGTTGCCGCAAACCTTCGAAGGCGGGCAGGTTACCTCCAGCGAAATCGACGGCCTGACCCTCACCGCCGGCCAACTGCAAAGCACCAAGACCCGCAGTTCCACCGACGATGTCGACCTGCGCATCAGCGGCGCGACGCGTCCCGCCGGTACGCCGGCCAGCACTGCGCTGGCAGACTCGGACAGCTTCGTTTTCGCGGGCGGCGACTACAAGGTCACCAAGGACCTGACCGCCCAGTACTACTACGGCAGTCTCGAAGATTTCTACCAGCAGCACTTCCTCGGCCTGATCCACACCCTGGCCATCGGCCCCGGCGCGTTGAAGACTGACCTGCGCTATTTCAACAGCAGCGCCGATGGCAAGAACGGCAATGCGGCCGGGCGTGCCCAAGGTTATAAAAGCAGCGGCTTCTGGCGAGCGGGGGACACTCACGTCGGTGAGGTGGACAACAACACCTGGAGCGCCCTGTTCACTTACAGCCTGAGTGGCCATGCCTTCAGCGCGGGCTACCAGCAAGTCTCCGGCGACAGCGCGTTCCCGTTCGTCAACCAGGGTGACGGCGCCACCGCGTACCTGATCACCGACCGGCAGATCGGCAAGTTCCTCAGTGCCGGCGAGCGCACCTGGCTGGCCGAGTACGGCTATGACTTCGTCGTGCTTGGCGTGCCGGGTCTCAAGACCGTGGTCACTTATCTCAGCGGCGACAACATCGATTCCGCCGCCGGTGATCGCAAAGAGTGGGAGCGCGACCTGCGCATCGACTACGCGCTGCAAAGCGGCCCGTTCAAGGGGCTGGGCATTTCCTGGCGTAACGCCAGCTTGCGTGGCAATGCCAGCAGCGACCTGGATGAAAACCGCCTGATCCTCAGCTACAGCCTGCCGCTGCTTTAAGCACGGCAGAGCGGTCCTTGGCTGCCATAGCGCAGCCCGGGTCCACGGTGATTGGTCAACCACGACAGGAGCATCGTCATGCGTTCCATTTTTTCCACTGTGCAAAGCCTTGTTCGCCCCGGCACCAAACCCCTGCCGTTGCCCGGCACCGTCATCGATGTGGCGCAACAGACACTGGAGGTGGTGGGGCAGGTGCACAATCCCCTGTGCCTGAGCGTGGCCGACCTGCAAGCCATGCCGGGTTACGACTGGGTGAGACTGACCAGCAACACCTGTGAGGGCAATGCGCAAAAAGCCCAGAAAAAGGGCTATCGCGGGGTGCTGCTGCGGGAAATCGTGCTCAAGGCCGGGCTCAGGAGCGATGACCCCAAGGGCTGGAAGCGCGCCTATGTGGTGGCGCGCGCCAGTGACGGCTACGTCGCGTTGTTCAGCTGGAATGAGCTGGTCAATACCGACGTGGGCGATGCTGTGCTGGTGGTGTACCAACAACATGCCCACGGACAAACGGCGGCCGGCGAACACCTTTCATTGGTCTCGGGAAGCGATCGCCATTCCGGGGCCCGTCAGGTGAAGTGGTTGCGCAGCATTGAACTGTGCAGCATCTTCGGCTGACTCTCACACAACACCACGCCGAGGAAAATGCCGATGCCTGTCTGCAATTCGCTGGGTTGTGATCGACGCCCTTCGGTCGAACAGCTGTTGGCCGGCGAAAAGTGGCCGCCCGAATGCGAAGTGGCCCTGAGGGATTTGCTCGAGCAAATGGCCAACGCCGGCCATGACGTCACGCTGCACAACCTCGGCCGGTTCCTCGGCGACTTTGTGCCGCGCTACACCCTGGACCGTGCCGAGGAATGGCAGGAATGGGCGACCCGACGCTGGGTCTCGCAGACCAAACCTGCGCTGGTGGACAAGCTGGCGGATGTCTTCATCGGCGGTCAGTGACGGCGCCGGCGCTCACCGGTACTCATCATGCCGACGCCACCAGGGCCCCGTTTCATTGCGTCCCCTGGGTGCGCGGTCGAGCCATTGGTACATGCTCCACAACCCGTCCAGGCCCCGCGCGTAGGTGGAGTAGGTGTGATAGATCTCGCCGTCCTCCAGCACAAAGGTACTCAGTCCCGGCCGGTCGCGGGTATAGGTCGGTGCGTCGGTGCCACAGGTCGCGGCGAACTGTTTCACCGGTTCCGGTATGTCACTGGCGTCCATGGCATGGCCGCCGCGCTGGTAGTTGTATTCGACCAGGCCTTCGCGCTGCTGCGCTTCGGTGAAGTAGACGTTGAAGTCGGCGGTGAAATCGCTGTCGGCGGCCGAGGCCCAGGGGAAGGTCCAGCCCATCCGACGCTTGTAGGCTTGCAGTTTCGCCAACGGTGCGCGGGATATCGCCATCAGGGTCACGTCGTGATTGGCCAGGTGGATGACCACGGGGTCGAAGCCATCGGCAATGGCTGAGCAGGAAGGGCAGCCGGCCGTGTAGTCGGGGCCGAACATGAAGTGGTAGACCAGCAGTTGCGAGCGCCCTTGAAAGAGTTCGGCCAGGGTCGCGCTACCGTTGTCCGTATCGAAACGGTACGTCTTGTCGAGGCGAACCCACGGCAAGGCCTGGCGTTGCCTGGCCACTTCATCGCTGCGTCGGGTCAGGGCCTTTTCCGCTTCGAGCAGTTGCAGGCGTGCCGCCAGCCATTGGTCCCGGGTCGCGGTATTGTGCGTGTTCATCGCTGTACGCTCCTGGTGAAAGGTCGTGAATTAGACTAAACCCGGGTATCGAATGATGGGAGTGACAAGCGTGGCGGGATTTCGATGGACTCGATGATCACGGCCGCCGCCCAGGCGCTGGCAGCGGGCAATCCACTGGGCGCTCTGGACCGCGTGGCCTTGCGCGACGATGCGCCGGCGCTGGCCCTGCGCGGCATCGCTATGGCGCAACTGGGCGATCTGGTGCGCGCCCGGGCGCTGGTCAAGCGCGCGCAGCGGGCCTTTTCGCCCAGGGAAGTGCTGGCCCGTGCCCGATGCGTGGTGGCCGAGGCCGAAATCGCCCTGGCGTCGCGGGATCTCGGCTGGCCGGTCAAGGCGCTCGAAACGGCGCGGGTCACCCTTGAACAGCACGGTGACCGGGTCAATGCCGCTCATGCGCGGTATCTGCAAATCCGCCGTCTGCTGTTGATCGGCCAGCTCGATGAGGCTCAACAGTTGCTGGCCAGTCTCGACCCCGGCCCTTTGCCGCCGGCCTTGCGTGCAACCCATGAACTGGTGCTGGCGGGAATCGCCATTCGCCGCCTGCAATCGAGCGCGGCACGGGAGGCGTTGACGCGAGCCGGGCAGGCTGCCGGTCAGACGGGGATTGCCGCGCTGATCGCTGAAGTCGAACAGGTGGCGCGCCTGCTCGACGCACCCGCGGCACGCCTGATTGCCCGGGGTGAGGAACGCGCACTGCTGCTCGATGAAGTCGAAGCCTTGCTCGGTTCAACGGCGCTGGTGGTGGACGCCTGCCGGTACGTTGTGAGGGGCTGCGGCATGTCGGTGTCGCTGGCGACGCGGCCGATCCTGTTCGTGCTCGCCCGCGCATTGGCCGAAGCCTGGCCCGCCGATGTTGCGCGGGAAACGCTGATCGCCCGGGCGTTTCGTCTGAAGCTCTCGGATGAGTCCCATCGTGCCCGGCTTCGCGTGGAAATCGGCCGCCTGCGTAAGGCGCTCAAGCCGTTGGCCGGCGTCATCGCGACGCCCCGTGGTTTTGCCCTGCAAACGTCCGTGTGCACGGAGGTGGTGACACTGGCGCAACCGGTCGAGGAAAAATTTGCCGCGGTATTTGCCTGCCTCGCCGATGGCGAGTCGTGGTCGAGTTCCGCCCTGGCCCTGGCGCTGGGTAGCAGCCAGCGCACGGTGCAGCGTGCACTCGATACGCTGGCGGAGCAGGGCAAGGTGCAGTGGTTTGGCCGAGGCCGCGCGCGGCGCTGGATGACGCCGCCCGTGCCGGGATTCGCGACGACCTTGTTACTCCCGGCGCCGCTGCCCGGTGGCTAGGATGAACGCCACCAACCCCCCATTGAGGAATGCCAGATGAAACATGCAACTGCTGAAGTCATTCGTGAATATGGCCCGTTTGCCGAGGTCGATCATGTGTGCGGCGTCACCTGGGACGGCGAAAAGGTCTGGTTCGCCAGCAACAGCAAAATCAACGCCCTCGACCCGGAAAGCGGCAAGCTGCTGGACTCGATCGATGTCGCTGCCCATGCCGGCACCGCGTTCGATGGCGAGCATCTGTTCCAGATCGCCGACGACCGCATCCACAAGATCGACCCCCGCACCGGCCGCATCCTCTCGACGATTCCGGCCCCCGGCGCGGGCACCGATTCGGGGCTGACCTGGGCCGAAGGGACGTTGTGGGTGGGTCAGTACCGCGAGCGCAAGATCCACCAGATCGACCCCGAGACCGGCAAGATCCTGCGCACCCTCGAATCCAACCGTTTCGTTACCGGCGTGACCTGGGTGCAAGGTTCGCTGTGGCATGGCACCTGGGAGGGCGACGAGAGTGAGTTGCGGCGCATCGACGCGCAAACCGGTGAAGTACTCGAGAGCCTCAGGATGCCCGAAGGCGTCGGCGTGTCGGGACTGGAGTCCGACGGCGGCGAGCGGTTGTTCTGCGGTGGCGGCGAAAGCGGCAAGGTGAGGGTGGTGCGTCGGCCTTCGTGATGCACGGAACTGTGTACACCCACTTACCTTGTGGGAGCGGGCTTGCTCGCGAAAGCGGTGTATCAGGTAGCATCCATGTCGTCTGACACGCCGCCTTCGCGAGCAAGCCCGCTCCCACAGGGTCAGTGGGTGTATGCAAAATCTGCAAGCAACTTCGCTCAGTCCGCTTGTGGATGCTGATCGCTGATCTCGTACCAATCCGCTTTCGAACCGACAAAAACATGTTTTTGCTTGCGTGTCCGTAGCGGCGTATCCAGCGAGCCGAGGGCAATCGAAACCCACTCGGAAAACGCGCCTGTCGAGTCAGTCCAGAACAGCGAAGATCCGCAGCGGCAACAAAACTGCCGGGTGACACCTTTGGACGATTCATAGGCCTGAAGCGAATCTGTGCCGGTCATGATCGACAGCGCCGAGACGGGCGCGCTTGCATAGGTCGCAAACGCAGCCCCATGGCTCTTTCGGCACTGGCTGCAATGGCAATGGGTGATGGCTTTCAGCTCGCTCGACAGGCGATATTTGACGGCGCCGCAGAGGCAACTGCCTAGGTGAAGTTCATCCATGTAAAGTCATCCCTGGATCGATAGTATTTTTCCGTCCTGCCATGTTTTCTGCTGGTCGAAATCGGTCTAAAAGCCCGGTTGGCAATCGTCCCTGTTTTGCTATCCTCAACCTTGTAGGTGAAGACGCAGACTGATGCGCAAAAGGATAGCAAGGAGACGTGGGGCGCGTTCCGAAGGGTACACGGTTAGAAAGATCCCCGCGCTGGGATCCAGCCCTTATGCCGTGTGAAGCAGAAGAGTTCCATTACGGTTTCACGACTCTTTTGTGGGAGGCCTGATAAACCTTGTAAGCCGGAGACCAGCACCGGCCACCTACTTGTACTCACCCGCGAAGCCCGCCCAGTGCGGGCTTTTTAATGCCTTGGTTTTTTCACGATGTGGAGCCAGCGTGGGCATGACCCCCTGTGGGAGCTGGCTTGCCAGCGATGGTCGTTAACGATGACGCGTGTGTTCTGGATGAACGCGGCGCACTGGAGTCCATCGCCAGCAGGCTGGCTCCTACAGTTTCAGCGTGGGCATGGCCCTTGTGGGAGCTGGCCTGCCAGCGATGGTCGTTAACGATAACGCGGGTGAACTGGATAAACGCGGCGCACTTGAGTCCATCGCCAGCAGGCTGGCTCCTACAGTTTCCCAGCGTGGGCGCGGTCATTTGTGGGAGCTGGCCTGCCAGCGATGGTCGTTAACGATAACGCGGGTGATCTGGATAAACGCGGCGCACTTGAGTCCATCGCCAGCAGGCTGGCTCCTACAGTTTCAGCGTGGGCATGGCCCCCTGTGGGAGCTGGCTTGCCAGCGATGGTCGTTAACGATAACGCGGGTGATCTGGATAAACGCGGCGCACTGGAGTCCATCGCCAGCAGGCTGGCTCCTACAGTTTCAGCGTGGGCATGGCCCCTTGTGGGAGCTGGCTTGCCAGCGATGGTCGTTAACGATGACGCGTGTGGACTGGATGAGCGCGGCGCACTTGAGTCCATCGCCAGCAAGCTGGCTCCTACAGTTTCCCGTCGAGACCTTTTCAATGCCCGCAACGTGGGGCTGGCCCGCCGCTCAAGGCGCGCCGAACAGCATCGTCCAGTAAACACCGTTGTCACTGCGGGCGTTGGCGGCGTACGCGGCACCGACCTGGGTGAACATCGGGTTCATCAGGTTGGCGCAGTGCCCGGGACTGGCGAGCCAACCGGCCATGGCCTTGCTCGGCGAACCTTGCCCGGCGGCGATGTTTTCACCGATCTGGCGGCCACGGTAGCCGGCAGCCCTGGCGCGGTCGGCGGGCATGTCCCCGTCGGGGTCCTGGTGGGCGAAGTAGTTGCCGTAGGCCATGTCCTTGCTGTGATTTTGCGCTGCGGAACCCAAGGCCGCACTCCAGGACAGCGGCCGCGCGGCGGCGAAGCGCTGGCGACCACACAGGCGTGGCTTGGCCCGGGCAGCGTTGACCTGCGCCAGCAACGCCTGGGCGGCGCTGCGGGGATCGGCGGTTTGCCGGTCGAGTACCGGCTGCGCCAGCACCACTTGCCACTCGCTCCCGGCGCGACTGACGCCGATATCGGCGTATTGGTTGTCGAGCAGTGCGGCGCAGTGCTCGTCCTGGAACATATCGAAGGCTTCTTCGGCATCCCGCGCACCCACCACGCGGATAGAGCGCACCATGGTTGCCTGATAGCCGGAAGCCTTTAACCGGTCCCGCAACCCACCGCCATAGCCAACGGGCAGGGCCAGGTTCGATTTGAGCGTCAGGGGGGACAGGCGTTGCGCGGGGCGCCGATCGCAACGTTGCGGGTGGGCGCGATAGTCGTTGATGGCGTCGACCAGTTGCCGTTGCCCATCGGCGTGGGCGGGGCTGGCAAAAACGGGGAGCAGGGGAAGCAGGCACAGCGAAGCAAAGCGCAAGGCAACGACGGTTTGGCGCATGAACGGACAACTCGAATGAGATGACGACGATAGGAGAGGAAAAATGCTCGGGTATGACCGGGCTCTGGAGACAAGGTTCACGGCGCGAGCGAACCTGTTTGTGGCCGGAACCGAATGTCCGACGAAGGGTAGGACTTCTGTGGGAGCGGGCTTGCTCGCGAAGGCGGCGTGTCAGACGACATGGAGGCATGAATCAAATACACCTATGC
>NZ_PYUK01000035.1:0-38150 GCF_003097365.1 Pseudomonas sp. B1(2018)
TAAACGCGGCGCTCTTGAGACCCTCGCGAGCAAGCTCGCTCCTACAGTCGCGGTCTTCTGTGGGAGCTGGCTTGCCAGCGATGGTCGTTAACGATGACGCTTGTTTACTGGCTAAACGCGGCGCTCTTGAGACCCTCGCGAGCAAGCTCGCTCCTACAGTCGCGGTCTTCTGTGGGAGCTGGCTTGCCAGCGATGGTCGTTAACGATGACGCTTGTTTACTGGCTAAACGCGGCGCTCTTGAGACCCTCGCGAGCAAGCTCGCTCCTACAGTCGCGGTCTTCTGTGGGAGCTGGCTTGCCAGCGATGGTCGTTAACGATGACGCTTGTTTACTGGCTAAACGCGGCGCTCTCGAGACCCTCGCGAGCAGGCTCGCTCCCACAGGGTTTTTGTGTGCCATGTCAGATCGCCCTCAAAGATGATCCGCATCGATCACAGCCTTGGCGAACGCCTGCGGGTCTTCCTGCGGCAGGTTGTGGCCGATGCCGCCGTTGATCAGCCGGAACTCGTATTTGCCGGTGAAGCGTTTGGCATAGTCTTCGGGGGCCGGGTGCGGTGCGCCGTTGGCATCGCCTTCAAGGGTGATGGTCGGCACGCTGATGGACGGCGCCGTGGCCAGCTTCTGCTCCAGCGCTTCGTAGCGGCTTTCACCCTGGACCAGGCCCAGGCGCCAGCGGTAGTTGAACACGGTGATGTCGACATGGTCCGGGTTGTCCAGCGCCTTGGCGCTGCGGTCGAAGGTGGCGTCATCGAACGCCCATTTCGGCGAAGCCAGTTGCCAGATCAGCTTGGCGAAGTCGTGGGTGTTTTTTGCGTAACCGGCGCGACCGCGGTCGGTGGCGAAGTAGAACTGATACCACCACTGCAGTTCCGCCTTGGGCGGCAGCGGGTTCTTGCCGGCCGCCTGGTTGCCGATCAGATAACCGCTGACCGAGACCAGCGCCTTGACCCGCTCCGGCCACAGCGCCGAGACAATGTCGGCCGAACGCGCACCCCAGTCATAACCACCGAGCACCGCTTGCTTGATCTTCAGCGCATCCATGAAGTCGATGACATCACTGGCCAGCGCAGCCGGCTGGCCATTGCGCAGGGTCTTGTCGGAGAGGAAATGCGTATCGCCATAGCCGCGCGCATAGGGCATCAGTACCCGGTAGCCCTTGGCGGCGAGCAACGGCGCGACGTCGTCATAGCTGTGAATGTCGTACGGCCAGCCGTGCAGCAGGATCACCACCGGTCCGTTGGCCGGGCCGGTTTCGGCGTACGCCACGTCCAGCAGCCCGGCGTTGACATGCTTGAGCGGGCCGAACGGCGAGGGCGCCGCCTGAGTGGCTTGGGCAGGGGTCGTAACCGGCTGCACAGTGGCGGCCGTTTGCGCATGGGCCGCGCCGAGCACACCGAACAGGCTGAATGCGAGGATCGACGGGCCGACCAGGTGGCGGCGAGTCTTGCCGGTGTTGCTGTTGCGCAGTGCCATCTTCATGGGATGTCTCCATTACCAGCCATGGCCAGGGGGTCGGTCTGAACCCCTGCAAACCTTGCTTGCATTGAAACGCGGCAACGTATCCGGCCTGTGTCCAATCAGCGGCCGGATGAAAGTCTGTGTATCGGGACGTCGCGCTGACACAGTGTGATACACAGCGGCGTCATGCGTGGCCCGTGACCTGCGCACATGGTTTTTTGCCGAGCGTACGCCTCGCGAGGCTCGCGTTGGGAAAGTAGATACGGATCTACAGTCTTTGAACTAGCCAAGCGACGCCACACTGTTGAGCAGTGTCTTGACCAATTGAGCCTGACGAGTGGCGCCGGTCTTGGCGAACACCCCGCGCAGATGGGCACGCACCGTGTTGCGCGAAACCCCAAGGGCCAGGGCTGTTTCATCGAGGGTTTGCCCGTCCATGACGAGCATGGCCACTTCGGTTTCGGTCGGCGTCAGCTGGAACAGGCTGCGCAACAGGTTGCGCGACGCCTGCGGTGAGTCCGCCGGGTCGCGGATGAACACCGCTACGGCGGGCCGGCGTGCGCCGTTGCGCGATTGATAGCTCACGGGGATGGGGCGCAGCAGTAAATTGAGTGGCATCTCGCCGCTTGGCCGGGTCAGGGTCAACACTTCGATGTCATCGAGACCACGCTGGCGTTGTTTCAATACGGCCTGGATGGCTTGCTGGACATTGCGGTTTTGTTGGCTGGTGAAGGCACAGAGCTTGTCGTGCCGGCATTCCAGGCCGTCACGGCTGTCGAACAGTCGCTGGGCGGCGCGGTTGCAACGCATCATTCTGCCGTCTTCGTCGAGGATCGCCGTGCCCACCATCAGCCGGTCGATGGTCGCGGCATAGAGTTGGCGTTCGGAGTCCAGTTGCTCTACCGCCGAGTGCAGGTCCACCGCTTGTTGCAGGTGCGGCAGGAGCAGGCGAATCAGGGCAATCTCCGTTGCATCGAAGTCGCGGCTGGCGTGGTTGCGGCAGGCGAACAAGGCGCAGTGCATACCCGTGGGCGTGCGCATGTTGGCGACCAGGACGTGGCGCAGATCCAGGGGTTGCAGATAGTTGCGGTAGAAGTCGTGGGCCAGCCAGGCATCGGTGCCCAGCACCTGATCGGCACTGGCCACCTGCTCGACAGGCCAGTCGATGAAGGGGCAGATGGCGTAGTACTGTTCGCTGTAGAACGGCTCGCCTGGCAGCAGGGGACCATGAATCGATGCATTGACGATCAGCCCCGGCCGTTCATGGTCGGGGTTGCGAAGCACCAGGGTGAAGAAGCTGGCGTCGAAACGCTGACGCAAGGTTTCCAGCAGGCCGGACCAGGGTGTGGATTCAAGGGGGCCTTGATAGACCAGCGCAAGCAAGCGGCTGAGTTCTGCAGACGGGATTTCGGTATCGGGCTGCAGGTCCGTGCAGACCGGAAGAGAGAGGGTCATGGATGCGCCTCGCTACTGCTTGTTGTTGTCGTTCGAGTATTGATCGCGCCCATGTCGGGAAAATCGTCCGTTTGGCTTAGGCGGGTTGTCGGGCCATGTGATAGGCAGCGCTACACCGGTTGATGCCGGCATAGCGCTGAGCTCATGGGCTTTTACAGTGCCAGCAGTGCCTCGACGATACGTTCGGCGGCCGTTTCGGCCGACTCGTTGCGGGTATCGATGTGGATGTCCGGCGCTACCGGCGGCTCATAAGGTGAGTCGATCCCGGTGAAGTTTTTCAACTCGCCGCGCCGGGCCTTCTGGTACAGACCCTTGGGGTCGCGCTGTTCGGCCAGGGCCAGTGGCGCATCGACGAAAATTTCCAGGAAATTACCGTCTCCTGCCAGGCGCCGTGCCATCTCGCGCTCGGCACGGAACGGCGAGATGAACGACACCAGGGTGATCAGACCGGCATCGAGCATCAGCTTCGCCACTTCCGAGACCCGGCGGATATTCTCCACCCGGTCGGCTTCGGTGAAGCCCAGGTCGCGATTCAGGCCATGGCGGACATTGTCGCCATCGAGCAGGTAAGTGTGCCGGCCGAGGGTATGCAGCTTGCGCTCCACCAGGTTGGCGATGGTCGACTTGCCCGCGCCGGACAACCCGGTGAACCACAGGATTCGCGGTGACTGCCCCTTGAGCGTCGCGTGGGCCTCGCGGTTCACGTCGACGGCCTGCCAGTGCACGTTCTGTGCGCGGCGCAAGGCGAAGTGCAGCATGCCGGCGCCGACCGTTCGGTTGCTCAGGCGGTCGATAATGATGAATCCGCCCGTATCGCGGTTATCGGCATAAGCATCGAAGGCGATCGGCCGGTCCAGGTGCAAGTTGCACACACCAATACCGTTCAGCTCCAGGGTTTTGGCCGCCAGGTGTTCCAGGCTGTTCACATCGACCCGGTGCTTGAGGCTGGCGCAGCTCATGCTGACGGTCCGGCAGCCGATCTTCATCAGGTAAGGACGCCCGGGCAACATCGGCTCTTCGTCCATCCACACCAGCGTCGCCTCGAACTGGTCAGCAACCGCCGCCGGTGCATCGGCCAGGACAATCATGTCGCCGCGGCTGATATCGATTTCATCCTTGAGCGTCAGTGTGACAGCCTGGCCGCACAGGGCCTGTGGCTGTTCCCCGGCGCTGCCGAAGATCCCGGTGATCTCGCTCTGATGACCTGACGGAAGCACCCGGATACGGTCCCCCACGCTGACGCTGCCCGCGGCGACGTTGCCGCAGTAGCCACGAAAATCGAGGTTCGGCCGATTCACCCATTGCACGGGCAGGCGGAACGCGGCCTCGACCTGGCGAGCCTGCTCAAGGGGGACGTTTTCCAGATGCTGGAGCAGGGTCGGTCCCTGGTACCAGGGTGTGTTCGGGCTGGCTTCCAGCATGTTGTCGCCGCGCAGCGCAGAGAGCGGGATGCACTGGATGTCGTGCAGGCCAATCTGCGTGGCGAACGCACGATAATCGGCTTCGATGCGTTCGAACACCGCTTGGGAATAGTCCACCAGGTCCAGTTTGTTGATGGCCACCACGACCTTGCGGATGCCCAACAGGGACACCAGGTAACTGTGCCGGCGGGTCTGGGTGAGGATGCCCTGGCGAGCATCGATGAGGATCACCGCGAGGTCGGCGGTCGAGGCGCCAGTGACCATGTTGCGGGTGTATTGCTCGTGGCCGGGGGTGTCGGCGACGATGAATTTGCGCTTGTCGGTGGCGAAGAACCGATAGGCGACATCGATGGTGATGCCTTGCTCACGCTCGGCGCTCAAACCGTCGACCAACAGGGCGAAGTCCAGTTCGTCGCCCTGGGTGCCGAGTTTTTTCGAGTCGGCTTCGAGTTGGCCAAGCTGGTCCTCGAACAGTACCTTGGACTCGTAAAGCAGGCGGCCGATCAGGGTGCTTTTGCCATCGTCGACGCTGCCACAGGTGATGAAACGCAGCAGTTGCTTGTTCTGCTGCTGTTCCAGATAGGGCGTCAGGTCGCCATTGAAGGTGTCGTTCAGCGCGCTCATCAGAAATACCCCTCTTGCTTCTTTTTCTCCATGGAACCGGCCGAATCGCTGTCGATCAGTCGACCCTGGCGTTCCGAAGTACGGCTTACCAGCATTTCGCTGATGATCGCCGGCAGGTTGTCGGCATCGCTGTCGATGGCGCCGGTCAGCGGGTAGCAGCCAAGCGTACGGAAACGCACCTTGCGCATTTCGGGCGTTTCTCCCGGTCGCAGCGGCAGGCGCTCGTCGTCGACCATGATCAGTGTGCCGTCACGCTGAACCACCGGGCGCTCCTTGGCGAAATACAGCGGCACGATGGGGATCTGTTCGAGGTAGATGTATTGCCAGATATCCAGCTCGGTCCAGTTCGACAGCGGGAATACCCGCAGGCTTTCGCCCTTGCGTTTGCGTGTGTTGTACAAGCGCCAAAGCTCGGGGCGCTGCTGTTTCGGGTCCCAGCGATGCTGCTCGGAGCGCAGCGAGAACACCCGTTCCTTGGCCCGCGACTTCTCTTCATCACGACGGGCACCGCCGAAAGCGGCGTCGAATCCATAGTGGTCCAGGGCCTGCTTCAGCCCTTGGGTCTTCCACACGTCGGTATGCAGGGCCGAGCCGTGGGTAAAGGGATCGATGGCCTTTTCCACGCCCTCGGGATTGACGTGCACCAGCAGTTCCAGCCCCAGGCGCGATGCCGTCTGGTCGCGGAACGTGATCATTTCGCGAAACTTCCAGGTGGTGTCCACGTGCAACAAGGGGAAGGGCGGTTTGCCCGGGGCAAACGCCTTCATCGCCAGGTGCAGCATCACGGCGCTGTCCTTGCCGATGGAATAGAGCATCACCGGGTTTTCACACTCGGCGACCACTTCGCGGATGATCTGGATGCTTTCCGCTTCCAGCCATTGCAGATGAGTCAACATCGGATACCTCCTCGATTTCTGCCGGGTTTGGTTCCGGCGGACCTCCAAGGTAGGTAAAGCGCCGCCGGCGCTTCTTCGTCTGCTCGGACGAAGAACGCGACAGCGGCTGAAGGTCACGCGACGGACGCGTACAACGTCTCGGCACGCACCTTGAGGGCGCGGGCTACGGCATCGAAGCCCTGTTGCACCCAGGGACCATGATTGGCCATGACCTGGTCGGCGGTCGCGCCGAGGAACTGGTCGGTGGTGTGGTAGCGGCAACTGGCCGGACCGGTGCGCTCGATGTGCTGCTCGCGACGGGCAGCGTCCGGATTGTCGGCAGTGGCATACATCTCCCAGGCGAGCAGTCGGTGGGGCTCGAGGTCCGCCAGGTATTCGATCACGTGCAGCAACTCACCCGGTTGCCCCGGATGGGGCAGGAACAGGTTGACCGGCTCCCCAAGTACCAGGCTCGACTCGACCTTGACGGTATAGGGGTTCCACTGCGGATAACGCGCCAGGTCGATCAGTACCGACCAGACCCGTTCGGCGGGCGCGGCGATGTCCACGATGACGGAACGAACCAGATTTTTCTCTGCGGTCATGGGTGACTCCTCTGAGAGTGACTCCGCGCCACGCATCGCGACGGGAGTAAGCCATGGGCTCAGGCGCGATCCTCCGCGCTCGGGATGCCCGGCTCCTCGTCCGAGCGGACTAGGCGGGCACTTAGTCCGCTCGGACGAAGAACCGGCAAGCGGGAACTCCCTAAGGTCACTGGCAGCGGCGGGATGTCCGCCGGCAGAGGAGAGTGACATGGTTGCAGACATGGTTACAGACAGGATCGATCAGGAGGTGCTCAGCGGTGAGAGCTGGAACCTCTTTTGCGAACAATTGCGCCGCAGCGGCGAGCAGATACTGCGCCGCGAAGCGCCGGCCGATGTGCAGACCCGTGCCGAAGGCTTTCGTTATCTCACCCGGTTACTGCGCATTGCCCTGGAAATGCACCTGGAATTCGCTGACCCGGACTTTCCGGGTTTCATCACCCCGTCCCATGAAACCGCGAAAATCGGCGCCGACAACCCGGATAACCTGTACAGCTATGCGCGTCTGAACGGCGAGCATGAGTACCGGGTCAGCGGTCACCGCGGCAGCGTGGCCTACCTCAGCTTCGGCTCCCAGAGGGGGGGGTATGAGACGGATGGCAAGATGACCCAGACCGGTTTCCTCGATGCCGGGTCACTGGCGCTGGATGCCGAGGGCAACTTCGAAATCATCCTCAGCCAGCGTCAGCCGGCTGAAGGCAACTGGCTTCGGCTGGAGCCGCAGAGCAATGCCCTGATCGTGCGCCAGACGTTTCTTGACCGTAGCAGTGAGCAACCGGCCCAACTGCGAATAGAGCGCCTGAATGCCGGGCAGACCCCCGAGCCGTTGACGGCGCCACGCTTGCAGCAAAGCCTGCAGCGGGTGGGCAGTTTCGTCGAGAACACCGCCCGATTGTTTGCCGATTGGGCCCAGGGTTACCAGGCCCATCCCAATCAACTGCCAGCCGCCGACCAGGCGCTGTGCCAGTCCGTGGGGGGCGACCCGAACATTTTCTATTACCACTCCTACTGGGCCCTGGCCGAGGACGAGGCCTTGCTGATCGAGGTCGATCAGGTGCCTGACTGCGACTTCTGGAATGTGCAGATCAACAACTACTGGATGGAGTCGCTGGACTACCGCTACCACCGCATCTGCCTGAACAAGCACTCAGCGCGCCTGGACGCCGATGGCCGCTTGCGCCTGGTGCTCTGCGGCGTTGATCCGGGCCTTGATAATTGGCTGGAAACCGCCAGCCATCCCCACGGCACCCTGTGCTTGCGCTGGGTCGGGGCGCAGCATCCCGTGCACCCGACCACGCGCGTGGTCAAGCTCGATGCGTTGAAGGAGATTGTGCGATGAGCGCCGATGATTTCACCCTCGATGCCTTGCTGGCGGAAGCCAGTTCCCGTGCCGGGGGACTCGACGACTTCGGTCCCGGCGATTTTCGCCAGGGCCTGCGGGTATTGGCCGACGCCCTGAACAACGAAGCCTGTCTGTCGCCCGCCGGGCGGGGCCTGTTGCGGGAAAAACTGCTGGGGCAACTGGTCAACCGCCTGGTCATGGAGGATCACCTGCGGCGCCACCCGGAGATCCTTGAGCAAGCCATCGATGACCCGTTGGTGATCGTCGGCCTGCCGCGCACCGGCACTACTCTGCTGCAGCGCACGCTGGCGGTGGACCCGCAGTTCAGCAAGGCGTTGTGGTGGGAAACCCGTTACCCCGCACCCTTGCCCGGTGAAACACTGGAGCAGCCACAAAAGCGCATCGCCCGGGCACGCGAAGAAGTCGCGGGAATGATCGAGTTCCTCCCGCAGTTGCTGGCCATCCACCCGCTGGACGCCGAGCAGCCCGATGAAGAGTTCATGTTGATGGAACACTCGTTCCTGTGCGCCATGGATTCCTACGTCAATGTGCCGAGCTATACCGCCTGGCTTGACGCTCAGGACCAGACGCAGGTCTATCGGTACCTCAAGCGAACCCTGCAGTTCCTGCAATGGCAGCAGGCACGTCGCGGCATCGAGCCGGGCCGTCGCTGGTTGCTCAAAAGCCCACAGCACCTGCATACCCTGGAGCTGCTGTTCGAGGTATTTCCAAAAGCACAGGTCGTCCTCACCCATCGCGAACCCGCCAGGACCATTCCGTCGCTGGCCAGCTTTATCCATACCCTGTGGTTGCTCTACAGCGACAAGGCCGATGCCGAGGCCGTAGGAGAGCAGTGGAACCGCCGTATGGCACGTGCGTTGCGCCATGGGATGGCCGTCCGCGAGCGTATGCCCCCGGAGTGTTTCCTTGATGTGCACTTTGAAGACACCGTGGCCGAGCCGCAGGCTGTCGTCGAAAGGATCTATCAGTTTGCCGGCCTCCAATTGACGCCGCAGACCCGGTCCGCCATGGCGCAATGGCTGCAGGCAAACGGGCGTGAAAAGCGCGCGGTTCATCACTACAGCCCCGGCCAGTTCGGCCTCAGCGAAGAGATTTTGCAACGAGACTATGCCGAGTACCGGACCCGGCATATTCAAGCCTGAAACCCGTGCAGCTCATAACAATAAGAGGAGTCTCCCCATGCTGTTGAAAGACAAGGTCGTGATGGTCTCGGGTGTCGGCCCCGGACTAGGTATCAAGTTGGCCATGGAGGCCGCACGCGAAGGTGCGCGCGCCGTTGCCATAGGGGCGCGGGACAAGGCGCGGCTGCTCGAGGCGCAACAACGTATTTTGGCGCTCACCCATACCTGCGAGGTGTTGTGTGTACCCACGGACATTACCGATGTCGAAGCCTGCCAGCGTTTCGCCGCAAACACCCTGGAACAATTCGGGCGTATCGATGCGCTGATCAACAGCGCCTTCTCCCACGGTGGTTTCCAGTCCGTGGAGGAGGGCGACAACGCCCCATTGCGCGAGGCCCTGGAGGTCAATCTGCTGGGCTCGTTGAACATGAGCCGCGCCGTGCTGGCGCCCATGCGCACCCAGGGCGCCGGCGCCATTGTCATGATCAATACCCTTGGGGTCCGCAAGCCATACCAGGGCGGTGCCGCCTACGCCGCCTCGAAAAGCGCATTGGCCGCGACAGTGCGCTACCTGGCGACCGAGCAGGCGGTGCATGGTCTGCGGGTCAACGGCCTGGCGTGCGGCTGGATGTGGGGCGAACCGGTCCAGGCCCTGGTCCGCCAGACCGCTGCCGCCCGGGGCGTCAGTGAAGAACAGGTGCGTGCCGAACTCAGTGCCGGGATCCCGGGCGGGCGCATGCGCACCGATGAAGAGTGCGCACGCGCCGCGCTGTTCCTTGCATCGGACTACGCCAGTGCAATCAATGGTGCGCAACTGGATGCCAACGGCGGCGAAATGATGTGCTGAGGAACATGACAGATGATTGATCACTGTGCCTTTAACGGCGATGCAGATGGCCTCTGTGCACTGCAGCAATTGCGACTGGCCGGGGAACTGGAGCCCGAGGTGCGCTTGATCAGTGGGGTCAAGCGCGATATCGAACTGTTGCGCCGGGTCACGGCCGCTCATGGCGAGCGGGTCACTGTGCTGGATGTGGCTCACGAGCAGAATCGCGAGGATACCCGGCGTTTACTCGACGCCGGTGCCCGGGTGCGCTATTTCGATCACCACTATGCGGGTGACCTGCCTCGACACCCGGCATTCGAGTCATTTATCGATACGGCGGCCCATGTGTGTACCAGCATCCTGGTGGACAATTACCTCTCGGGACGGGAGCACCGCTGGGCGGTGATCGCCGCCTTTGGAGATGGCCTGGCCGGTCCGGCGCGTGCGCTGGCCGAACGATACGGGTTGAATACGGATGAGGTGGTGGCGCTGGAAGAACTGGGTCAGTTGTTGAACTACAACGCCTACGGCGACAGCCTGGAGGACCTGCATTTCGATCCGTTGGCACTGGCCGGCGAACTGTTGCCGTACCGCGATCCAATGGACTTCATCCGCGACAGCGCGAGTTTCATCACCCTGAAAGAGGGGCACGCCGCCGACATGGCGGCAGCCGCTGACCTGGTGCCGTGGCGTGAGGGCAACGGCGCGCGGCTCTATCGCTTGCCGCCGCAGCCATGGGCGCGACGGGTCAGCGGTGTGCTGGCCAACCAATTGGCGGCACAGGCTCCGCACCTGGCCATCGGTCTGCTCAGTGCCAAGGCCAATGGTGAATGGGGGTTCAGCCTTCGTGTACCTGACGGCAGCGAACAGGCGGCGGATGCGTTCTGCCGTCAGTTCCCGACGGGAGGTGGACGCAAGCGTGCAGCCGGCATCAACCGTTTGGCCGAGTCGGATCTGCCCGCGTTTGCAGAGCGCTTGCTTGCAGCTTATTCGTCCGGATGTTGCTGAGATTGCAGAGACAGTCCGGCACGGATGCCGGATTTCACCTGCAGATTGACGCGCTGTAGCCATTGCGCAGGTTTCCGAGCGGATTTGTTCAAACTATTTTCCCGAATGCATGGCAATCACCCGGTAACTGAGCTTTTCTAATGACTCTGACGACGCGTGATCGACCTGCAGGTTTCCGTGGAGAACAATCGATGCCTACCTTCCAAACGCCTGTCCGGTTGTTCTGTTTCGGTCTAGCCATAGGTCTGTTCGCCATCCCGCTGCACGCCGCACAAGCTCCCTCTGCCAATCCGCCTGCGGTGCAACTGGAACCCAAGGCGTTGGAGGTTCTAAAGGCAATGAGTGCCAGGCTCGCGGGCACTCAGGGCATGAGTTTCAAAGCCGTCACGACCTACGAGAGGCCCAGCCGGCTAGGGCCGCCCCTGGCCTATGGCACGGTGGACCTGGTCAACGTGCAACGACCGGATCGCCTTCGTGTGTTGACGTCCGGCGACGGTCCGGCCACCGAGTTTTACTACGACGGCAAAAAAGCCTATGCCTTCGAACGTAAAGGCGACTTGCTGGCTCAGGCGGACGCGCCGCCTACCATTGATGCGACCCTCGAGGCCGCGTACCAGCGTGCCGCGATCTACTTTCCGTTTACCGACGTGATCGTCGCCGATCCCTACAAGGATTTGTCCCGGGACATGCGTGTGGCGTTCTACGTCGGCCAAAGCACGGTGGTCGGTGATACCACCACCGATGTGATCGCCTACACCAGCGACAGCGTGTTCGTGCAGGCGTGGATCGGCGTGCAGGACAAACTGCCACGCCGGTTGCGCGCGGTGTTTCTCGATGATCCGACACGATCCCGGCATCAAGTCGACTTCAGTGACTGGAAGCTCCAGTCGACGATGCCTGCCGATTTTTTCAAGCCTGACCACATCGAAACGGCCCACCGCATTCAGTTTGCCCCACCGCCCGATCTTCGTGCCCCGCAAGGGGTAAAAGAACCCGTGGCGAAACCCTGAACAAGGAGACTGACCCATGAACAGATCTACCTTGAAATTCGCCGGCCTGCTTGTCGCGCTGCTCACCTGCAACCAGGCAGCGGCCTGGTCCCACGCTTCCGGCTTCGGGCGCACTTACGGAGGCGGGGGCTCATGGAGTCATTCGGGTGAATACGGCTCGGCTTCGGGCGGTGGCGGCAGTTGGAGTGGCGAAACCAATCGCGGCGGCTCGGCTTCCGGAGGCGATGGGAGCTGGAGCGGCACAGGCTATCGCGGCGGCACGGCGTCCGGTGGAGAAGGCTCGTGGCACGGCACGGGCGCGGAAGGTGGAACGGCTTCGGGTGGCGAAGGTGCCTGGCATGCGCAAGGTGAAAATGGCGCCACCGCCGCCGGCTATCACGCGGATGGCTATGGCACGACGGCTTACCGCCCCCCCGTTTATGGCACAACCGCCTACCATGCGGTGCCTTACGGGACCGCTTACTACCATCCGCCAACCGCGGTGATTGCCAGCAGTGGCTGCTACAACTGTGGCTATAACGAGGGCGTCAATCCGGCAGCTGCCGCTGCGGCGGGCGTGGTCGTCGGTGAAGCAGCAGCGACGGTCGCCGACCAGAACGCCAGCTATAACGCCGGCATGGTGGCCTCCGCACCACCGACAATGCCCATGGGCGCGACGTATGCCTCACTGCCCCCGGGTTGTGGCTTGATAAGCTTCTCCAATACCACGTATTACCAGTGCGGCAACGCTTGGTTACGACCGTCCTTTGGTGCCAACGGGGTTTATTACACCGTCGTGCCGATGCCCTGATCCCCGGAAGATCGCATGTATCTGTAGGAGCTGCCGCAGGCTGCGATCTTTTGATCTTAATCGACTCCGAAACCGCCAAAAGATCGCAGCCTACGGCAGCTCCTACAGGTTGCGATCTTTTGATCTCAACCAATTCCGAAACCGCAAAAGCTCGCAGGCCGCGCCAGCGCCCACAAGGTGTCGGGTGTTTCTGTAGGAGCTGCCGAAGGCTGCGATCTTTTAGCAACCCCGAAACCGCCAAAAGATCGCAGCCTGCGGCAGCTCCTACAGGCTGCGTTTTTTTGATCTCAAGCAATTCCGAAACCGCAAAAGATCACAGGCCGCGCCAGCGCCCACAAGGTGTCGGGTGTTTCTGTAGGAGCTGCCGGAGGCTGCGATCTTTTGATCTTGAGCCATTTCGAAACAGCAAAAGATCGCAGCCTGCGGCAGCTCCTACAGTGGCCCTGTGCATTTCAACTGATTTTGCGTGAAGCTCCCTGCCAGTACTTTTCGCGAACCTGTCGGCGCAATACCTTGCCCACCACGGAAGTGGGCAGTTCATCCACGAACACCAGCGATTTCGGCGCTTTGTAGCCGCCCAATCGAGTGCGCGTCTGTGCGATCAACTCTTCAGGCGTGACTGTTTGCCCCTGACGCAGGATCACTTCGGCATGCACCGCTTCACCCCATTCCGGGTGCGGGATGCCGACCACGGCGGCCATCAGCACCGACGGATGCGCCGCCAGCGCGGCCTCGACTTCTACCGCGTAGACGTTGAAGCCGCCGCTGATGATCATGTCCTTGAGCCGGTCGACGATGTACAGGTAGCCGTCAGCATCGATGTACCCGAGGTCGCCGGACTTCCAGGCACCGTCGTCAAATTCCGCGGCCGTTGCTTCCGGGTTTTCGTAGTAACCCTTGATGATGGCTTTGCAGCGGATGCGGATTTCACCGGTTGCGCCAATCGGCAACGGCAGGCCATCCGCGTCGGCGATGAACACCTCGACACCGGGGGTAGGCCGGCCAGCCGAGGACAGATGTCGCAGGGCGGCGGCATTGCCGGGTTGATGCGCAGCCTTGTCCAGCGCGGCGATCATCATCGGCGACTCGGTGGCGGCGTAGCCCTGGACAAAAATCTGCCCGAAGCATTCCACCAGTTCGCCAAGCTTGTCCGGGCTCATGGGCGCGGCGCCGTAGATCAGCGTGGTCAGCGAAGAGAAATCCCTCGGATTGGCGCGCTGCATTTCCAGCAGGCGATACAGCACGGTCGGCACCAGGAACGAATGGGTGACGCGTTCGCTTTCGACAATCTGCCGCCAGTTTTCCATGTCCAGCTGATTCAGGGTGATGTTGGTGCCACCGCCGTAAACCGTGGGGAAGAACAACATGATGGTGCCGTGGGACAACGGTGAGACGTGCAGCAACCGTGTATTGGCGGACAAGCCAAGATCCGTGTTGATGAACGCCGCGTCGCGGCAGGCCATCCAGTTGTCGATCGAGTACATCGCGCACTTGCCTTTGCCAGTGGTGCCACCGGTGAAACGCAACATGCAGATGTGCTGGTCGCTGTCGAGGCTCAGGTCGTAGTCGAGGTCCGATGCCGTTTCCACTAACGGCCAGAAGCTGAACACGCCGGGGAGGGCGGCTTGCTCAGGCGTCGGCGGGTCCATCACCACGATCTCGCAATCGCGGCTGCGCAGCGTGCTGTAGTAGCTGTCCAGCAGGCGGGTTTCGATAAACACCACCCGCGGCCGGACCAGGTCGATCTGCCGCGCATGCTCGTCGAGCGGGTCGCGCAGGTTGGTCATGACCACCGTGCCTTCCTGCTTGAAGGTGCTGGGAAACATCATCAGGCTGAGGTTGTCGTTTTCCAGGATCAGCATGAAGCGCTCGCCCGCCCGCACTTGCAGCCTGGAGCGCAGGACGTCGGCGATACGGTTGGTCAGCAGGTGATACTGCTCGTAGGTGAAACGCCGGTTGCGCTCGACGTTGACGATCGCCTCCCGGTCGCGATGCCGCAGCGCGAGCAAGCGCATGATTCGGCTGAAATTCATTTTCATGGTGGATTGCTCCAGTGGCTCAGGAAGACCGCAACGCTTAGCGGGCGCGCATGCGCGACGCGGCATCGAGACGGATGGTCTCGCCGTTGACGTAGGCGTTCTCGATCAGGAAGGCGCAGCAATGCGCGAATTCACGCATGTCACCCAGGCGTTTGGGCGACTCCATCTGTTCTTTCAGCGAGTTGAGCACCTTCTCGTCGAGGCCGGCGACCATGCTGGTCAGGAACAGGCCCGGAGCGATGGCGTTGACCCGCACGCCAATGGCGCCCAGTTCACGAGCGGCGGGCATGTTCATGCCGATCACACCGGCCTTGGTCGCGGCATACGCGCACTGACCGACCTGGCCTTCATAGGCGGCCCCCGACGACACATTGATCACCACACCGCGCTCTTCGCCGGCTTCGGCTTCGTTGTTGGCCATGTGTTCGGCGCACTTGGACATCACGTTGAACACACCATTGAGGTTGATCGCCGTGGCCAGGGCGAATTTCGCCAGCGGCGCTGCCTTGCCTTCCTTGCCCAGCACCTTGAAACCGTTGGGTACGGCGGCGCCGTTGATGCACACATGGATGGCGCCGAATTTGCCGATCACGGCATTCACCGCGTTCTGCACCGAGGTCTCATCGCTGACATCGGTCTGCACGAACATGGCGCGGTCGGCGCCAATCTCGGCCACAGCCTGTTCGCCGGCTTCGATGTTCAGGTCGAAGATCGCCACGCGGGCGGCTTTTTCACCGGCCATGTAATGCGCGGTGGCCAGGCCCAGGCCCGAAGCGCCGCCGGTGATCACGATGACTTTGTCTTGAATGCGCATGAAGGTGTCCTTGTTCGCTGCCCGGCTCGAAGGAGCCGGGTTGTTATTGTTGGAGATGGAACGGGCGGCTGATCAGAACGCGTTGACCCCGGTCAGGGCGCGACCAATGATCAGTTGCTGGATCTGCGAAGTGCCCTCGGGAATCGGCACGACGATGGCTTCACGGGCGAGTTTTTCCACCAGGAAATCGGTGGTGACGCCGGCGCCACCGTGGATCTGCACGGCCTGGCGGGCGATGGTCACGGCGGCTTCGCAGGCGAAGTACTTGGCCATGGCCGCTTCCATTTCCGCCGGGATGCCGGCACCGATCATCTCGGCGGCACGGTAGGTCAGCAGGCGGGCGGCATCGACGTGGGTCGCCATTTCCGCAAGCATCGCCGAGATCAACTGGTGGCCGGCAATCACTTTGCCGTGCTGCTTGCGCTCCTTGGCGTAACGCACGGCTTCTTCCAGTGCGCGACGACCGATGCCCAGGCCTTGGGCGGCGACGAACACCCGCGAACGCTCGAAGAACGACAGGGTGTTTTTCAGCGCTTCGCCTTCCTTGCCGATGATGTTGCTGGCCGGAACCCGTACGTCGTTGAGGAAAATCTGCGCGGTGGACTGGCTGTTCCAGGCGATCTTGTGGATGTCTTGCACTTCGTACGGATGTTCTTTGCGATCCAGCAGGAAGTGGGTCAGGCCCTTGCGCGGGTCATCGCCGGTGCGGCAGGTGCAGATCAGGAAGTCGGAGTAGGAGCCGTTGCTGATCCAGGTCTTTTCACCGTTGATGATGAAGTCGTCACCGTCGCGGCGAGCGCGGGTCTTGATCTCCAGCACATTGGAGCCGACGTCCGGTTCCGAAATGCCGACGCTGACGAACAGCTCACCGCTGATCAACCCCGGCAGGTAACGCTCGCGCAGGTGGTCCGGGGCGAGTTTTTCCAGCATCTGCGCGCCGAAGGAGTTGATGACCACGGGCGTCGACAGGTCCACCGAACAGGCGGCGACTTCTTCGAAGAGCATGATCAGGGTTGGCCAGTCCAGGCCCAGGCCGCCGTGTTCTTCACTGACGGCGCCGCTGATCATGCCGAACTCGGTGAGCTGGCGCATGATCTCGGACATCTTTTCCCGAGGGATGAATTTGTCGCGGTATTCCTTGTTGAACACCGGGTCGATCTTGTCGGCCAGGAAACGCCGGAAACTCTCGACGGCTTCGAGTTGTTCCGGGGTGCGCATGACGTGTCCCATGAGGGCTCTCCTTAAATGTTGTTATTGGCGAGAATGTTGACGGCGACCACGGCTTCTTCGATGCCGAACAGTCCGCCGCCGTTTTCCTGGATGGCGATGCGCGCACCTTCGACCTGGCGCTTGCCGGCTTCACCGCGCAGTTGCGTGACCAGTTCGTGGATCTGCCCCAGACCGGTGGCACCAATCGGGTGGCCCTTGGATTCGAGGCCACCGGACGGGTTGATCGGCATCCGGCCGCCGACGGTGAAATCACCGCGCTCAGCCGCCGGGCCACCTTCGCCGAACGGCACCAGCATCAGCGATTCGGCGTTGAGGATTTCGCCGATGGCCGAGGCGTCATGCACTTCCGCAACGCTGACGTCGCCAGGGCTGACGCCGGCCTGGTCGTAGGCTTTTTTCGCCGCCAGGTGGGCAATGATTTTTTCCGGTTCATCCAGGCCACGGTTGCTGCCGGTCTGCACCACGCTGGCGAGTACGCGAACGGCGCGGTCGCCGGCATGCTTCAAGCGCTTAAGGCCCTCGGCGTTGCACAGCAGGACAGCCGCGGCGCCGTCGCTGATCGGCGAGCACATCAGCGTGGTCAGCGGATAGCAGATCGCAGGTGAAGCCAGCACTTCGTCGATCCTGAAGGCTTGCTGGAACTGCGAGAGCGGGTTGTGCACCGAGTGCTGGTGGTTCTTTGCGGCCACCGCGGCGATCTGCCGTTGGGTGGTGCCGTAACGCAGCATGTGATTGCGCGCGATGGCGGCATACACGTCCATGAACACGCTGTAGGGGCGTTCGGACACGGTGCCCGGCGGCGGCACGATGCCTTCGCCCATGGCCAGCAGGGTGTGCTTGTTCTGCTCGACCGTGGACACGTCCCAGCCGCCGTCGAACACGGCGAACATCTTGGCCTTGTCCGGGATGTTCATTTTTTCGGCGCCGACCGCCAGGGCGATGTCGCATTGACCGGCGCGCAAGGCCAGCGTGGCCAGGTTGAACGCCGACGAGCCGGAGGCACAGGCGTTCTCCACCGAGAACACCGGCACGCCTTCGATGCCGATGCGGCGCATGGCGATCGGGCCGGGAATGCCGGTCTGGCCCTGCAACAGGCCGTTGGTCATGGTGCTGTAGTACACCGAGCCGACGTCGGCGCTGCTGGCGCCGGCATCTTTCAACGCCAGGCCCACGGCTTCGTCGACCATGTCGTAGACGCTGCGCTCCAGCAAGCGGCCAAACGGCGTCATGCCGACGCCCACTACGTAGATATCGTTCATTGTCTGATCCTGAAAATTGCAGTGAACGGCCTAGCGGCCCTTGAAGTTCGGTGCGCGTTTTTCACCGAAGGCCTGCAGGCCTTCCTGGAAGTCGGCGGTGCGCAGGTGCTGGCGCAACATCACTTGCTCGTGCAGCAAGGCGTCGTCACGGGACTTGTCAGCCGACGTGCGCGCGACTTCTTTCATGCGGCGCAGGGCAATCGGGCTCTTCCTGGCGATCTGGTTGGCCAGGCTGAGGGTGGCGTCGGCCAGTTGTTCATCGGCGTGGACTTCGCAGACCAGGCCATAGCCTTTCATTTCCGTGGCCGAGAGCGATTTTCCGGTCAGCAGCAGGTACATCGCCACGTTCAACGGAATCAGGCGTGGCAACACCGCCGCGCCGCCGGCACCGGGGTAGACGCCGAAGTTGGCGTGGGCATCGGCGAGGGTCGCGGTTTGCGCGGCGACCACGATGTCGGCGCACATGGCCAGTTCCAGGCCACCGGCCATGGTCACGCCGTTGAGCGCGGCGATCACCGGTTTGGGGAAGTTGCGCAACTGACCGAAGACCTGATTGGCGCGGTCGAGGAAGTCGGCTTCGCCGGCGGGCAGGCAGGCGCCGGCCAACACTTCTTTCAGATCGGCACCGGCGCAGAAGGCCGGACCACTGCCCGTGAGGATGACCACCCGAAGCTCGTCGTTGCGCGCGATGTCGTTCAGGCAACGCTCGAGTTCGGCCAGTGTCGCCAGGTTCAGCGCGTTCATGGCCCGTGGCCGATTCAGCGTCAGGCGCGCCACCGGGCCGACGATTTCATACAGCAAGACATCTTCACTCATGACAACACCCTTTTATTGTTAGTCGCGCATTTGGCGTAGTGGATGGGCCGATAGTAGGAATGCGCGCGCTGCGGTCGCAGGTCATTGCAACGAAAGCGCTTGTCCCCCGGGAATGCCCCAAACACCACAACCCCCCGTGTAGGAGCTGCCGAAGGCTGCGATCTTTTGATCTTGAAAAGATCGTCCGAACGCGGCCCGAGCCTTCGGCAGCTCCTACAGGGCATGCCTGTGAAGACAGATGAATTGATCGAGAAGACCGGCAGGTCAGCGCACTTGCTTGCACCATCGAAACGGTATTCGAACAACAATTACAGAGAGACCGTGCGATGAAGAAAATCCGCGTAGTGCTGACGGTGTCAGTGTTGGCCGCCAGCATTGTCGGGGCGCTGCAATGGTCGCGGGGGCAAACCGGCGTTCACTTGCCAGCGGTCGAAAACAGCGCAGGGCAGGGAGGCCAGAAAGCCGCGACGGCGGCGACCATCGCCGTCAATGCAACCACGGCGCACACCATGCCCGCCGCCGATCCGCAGGTGGAAGCCGACATCCAGCGCGGCTTCATTGCCAGCCTGCCGGACGCCGAAACCACCGCGGCCGATGGGCACGTGGTGTACAGCCTCAAAGGCTACGAATTTCTCGACAGCCCGGATGCGCCGGCGACGGTCAATCCGAGCCTGTGGCAGCAAGCCCGCAAAAGCATGGCCAACGGGCTGTTCAAGGTCACCGACGGTTTCTATCAGGTGCGCGGTCTTGACCTGACCAACATGACCATCATCGAAGGCAAGACCGGCCTGATCATCATCGACTGCAACCTGGCCACCGAGGTGGCGCACGCGTCGCTGGAACTGTATTACCAGCATCGGCCGCGCAAACCGGTGGTGGCGGTGTTCTACAACCACAGCCATGTCGATCACTTCGCGGGTATTCGCGGCATCGTCGACGAAGAGGATGTGAAGTCGGGCAAAGTGCAGATCATTGCCCCGGCAGGCTTCATGGAAACCTCGGTGGCCGAGAACGTGATGGCCGGCAACGCCATGAGCCGCCGCGCCGAGTACCAGTTCGGCACCACGTTGCCGCGCAGCGCCCAGGGCCAGATCGACCTCGGCGGCGCCAAGGCGTTGTCCAACGGCACCATCACGATGATCCCGCCGACCCTGGAACTCAGCCAGCCGGTGCAAACGCTGACCATCGACGGCGTCGAGATCGTCAACATGCTCGCCCCCGGCACCGAAGCGCCCGCCGAATTCATCCACTACTTCCCGCAGTTCAAGGTGATCGATACCGGTGAACTGGCACTGCCGACCCAGCATCAGTTGCTGACGTTGCGCGGCGCGACCATCCGTGATGGCCTGGCCTGGTCGAAATACCTCAATCAATCCCTGCACCAGTTCGCGCCCGGTGCCGACATCCTGGTGGGGCAGCATGGCTGGCCGGTGTTTGGCCACGAGCGCGTGGTCAACTATTTGTCCAAGCAACGGGACATGTACAAGTGGCTGCACGACCAGTCCCTGCGCTTGATCAACAAGGGTTACAAACCGGTGGAGATTGCCGAGTACATGCGCGATCACGTCCCGGCGAGCCTGGCCAGCGAAACCTTCACCCATGGTTTCTACGGGTCGGTGCAGCGCAACGCCAAGGCGGTGTATCAGCAATACATGGGCTGGTATGACGCCAACCCGGCCAATCTGGACGCGTTGTCCGACGGTGATTACGGCAAGAAATTCGTCGAGTATGGCGGCGGCGCCGACGCCGTGCTGGCCCGTGCGCGCAGCGATTTTGCCAACGGTCAGTACCGCTGGGTGGCGCAGGCCATGAGTCATTTGACCTATGCCGAACCCACCAACAGCGCAGCCCGAGAGCTTGCAGCCGATGCCCTCGAGCAATTGGGCTACCAGGCCGAGTCGGCAGTTGAGCGCAACAGCTACCTGGCGGCGGCCATGGAGCACCGCAGCGGCGGCAAGAAACTCGCTTCGCCGCTGCGCACAGCCAGCCCCGACATGCTTCGGGCGCTGACCATCGAGAACATATTCGATTACCTGGGCGTTCGCCTGAAGGCCCCGGATGTCGAGGGCAAACACATCGTCCTCAACTGGAACTTCACCGACATCGGCACCTCGGGCAAGCGGTACATGCTCAATCTGGAGAACTCGGCGTTGACCTATATCGCCGATTACAACGCCGAGCAGGCCGATGCCACCTTGACCCTGACGCGCGAAACCCTCAACGCCATCCTGGCGGAGAAAGTGTCGCCGATCGAAGCGGTATTCAAAGGCGACCTGAAGATCAATGGCAGCAAACTGGCGGTCTATGACGTGCTCGGTTCGCTGGACAAATTCTCACCGGACTTTGAGCTGGTCGGGCCCAATGCGCCAGCACGATAGGAGCTGCACCATGCACCCTGCGATGGACGACATCGACACATCTGCCGTGACACCCGCCAACGCTGCGATCGACGGGGTCCGCGCGGTTCTGGCCCGACAACAGGCGGCGTCCCGGGTCGAGGGGCCGCCCTCGGCCGAACTGCGGATCGAGCGCATCAACCGGGTCATCACGCTGTTGGTCAATCATCGACAACGGCTGTGCGAGGCGCTGGCCCGGGATTTCACCTGGCGCAGCCATGATCAATCGCTGATGGCCGATGTGCTGTTGCCGATCCGCGGCCTCAAGTATGCCCGTGACCATGTTCGCCGCTGGATGCGACCGGAGCGTCGCAAAGCGGAGCTGGGGGGCGGCTGGCTGGGCGCGAAGGCTGAAATCCACTATCAGCCACTGGGGACCATCGGCATCATTTCGCCGTGGAATTTCCCGATTGCCATCGCCCTGGGGCCGCTGGCCGAGGCACTGGCGGCGGGGAACCGCGCGATCATCCTGTTCTCCGATCAGTCACCGACAACGGCGGCTTTACTGATCGAGCTGCTGGCCGAGCAGTTCGATGACAGCGAAGTGGCAGGCTTCATCGGCGGCGCTGAACTGGGCGCGGAATTTTCCGCCATGCCGCTGGATCATCTGGTGTTCACCGGCAGCCCACGGGTCGGGCGGTTGGTGATGCGCGCTGCGGCGCAACACCTGACGCCGCTGACCCTTGAACTGGGCGGAAAGTCGCCGACCGTCATTGGCCGCGGCGCCGACCTGGAAAACGCCGCCAGACGCATCTGGGGCGGGAAGGGGGTCAGCAGTGGACAGGCCTGTATCGCACCCGACTATGTGTTTGTGCACGAGGATGACTGTGAACGCCTGTTGAGTTGTATGCAGGTCGAACTGCGGCGCATGTTCCCGACGCTGCTGGACAATCCCGACTACACGGCCATGGCGACGCCGGGGCAATACCGGCGGATGCAGGCCTGCCTGCAAGACGCTCGTGAACATTGCGTGCGGATGATCGAGGTCAACCCGGCCAATGAGGACTTGAGCGCTTCGCGCAAAATCGCACCGACCCTGCTGGTTGATCCGCCGGACTCGACACTGGCGATGCAAGAAGAAGTCTTCGGTCCGCTGCTGCCGATTCGCGGCTATCGCCACATCGACGAGGTGCTCGACTACATCAACGGGCATCCGCGACCCCTGGCGCTGTATTACTTCGGCAACGACCGCGCTGAAGCCCGGCATGTGCTGGAACGCACCCATTCGGGCGGCGCTTGCATCAATGAAGTCATGCAGCACCTGTTCCAGACCGATTTGCCCTTTGGTGGCTGCGGTCACTCGGGGTTTGGCCGGTATCGCGGCGGGTATGGCTTCAAGGCGTTCAGCCTGGAGCGTTCGGTGTTCACGCCGCCGCGTTGGGATGTCATGGGGGTGCTGCGGCCGCCTTATGGCAAGGTGTTTCGCCGGGTCATCGGCGCTCTGTTGAAACCTTAGAATCAAAAGATCGCAGCCTGCGGCAGCTCCTACAAGGCTGCGATCTTTTGATCTTCACCGCCCATAAGGACCCCGTGAATGATCCCGTTGAAACCTCTTGTCCTGGCGATGGGTTGTCTCGCCTTCGGCACCCACGCTTTCGCCACCCCCAAACGCCCGAACATCGTGGTCCTGGTGGCCGACGATTGGGGCTACAGCGATGTCGGCGCCTTCGGCAGCGAAATCGCCACGCCGAACATCGACACCCTGGCCCGTGAAGGCGTGCGCTTTTCCGACTTCCATGTCACGGCCTCCTGTTCGCCGACGCGCTCGATGCTGCTGACCGGCGTCGATAACCACCGCAACGGCGTCGGCAACATGCCGGAGACCATGCCCGACGAACACCTGGGCAAACCCGGCTACAGCGGGGTGCTCAACGACAACGCAATCACCGTCGCCAGCCTGCTCAAGGACAGCGGTTACAACACCTACATCACCGGCAAATGGCATCTGGGCAAGACCCCGGACACCTTGCCCGACAAACGCGGTTTCGAGCGCTCATTCATCCAGGCCGACAGCGGTTCGGACAACTGGGAAGAGCGGCCCTACGCACCGTTGTACGACAAGGCGGCCTGGTTCGAAAACGGCCAGCCGGCGCACCTGCCGAAGGACTATTACTCCTCGACCTTTATCGTCGACAAGGCCATGGACTACATCGCCGCCGATCGACAGGGCGGCAAACCGTTTTTCGCCTATCTGGGGTTTCAGGCCAATCACGTGCCCGTCCAGGCCCCCAAGGACATGATCGACAAGTACCGGGGCCGTTATGACAAAGGCTGGACCGCATTGCGCCAGGCCCGGCGTGACCGTGCGGTGGAACTGGGCCTGATTCCCGCCGGTGCGGGCCTGCAGACCATGGCCAGCACCGCCGACTGGAATGCCCTGGACGCCCATGAAAAGCGCTACGAAGCGCGGCGCATGGAGGTCTATGCCGCCATGGCGGAAACCATGGACCAGCAAATCGGCCGTTTCATCGAGCACCTGAAAGCCAGCGGCGAGTACGACAACACAGTATTCGTGTTCCTCTCCGATAACGGCAGTGAACCGACCGATCCGTACGCGATACCGGCGATCCGCTTGTGGCTGGAAATGAACTACACCCGTGAGCTCGATCGCCTGGGCGGCAAGGGTGCTTTCACCAGCATCGGCCCGAGTTGGGCCAGCGCGGCGGCCTCGCCGTTCAGTGGCTACAAGTTCTTTGCCGGCGAGGGCGGTTTGCGCACGCCGATGATCGTCGCCGGCGTGCCCGGTAGCCAGGCCAATCACATCGCCAAATCCTTCACCCACGTCACCGACATCGTCCCGACCTTGCTCGAAGTGGCCGGTGTGCCGGCGCATCACGGCGAATACCAGGGGCGAGCCGTGGAACCCCTGATCGGCAGCAGCCTGGTGCCGGTGCTGCAAGGCACGGCCGAACGCGTGCATCCGCAGGATCAGGCCATCGGCTATGAACTGTCCGGCAGCGCGGCCCTGTTCAAGGGTGACTACAAACTGGTCAAGAGCCTGAAGCCGGTGGGCAACGAACAATGGCATCTCTACAACATCGTCACCGATCCCGGTGAAACGATCGACCTGCAGGCGCAGATGCCGGAGCGCTTCCAGAGCATGCAGGCCGACTATGCCGAGTACGTCCGCGCCAACGGCGTACTGCCGATGCCGGTCGGTTACGACTACATGCACCAGGGGCAGATGTATGCCCTCAAACATGTGGTCATTCCCAAGCTCAAGGCCGTGGCGCCGCCGCTTGTGGCGGTGATCTTGTTGCTGGCGGGAGTGCTGGTCTGGCGCCGGCGTCGCAAGCGGGGTGTCTGAGTGATGATCGACGAAGTGGACGAATGGGGGCGCCGGTTGATCCACCGGCGCAAGGTCGAGTGCCAGGGTTTTCTGCGGGCCGATGGGCTGTGGGACATCGAAGGTCGTTTGAACGACAGCAAGACCCATCCCGTGCCCCTCGCTGAGGGCCGGACGGTAGCGGCGGGGCAGACGTATCACGGCATGTTCATGCGCCTGACCCTGGACGATGACTTTGTTGTGCGCGAGGTGCATGTGGCCATGCCCGATGTGCCCACCAGCCAATGCCGTGGCGCAATGCCGGGCTATGAAAAACTGCTCGGCGAACGCATTGGCCCGGGGTTTTCGCGGCGGATCAAAGCGCTGTTTGGCGGGATCGGCGGTTGCGTGCACTTGACCGAGTTGCTCCTGCCGATTGCCACGACGGCGTTTCAGACCATTCCCATGGCCCGGGCGATGGTTGCGCCGCGTACGGCGGCAGACGCAGAGGCTTACCGCAACGCTACCGGCCGATTGATCAACACCTGTCACGCCTTGCGAGAGGACAGCCCCGTTGCCATATTCCTGAAGAACTAACCAAATCCCCATGTAGGAGCTGCCGCAGGCTGCGATCTTTTGATCTTGTTTTTAAAAGCAAAATCAAAAGATCGCAGCCTTCGGCAGCTCCTACAGGGACCGTGGTGATCAGGTAAATGGGTCGTGATGATCAGGTACAGGGACAGTGGTGATCAGGCGGTGATCAGGTGTTCAACCTGTGCATCGCTCAAGCCTGCTTTGCGCAAGATCAACGCGGTGTGTTCGCCACGCTTGGGGACTGAACCGGCCGAAGAGGGTGTCGTCGAAAAGCGTGGCGCCGGTGCAGCCTGCAACACGCCGTCCTGACGCGAGTACACACCGCGCTCGGCCATGTGCGGATGGCTCAGTGCTTCGGCGGGCGTCAGCACCGGGGCGAAGCAGGCGTCGCTGCCTTCGAGCAGATCGACCCAGTGCTGGCGTGGCTGACTGGAAAATACGGCGGCCAGGCGTTCACGCAAGGCGCCCCACAATCGTGGATCGTAGGGGTTCTTGAAATCCGCGTCATCGCCCAGGCCAAGCTTGTTGAACAGCAGCGCGTTGAACTGCGGTTCGAGGGCCTGCACGCTGACGAACAGGCCATCGGCACAGGCGTAAGTGCGTGCCCAGTGCGCACCATCGAGCAGCCCGCAACCGCGCTCCAGCGGCTGTTGACCGGCGGAGTGTGCCGACAGCAGCAGGTTCATCAGGTTGGCGCTGCCATCGACAATCGCCGCGTCCACCACCTGACCGACGCCATTGGTACCGGCATTGATGATGCCGGCGAGGATGCCCATCGCCAGGTACAGCGCGCCGCCGCCCAGATCGCCCACCAGGGTAGGGGGCGCCATCGGCGGTTGACCGGCTTCACCGCTGAACCACAGGGCGCCGGACAGTGCGATGTAATTGAGGTCGTGCCCGGCGGCCTGGGCCAATGGACCCTGCTGGCCCCAGCCCGTCATGCGTCCGTAGACCAGGCGTGGATTGCGCGCCAGACACTGGTCAGGGCCCAGGCCCAAGCGTTCCATTACGCCCGGGCGCATGCCTTCGATCAAGGCGTCGGCGCCTTCGATCAAGCGCAACACCGCTTCGACGGCCGCCGGATCCTTCAGGTCCAGGGCGATCGACTGTTTGCCGCGATTGACGATGGCGTGCTTGCCCAGGTCCAGCATGTCAGCGCCTTTGGTGCCGGCGCGTTCGACCAGAATCACTTCGGCGCCCATGTCGGCCAGCAACATGCCGCAAAACGGTCCCGGGCCGATGCCGGCGATTTCGACGATACGAACGCCGTCCAATACTCCCATGCGAGTACTCCTTTGGATTGACTTGGATTGGGGGGGGGAAGATCAAAAGATCGCAGCCTTCGGCAGCTCCTACAGGGCTACGATCTTTTGACGTTAACGACGGAGCAACAACGCGGTCATCAAGGCGTGAAACGCAACGGCGGGCCACAACAACACCCCACTGCTGACAAACACCCCGACATACGCCAGGTACAACGCAACGACCCCGTTGTAGAACAGCATCGAGCGCACCGCGCCAATGCCGACCGGCCGAGGCCAACAGGCAATACCGAGCGCAATCAGGGCTACGCCGAAGAACCGCGCAAACAGGTTGGTGTCCTCGGTTGCGCTGACCCCCAACAACAGATGGCCGACCAGTCCGGGAGTGAGCAGCAAGGCAAGCCCCGTGGCGATTTCCACCACGGCGCAAACCGTCAGCAACTTATGCGGGGTGATTGAGCGTGCCGGATGCATGATCGTCCTCCAATGACACAGCGGCGCGGGCTGCGCGGTCCTCGCGGATGAAGTCGGCGGCTTTTTCGCCGATCATCACGGTGGCGGCTGTGGTGCTACACCCAATGATAGTCGGCATGATCGAGGCATCGACCACCCGCAGGCCTTGCAGACCGTGGACTTTCAATCGAGCGTCGACCACCGCCATGCCATCGCTGCCCATTTTGCACGTGCCCACCGGGTGATAGAGGGTGTCGGAGCGGTCGCGCAGGACTTGTTCGATTTCAGCGTCGGTGGTCATCGGCGCGCCAAGCACGTCTTGAGGATCGAAGGCCTTGAAGGCTGCTGTCCCCATGACTTTTTCAATCACCCGATAGCCCTGGATCAGGGTTTTGATGTCGTCTGGATGGGTCAGGAAGGCCGGGTCGATCAGCGGCGGTACCATCGGGTCGGTACTTGCCAGTTTCAGTTGCCCCCTGCTTTTCGGGTGCAACAGGCAGGCATGCACACTGAGGCCGTGACCGCGATACAGCGTGCGGCCGTGGTCGGCAAACATGGCGACGGTCAGGGCCAGTTCGATATCGGCCTGACGCAACGCCGCAGAGGTTTTGACGAACGCGCAGGCCTCGGCAAAGTTGGTCGTGAGGGGGCCGGAGCGTTTGCGCCAGTAGCGGAATGCGGCTTTGGTCACGTCCCAGATGCCCGCCAGTGACAGGCCGATCAAGTGGCGCGATTTGACGCGGTAGGAGTGCACGTAATCGATATGATCCACCAGGTTCTGGCCCACGCCTGGCAACTCGTGAACCACGGGGATGTCGAGTTTCAGCAAGTCGTTGGTCGGGCCAACCCCGGACAGCAGCAACAGCTGTGGGGAGTTGAACGCGCCGGAACTCAGGATCAGCTCATGGCGCGTGCGCAGGGAACGCTTTACGCCGTTTTGCACGAACTCGACGCCGACGGCGCGCTTGCCGTCGAAAATGATTCCCGTGGCGTGGGCGTGGGTTTCGATGCGCAGGTTCGTCCGGTGGCGGTTAGGCGTCAGGTAGGCTTTGGCCGCGCTGCAACGCTGCCCGTCCTTTTGCATCACTTGAACGCGACCGAAACCTTCCATGTTCGCGCCGTTCTGGTCCGGGCACGCTGGATAGCCAGCCTGCACACCGGCCTCGACGAAGGTTTCGCCGAACGGGTTGGGCGAGGCGTGGAAGCGCACGTTGAGCGGGCCGTTCTGCCCGTGCAGCGCGTCCTTGAAGTGTTCGTTATGCTCGGCGCGCTTGAAGAACGGCAGCACCTCCTGGTAACTCCACCCGGGGTTGCCCAACGCCGCCCAGCGATCGAAGTCTTCGGGGTGGCCGCGGTGATACGCCATGGCGTTGATCGAAGAACTGCCGCCCAGGGTCTTGCCCCGTGGCTGATACCCGATACGACCGTTCAAGCCCGGTTGCGGCACGGTCTGATACTGCCAGTTGTTGATCGAGGTCGGTACCATCGCCGCGACGCCGGCCGGCATGTGCACCAGCGGGTTGGTGTCGGGGCCGCCGGCCTCGAGCAGGCACACCGAAACAGTCGGGTCCTCTGATAACCGACTGGCGACTACACAGCCTGCTGCACCCGCGCCGACTACGATGTAATCGAATTCTGTGTTCAGGTTCATGCTTATTCTTCTCTTTATTCGAGGCATAACTTGAGCGCATTGTGGGCACCTGGCCGGTTCGTCACTGGTCAATTGAATGAATTCGCAGGTCAGCGGGGCAGGTGACTATCGCGCCAAGCATCGGAACATCGAGGCCAGGTCCCTGATGGATCATTGACCGATGCATGATCGGGGGCGAGTATCGGCGTTCGCATACCCATAAGGCAGGCACATGTCAGGTTCGAAAACGCAGGCGCCAGGCGACGAAATCTCGTTGTTCGAAGAGGCGTTACAGCCCACCACCATCAGCAGTTATACCGTGGCTATCGCGCAGGCACTGGAGGCCAGTGGCGTGGACAGCAAGCGGATTTTTGCCGCCATGGGCATTCCACTGGGCGTCGCTACCGATCCGATGACCCGCTTGCCTGCGGCAACGATGACGCGTCTGTATCAAGCCTGCGTGGATGTGACCCACAACCCGTATTTCGGGTTGACCGTGGCCAGGCATATTCATCTGACGCACTTGCATGCCTTGGGGTATTCGCTGGCGGCCAGTGGCACGCTGATGGACTTCTGTCGACGGCTGGAGCGCTACTTCCGCCTGGTGTCCCAGGTCGCCAAGGCCAGTCTCAGTCAGGACGACTCGCAGGTCCTGATGCGATTCGATCACCTGCTGGAACTCAGCGGCGAGACAGAAGATGCGTTTTTCGGTTTTCTGATTCGAACCATGCGCCTGCTCTACAAGCAGGAGTTCAAACCGGTACGCGTGGAGTTGTGCCGGCCGATGCCCCACGAGGGGGCCGCGCCGTATGAAACCTTGTTCAGGTCACCGGTGTTGTTCGGTCAGGCTTCAGGCCTGCTGGTGTTCGACAAGGCTGACGTGATGCAGGTGCTCAGCGGTTCCTGCCCGGAGCTGGCGCAGGTCAACGACAACATCATCATCAGTTATCTGGCGCGTCTGGATAAAAGCGACGTGATCACGGGCGTGACCCAGAAGATCATCGAGTTCCTCCCGGACGGCGACTGCACGCGGGACAAAGTCGCCAGCGCCTTGTGCATGAGCCCGACCAAGCTGCAATTGAAATTGTCCCAACGCGGCACCCATTTCCAGCAACTGCTCGATGACACGCGCAAGGAGCTGGCCTGCAGCTACCTGAGCCAGGCTTCGCGGCCGGTCACGGAGATCACCTTTTTGCTGGGCTTCAGCGACACCAGCAACTTCACCCGCGCGTTCAAACGCTGGACCGGGTTGTCGCCGACGGATTTTCGGCAGCAGGGGTGAGGGTCAAGATCAAAAGATCGCAGCCTTCTGTAGGAGCTGCCGAAGGCTGCGATCTTTTGACTTTGCTTTTCTAAACCCAAATGGCATCCCACAAAGGGTAATCGCCCACACGCTTCACCAACCCCGCACGCAATGGATTCATGACGATGTAACGCGCAGCATCCTTCAAATCCTCATCCCGCCGCAGAGCCCGATCGTAATAACCCCGCTGCCATAACCGACCTCGTTCAATCGAGCGACTGCTGCGGGATTTGATACGGCACATCAGCTCGGCCAACGTGCCTAGTTGCAGCTCGACCAGCCAATGCAAGTGATCGGGCATCACAACCCAGGCCATCGAAGTGACCATTGCTGCTGCTTCTGCACTTCGCAATTGTTCGACCAGAAGCCGGCCCACCCGCCAATCGGCAAAGACCGGTTGCCGCTGACAGGTGACGGCCGTCAGCAAATAAATACGACCCGACTCAGAAACCCGACCCTTGCGCAGATGACATCCGTTTGCAGCGACAGGCATTCCATTGCCCTCCATGAAGGTGTTGTCGGACGAACGTTAGCTGCTGCTTTACACATCCGAACGACCAACCATTTTCAAACTATGTCGAGATCCCCTGTAGGAGCTGCCGAAGGCTGCGATCTTTTGATCTTAAAAAATCAAGATCAAAAGATCGCAGCCTGCGGCAGCTCCTACAAAAGCAAAAGGGGCACTTTGTCGCCCCCACGTTGTGTTGACCGATGATTTGGCCCAATTGACCGGCGACCCACCCACCCCTCGCGATACAACAGACTCGACCGATTCGGCTCGCCATCCCTGGAGCAGGGCGCACCGCCGTTTCGGCATTTTCTTGAATGACTTTTCTTGAACCCACAGAGAAGGCGAGCACGCTAGATGAATAACAACAATAAGATCGGCCACCCAAATCTGCGGCGCGGGCTGCTGGCATCGGCGGTTCTCGCCGGGTTGGGAATGACGCCTGTGCAGGCGTTCGAGTTTGATACGGGGAATGAGGACGTTTCGGTTCGTTTCGACAACACCGTCAAGTTCAACTACGCCCAGAGGGTCGAAGCCGCGAACAGCAAGCTGGCCAACGCCTGGAACAACAACGACGGTAACCGCAACTTTTCTTCCGGCAGCCCGGTCGCCCAGCGCCTCGATGTGCTGTCGGAACTGGACGTGGTGTACAAGAAACAGATGGGCTTTCGGGTCAGCGCCAACAGTTGGTACGACCATGCCTACGACAATGTCGGCAGTGACAACGCGGCCACCAATCAACTCAACAACGGCCGGCCGGATTCGCGCCACCTGAGCGGTTACGCCGACCGCTACTACAACGGACCGTCCTCGGAAATCCTCGACGCCTTCGTGTTCGGCAGCACCGAGATCGGCGACGAATCGCTGTTGAGCGGCAAGGCGGGCAAGCACACCCTGTATTGGGGCGAGAGCGTGCTGGCCTTCGCCCACGGCAACAGCTACGGCCAGTCGGGTCTGGACTTGTCCAAGGCGCTTGCCGTGCCGGGCACCGAAGCCAAAGAGCTGTTCATTCCGCGCAACCAGTTGTCCACCAGTTTCACGGTCAACCCGGAGCTGACCCTGGCGGCACAATACTTCCTGGACTGGGACGCTGCACGGCTGCCGGAGTCCGGCACCTATCTGGGTTTCAACGACGGTATCCAGAGCGGCGGCCACAACCTGTCGCTGATCGCCGCAAAGAACCCTCTGTTCGGGACACCTGGTCCGTTGGGCGCCAATCAGTTCCTGCGCCTGAGCAATGGCCACACCCACACCCCTGACCACAGCGGCGACTTCGGCCTGATGGCCAAGTGGAGTCCGGCGTGGCTTGACGGCACGATGGGTGTCTACTACCGCAAGACGTCGGACATCCTGCCCAACCTGGTGCTGCAACCGGGGGCGGTCGGCCCGGCTCAGCTGATTTCGGGCAACGTCGGCAGCTACAACCAGTTCTACGTCGACGACATCGACGTTTACGGCTTCAGCCTGTCGAAAAACGTCGCGGGTGTGAGTGTCGGCTTCGACCTCAACTATCGCCACAACATGCCGCTGTCGAGCGTTCCGGCCACCGTCAACCCGACCTTGGGCGCGGCGCAGGCGCCGGGTTTCATCAGCAGCTTCGACGGCGAAAACGGCGTGGCACGCGGCAACACCGTGCACGCGGTGCTCAACGGCCTGACCACGTTCGGCGATACCCCGCTGTGGGATTCCTCTTCGTTGCTGGTCGAACTCGGCTATAGCCGCTGGCTCGACGTGACCGAGAACAAGCAACTGTTCAAAGGCGAGGACTGGTATCACGGCGTCGACAAGGTCTCCAAGGACAACTACATCCTCGGCATGAACTTCAACCCTACCTGGTATCAGGTATTCCCCGGCATCGATATGTCCATGCCGGTCAGCTACAACGTCGGCCTCGCGGGCCAGTCCTCCGTGCAACTGGGCGGCAACAAAGGCACCGGCAGCTACTCGGTCGGTGTCGGCATGGACGTGCGCAGCCAGTACCGCTTTGACCTCAAGTACGTCGATAACTTTGGCGATTTCGATACCTGTGGCTCTGCCGGCAGCGCCGGGGCACAGGGCGATGGTGCCGCGCCCGGCGCCAACGGCCAATACAACTGCGTTCCCGGCCAGACCACTGCGTTTGCCGGTACCGTGGCCCAGCTCAAGGATCGCGGCATGGTCACTTTCACTTTCAAAACCACCCTCTGATCCTTGAGTTGTGAGTCAACAGGAGACACCCATGAATTTCGTCAAATCAGTTTTGGCCACCGCCCTCGCGCTGGCCGTCGCAGGTTCCGCCCACGCGGCGGTCAGCGCCGACCAGGCCGCGAAGCTCGGCACCAGCCTGACCTCGGTCGGCGCGGACAAAACCGCCAACGCCGATGGCAGCATTCCGGCATACACCGGTGGCCTGACCACGATTCCGGCCGATTTCAAAACCGGTGATTCGTTTCGTCCCGACCCGTTCGGCAGTGAGAAACCGCGCCTGGTGATCACCGGCAAGAACCTCGCCGAGCAAAAAGACAAACTCACCGCAACGGCCCAGGCTCTGCTCACGCGCTACCCGAGCTATCGCCTCGACGTGTACCCGACTCACCGTAGCGTCACGCTGCCTGATGCCGTGCTGAAGAACACCGCGAAAAACGCCGTGACCGCCCAGACCACCAATGGTGGCCTGTCGCTGGAAAACGTCCTGCCCGGCGTGCCGTTCCCGATGCCGGCTGACGGAAACGAAGCGATGTGGAACCACTTGTTGCGCTATCAAGGCGTGGCCATGACCAACAAGTACGACTCGTGGAACGTCGACTCTTCGGGCACCGCGTCCCTGAGCTCCACGGGCGTGTTCAACATCGAATACCCGCTCTACGCGCCGAACCGGTCCGTGGGGCCAGTCAGTGCCGATGAAACCTTCTACAAGATCAAGCTGACTTACACCGGCCCGGCCCGCCGTGCCGGGGAAGCGCTGTTGCTCATGGACTCGGTCAACCCGATGCAACAACCGCGTCGCGCCTGGCAATACCTGCCGGGTCAACGTCGGGTGAAACTGGCGCCGGACCTGGCCTACGACACGCCGAACCCCGGCACTGTCGGCGCGGCGACCTACGATGACGCGTTCCTGTTCAACGGCGCGATGGACCGTTACGACTTCAAGCTGGTCGGCAAGAAAGAACTCTATGTGCCGTACAACACCTACAAGCTGAGCTATCACAAAGACGCGGCCGATGTGATGAAGGCCAATCATGTGAACCCGGACTTGCTGCGATGGGAGCTGCACCGGGTGTGGGTGGTCGAAGCCACGCTCAAGCCGGGCAAGCGCCACATCTACAGCAAACGCACCTTCTACCTCGACGAAGACAGCTGGATCGCTTTGGCGTCCGACGAGTACGACGCCCGTGGCCAGCTCTACCGCGGCGGTTTCTCGCACCTGACCTACAGCTACGACGTGCAGGCCCCGGACACCATTAACCACATGCTCTACGACCTGGTTTCCGGTGCCTATAACGTCAACGGTTTCTACGGTCCTTACGGTGGCCTGAAGTACATCGATCCACTGTCCAAGGCCCAGTGGTCCGCCGAGTCGCTGGCCGGCACTGGTATCCGCTAACCCCACAACCCCCTGTAGGAGCTGCCGAAGGCTGCGATCTTTTGACTTTGTTCTTCAAAAACAACATCAAGAGATCGCAGCCTGCGGCAGCTCCTACAGGGCTGTGGTGTGCACACGAGATAACAATAATGACAATGATCAAGTGGTTCCTTCTCGCCGCCTTGTCGGCGGCCATGGCCGTTCCGTTCACCCGCCCGGTGATCGCCAGTGAATTTGCCGATGTGCTGGAAACGCCAGCGCTGCGCAGCGAGTTGGCGGCAGGCTCCATGGTGACCGGGTTGGCCAGCGCCGGTGAGCGACTGGTCGCCGTGGGCCAGCGCGGGCACATTCTGTATTCCGATGACGCCGGCCAGCATTGGCAGCAGGCCCAGGTGCCGGTCAGTTCCGATCTGCTGGCCGTGCACTTTCCCACGCCGCAACTCGGCTGGGCCGTGGGGCACGATGGCGTGGTCCTGCACAGCAGCGATGGCGGGGAAACCTGGCGCCGGCAACTGGACGGGCGCCAGGTCGGCCCGATCATGCTTGCGTATTACCAGCGGCAACTCGACAGCCATCCGGATGATGCGGGCCTGCAAGCACGGGTCGGCGACGCGCAACGCATGGTCGAGGAGGGCGCCGACAAACCCTTCCTGGATGTCTGGTTTGAAAACGAGCGCGTCGGCTACATCGTCGGCGCGTTCAACCTGATTTTCCGTACCGACGACGGCGGCCTGCGCTGGACGCCGTTGCTGGAGCGCACCGACAACCCGGGCGCGCTGAACCTTTACGCGGTGCGTCCGGTAGGTGATGAGTTGTTCATCGTCGGCGAACAAGGCCTGGTCATGAAGCTGGATCGGGCGAGCGGTCGTTTCAAGGCGCTGTCGACGCCGTACAACGGCAGCTACTTCGGCGTCACCGGTAAACCCGGTGTCGCGCTGGTGTACGGCCTGCGCGGCAACGTCTTTCGCAGCACCGATGACGGGGCGAGCTGGAGCAGGATCGACCTCGGCCTGCCGCTGAGCATCACCGCCAGCAGCGTCACCGCCGATGGCCGCATCCTGCTGGTCAGCCAGGCCGGCCACGTGCTGGTTAGCAGCGACGACGGTGCCAGTTTTCAACTGCAGCCCAACACCACACTGGCCCCGGTCGCCGCCGCCCAAGTGGCCAGCGGCGGTTCCCTGGTGCTCGCCGGCACCCGTGGCCTGCGCCAGTTACCCCTCGAATAAGCCCGGCATTACAAAGAGAACAACATGATGGGTCATTACGAACTCGAAACAATGCCGGTGGTCCGCGAGCTCAAGGGCTTCGATGCCCGCTCCGGTAACGCCCTGGAACGGCTGATCTTCAACAACCGCCTGTGGGTGGTGCTGGCCTGCGTGCTGGTGACGGTTGCGCTGAGCTATTTCGCGACCACGCGGCTGACGCTCAATGCCAGCTTCGAAAAAATGATCCCGCAGAGCCAGCCCTTCATCAAAAACTACCTGGAAAACCGCCAGGCCCTGCGCGGTCTGGGCAATGCGGTACGGGTAGTGGTGGAGAGCAGCAACGGCGATATTTTCGACCCGCACTATCTGGATGCGTTGAAGGAAGTCAACGACGAACTGTTCGTCACACCCGGCGTCGACCGTGCGTGGATGAAGTCGCTGTGGACCCCGGCGGTGCGCTGGACCGAAGTCACCGAGGCCGGCTTCCAGGGCGGCCCGGTGATGCCCGACTCCTACGACGGCTCGGCGCAGAGCGTGCAGCAACTGCGCCAGAACATCGCCCGTTCGGGGATCGTCGGCAGTTTGATCGGCAACAACTTCAAGTCCAGCATGATCTTCGTTCCGCTGCTGGAGAAAGACCCGGTCAGCGGGCAGGCCATCGACTACCACCAGTTCTCGAAAACCCTTGAAGAGAAACTGCGCGACAAGTACGAGTTCGAAGGCAGCGTGCGCGTGGCGGGCGAGGAGGGCAAAGGCCCGCTGAAGATCCGCGTGATCGGTTTCGCCAAACTGGTCGGCGACCTGCTCGATGGACTCATGCAGGTCATGCTGTACTTCGGCGCCGCCGCGCTGATCGCTACCGCCATCATCTTCTACTTCACCCGCTGTGTGCGCAGCACGGCACTGGTGATTCTGTGCTCGGTGATCGCCGTCATCTGGCAATTGGGGCTGGTCGCACTGTGCGGTTTTGCCCTGGACCCGTTTTCGATCCTGGTGCCGTTCCTGGTGTTCGCCATCGGCGTGTCCCACGGCGCGCAGAAGATGAACGGGATCATGCAGGATGTCGGGCGCGGCACTCATCAATGGGTGGCCGCGCGTTATACCTTCCGCCGCTTGTTCCTCGCCGGGCTTACCGCTTTGCTGGCGGATGCCGTGGGTTTTGCGGTGTTGATGCTGATCGACATTCCCGTGATCCAGGACCTGGCGATCACCGCCAGCATTGGTGTCGCGGTGCTGATCTTCACCAACCTGGTGCTGCTGCCGGTGTTGCTGTCTTACTGGGGCGTCAGTCGCAAGGCTGCCGAACGCAGCTTGCGCGCCGAGAATAAAGAGCAGCGCGGCAAAGGCATGGGCGCACTCTGGAGTTTTCTCGACAGGTTCACCGAGCGTCGCTGGGCCACCGTTGCCGTGACCATCGCAGGCCTGTTGGCCGTGGGCGGGATTGCCGTCAGCCATCATTTGAAGATCGGCGACCTTGATCCCGGTGCGCCGGAACTGCGCGCCGACTCGCGCTATAACCGCGACAATGCCTACATCACCGCCAACTACTCGCTGTCCAGCGACCAGTTCGCGATCATGCTCAAGACGCCTGGCGAAGGCTGCCTGAAGTACGAAAGCCTGGTGGAAGCCGATCGGCTGGGCTGGTTGTTGCAGCAGCAACCCGGGGTGCAAACCACCGTGTCGCTGGTCAATGCCGTGCGGCAGATCACTGCGGGCTCCTACGAGGGCAACCCCAAGTGGCAGACCATCGCCCGCAACCAGAACGTGCTGAACTACGGCGCGCAGCAGGCCTCGGTCAGCAGTCCGGACCTGTTCAACAACGATTGCTCGATGATGCCGATCGTGGCGTATCTGTCGGACCACAAGGCCGAGACCCTCGACCGTGTGGTGCAAGTGGCGCAAACCTTTGCCCGCGAGCACAGCAACGGCGAGCGCCAGTTCATGCTCGCCGCCGGCAGTGCCGGGATCGAAGCGGCGACCAACATCGTCGTGCGCGAGGCCAACCGGACCATGCTGTTGTACGTGTATGGCGCGGTCATCGTGCTGTGCTTCATCACCTTTCGCAGCTGGCGGGCGGTGGTGGTGGCCGTGGTGCCGTTGATGCTTACGTCGATTCTTTGCGAGGCGCTGATGGTCTGGCTCGGCATGGGGGTGAAAGTGGCCACGCTGCCGGTGATCGCACTCGGCGTAGGGATTGGCGTGGACTACGCGCTGTACCTGCTCAGTGTACAACTGGCACAGCAACGTGCCGGGTTGTCGCTGACCGACGCCTACCGCAATGCCGTGGCGTTCACCGGTAAAGTGGTGGCGCTGGTCGGCATAACCCTGGCCGCCGGCGTGATCACCTGGGCCTGGTCGCCGATCAAGTTTCAGGCCGACATGGGCATCCTGCTGACGTTCATGTTCATCTGGAACATGGTCGGGGCGTTGATCCTTATTCCTGCGCTTTCGCATTTTCTCTTGAAAAACGTGAAAACCAGTAACCGGACTTAGCGCCGTCCCTGCAGGAGCTGCCGAAGGCTGCGATCTTTTGACTTTCACCCACAAAAAAGCCCCGCCAGGCGCAATGCCGGGCGGGGCTTTGGATGACGCCGAACGCTACTTAAGCGACATTCATCGTCTTGTGCGTATCAATCAAATGCTGCACCACACTCGGGTCCGCCAAGGTGGAAATATCCCCCAACCCATCATATTCAGCGGTCGCAATCTTGCGCAGAATCCGCCGCATGATCTTGCCCGAGCGAGTCTTCGGCAGCCCCGGCGCCCACTGAATCACATCCGGCGAGGCAATCGGCCCGATCTCCTTGCGCACCCAGTTCTTCAGCTCCAGGCGCAGTTGCTCGTTCGGCTCTTCACCGTTTTTCAGGGTGACGTAGACATAAATGCCCTGTCCCTTGATGTCGTGCGGCACACCGACCACCGCCGCTTCGGCGACTTTCGGGTGTGCGACCATCGCGCTTTCGATCTCAGCGGTGCCCATGCGGTGCCCGGAGACGTTGAGCACGTCGTCCACGCGACCGGTGATCCAGTAGTAGCCATCGGCATCGCGACGGGCGCCGTCACCGGTGAAGTACATGCCGCGGAAGGTCTTGAAGTAGGTGTCGACGAAGCGGTCGTGGTCGCCATACAGCGTCCGCGCCTGGCCCGGCCACGAATCGAGAATCACCAGGTTGCCCTCGGCCTCGCCTTCGATGATGTTGCCCAGGTTGTCCACCAGGGCCGGCACCACGCCGAAGAACGGACGCGCCGCCGAGCCCGGCT
>NZ_PYUK01000036.1:0-22513 GCF_003097365.1 Pseudomonas sp. B1(2018)
CTGTGTTTGCCGATGTCGATACCGAGAAGCGTCATCGTGTTCATGAGAGATCCTCCGGCCGAAAACGAGAAAAGCCCTGCAAGCGTAAACCTGCAGGGCTTCTCGGTCAGGCTGACCATCTCATTAAACCGGGGGATCACCCGACGTGATCTCCCGGTCAAAAGTCTTTAGGTAAGCGCCGTACCCTGTGGGAGCGAGCTTGCTCGCGATAGCGGTGGGTCAGTCACCATCAATGTCGACTGTAACGACCTCATCGCGAGCAAGCTCGCTCCCACAGTTTTTGCTATTGCGGCTTGCGATAGCTATTGATGATCGCCGAGAAGTCATTCCCACCTTCCCCACGCAAACTCATCGCCTGATACAACTGCTGGGCCACAGCACCAAGCACCACCGGCTGGTGCGCCTGACGCGCCGCTTCAGTGGCCAGCCCCAGATCCTTGAGCATCAGTTCGGCCCCGAAGCCACCGGTGTAGCCGCGCGACGCCGGTGCTGTTTCGACAATGCCCGGCCACGGGTTGTACATCTCCGAACTCCAGCAACGCCCGGTGGAGCTGTTGATGATGCCCGCCAACACCTTGGTGTCGATGCCCAGCGCATCACCCAGGGCCATGGCTTCGCTGACGCCAACCATGGAAATCCCCAGCAGCAGGTTGTTGCAGATTTTAGCGATTTGCCCGGTGCCGACCTCACCACAATGGACGATGTTGCGGCCCATCTGCGCCAGTACCGGCTGCAGGGTGGCGAACAATTCAGGCGTGGCGCCGACCATGAAGGTCAGGGTGCCGGCGGCTGCACCACCGGTACCGCCAGAGACCGGCGCATCGGCCATGGTCACGCCCTGTTTGGCAGCGGCGGCGGCCACGTCCCGCGCGGTCTGCGGATCGATGGTGCTGCAATCGACGGCCGGTACGCCTTTACCGATACCGGCGAGCACGCCGTCTTCACCCAGCCACACACTGCGCACATGCACCGCGGCAGGCAGCATGGTGATCACCAGTTCGGCGCCCTCCGCCGCTTCACGGGCCGATGCACTGATACTGCCGCCCAACTGTTCCAGCTCCGCCAGCACAGCCTTGTTCAGGTCCACCAGGCGCAGTGCATGGCCGGCCTTGATCAGGTTGCGCGCCATCGGCGCGCCCATGTTGCCCAGACCGATAAAAGCGATTTTCATGTCCGGCTCCTTATCGCAAGTTGATCGTGGTGTTCACACCGTCGTTGACGCTGTTGTCATCGAACCAGCGACTGGTGACGGTCTTGGTCTGAGTGTAGAACTGCACCACTTGCTTGCCGTACGGACCGAGGTCGCCGAGCTTGGAGCCGCGCGAACCGGTGAAGCTGAAGAACGGGACCGGCACCGGGATCGGGATGTTGATGCCGACCTGGCCGACATCGATCTCGCTCTGGAATTTACGTGCGGCCGCACCGCTCTGGGTGAACAGGCCCGTGCCGTTGCCGAACGGGTTGGCATTGACCAGGGCGATAGCCTCGTCGAGGGTGGCGACTTCCAGCACCACTAGCACCGGGCCGAAGATTTCCTGGGTGTAGATCTGCATGTCGGGGGTCACGCCGGAAAACAGGGTCGGGCCGACAAAGTTACCCTTCTCGTAACCCGGAACCGAGATCTCGCGACCGTCCAGCTCCAGTTTTGCGCCTTCCTTGATGCCGCTTTCGATCAGGTCGAGAATCCGCGCCTTGGCCTTTTTCGAAATCACCGGACCGACATCGGTGCCCGGCTCGCTGCCGGCATTGACCTTGAGCTTCTGCGCCAGCGCCTTGAGGTCCGGCAGCCATTGCTTGGCCGCACCCACCAGCACCACCACAGAAGTGGCCATGCAACGTTGACCGGCAGCACCGAAGCCGGCACCCACCAGCGCATTCAGCGCTTGTTCGCGATTGGCGTCCGGCAGCACCACGGCGTGGTTCTTTGCGCCCATCATCGATTGCACGCGCTTGCCGTGTTTACCGGCCAGGTCATAGACATGAGTACCGACGGCGGTCGAACCGACGAAGGAAACCGCCTTGATGTCCTTGTGGGTGCAGAGCCCGTCCACCACATCCTTGCCGCCATGTACGACGTTGAGCACGCCGGCCGGAATGCCCGCCTCGATCGCCAGCTCCACCAGCAGCATGGTCGACATCGGGTCCTGTTCCGACGGCTTGAGCACGAAGGTGTTACCGCAGGCGATGGCCATCGGGAACATCCACAGCGGAATCATCGCCGGGAAGTTGAACGGGGTAATGCCCGCGCACACGCCGATCGGCTGACGCAGGGTGTAGGTGTCGACGCCACCGGCGACGTTTTCAGCGAATTCACCCATTTGCAGGCTGCCGATGGAGCAGGCGTGCTCGACCACTTCCAGGCCACGGAAAATATCGCCTTCGGCGTCGGCAATGGTCTTGCCCTGCTCGGCGCTCAGGACTGCGGCGATGCGCTTGGAGTGCTCGCGAATCAGCGCCTGGAGCTTGAGCATGATGCGCATCCGCGCGCCGATGGGGGTCAGCTTCCAGGTCTGGAACGCGCGATGAGCGGCGCTGATGGCGGCATCGACTTCTTCGGCGGTGGCAAACGGAACTTTGGCCAGCACTTGCTGGGTCGCCGGGTTGACGATGTCGTGCCATTCGGTGGATTTGGACTCGACCCACTCGCCGTCGATCAACAGTTTGACCTTTTGCACGGTGGTTTCGTTAGGCGTGAGCGATACGTTCATGTGGGTCTCCGGATCCTTGTTGTTATCTTGGGAGCCAGGGCGAAAGGGTCGCCCTGAGATGAGCTGTTTGTCGCGAATTGGTTCTCGGACTGTTTTTGGAGTATAGATGTGCAAACTTCTGATAAGAACGCACATAAAAACCGGTCCAACATGCAAAAAAACATCACCTCCCTCGGCTCGTTGAACTGGGATGACCTCAAGTTTTTCCTCGAGGTCGCCCGCACCCGCAAGGCCAGCACCGCGGCCAAGCGCCTGGCGGTGGACTACACCACGGTGTCGCGGCGCATCAGTTCGCTGGAAACGGCGCTGGGCACCTTGCTGTTCGAGAAGTCCCGGACCAACGGCTTTGTCCTGACTGCCGAAGGCCAGCGGTTGATGGGGTATGCCGAATCGATCGAAAGCACCTTGCACATGGCGTGCGAGCAGGTTTCCGGGTCCGGCGTGGCGCTGTCCGGTCATGTGCGCATGGGCTGCACCGAAGGTTTCGGCAGCTTTTTCATCACACCGCAGCTGAGCCACTTCGTCGACACCTACCCGGCGATCTCGGTGGACATCCTGCCGCTGCCGCACTTCATCAGCCTGTCCAAGCGCGAGGCCGACATCGTCATCGCCCTGGAGCGTCCGGAGCATGGCCCGTACGTCTGCTGCAAACTGTGCGACTACCGGTTGCAGCTATATGCGACCCAGGATTATCTCGACAACCACCCGGCCATCCGCCGCCCGGCAGACCTGGCGAAACATTCGTTTATCAGTTACGTCGACGACCTGGCGTTCAGCTCGGAGCTGTTGTACCTGGCCAATGTACTGCCCGGCGCCAGCGCCAACCTGCGCAGCACCAGCGTGATCGCGCAGTTCGTGGCAGCGCAGCAGGGGCGCTCACTGGCGATCCTGCCGTGCTTCCTCGCCACTCAAGACCCGCGCCTGCTGCCGGTGTTGCCGCAGGAAATCAACATCACCCGACAGTTCTGGATGTACTGCCGCGAGGACCTGAGGAAGCTCAAGCGGATCACCCTGTTGTGGGATTACATCCGCCAGGTCACCGAGCAGAATCAGGGCCTGCTGATGGGCGAAAGCCGGGAGATGTTGTTTGCCGATTAGGGATTTTTGTCAGATCCTCAAAGGCCACTGGTACGACCTTACTGCCTCAGTTCTTTAACGAAACCTGTTTGGCTTCGATTTTCAGATCACTGAGGCGCTTGAGCATCGCAATGATGTTTACCCGAGCGGATCCCTCATTGGCCAAGCGTAGTCGCTTGATTCCTATAACCGAATCGCCCATGCCTGCGGTGAAAGGGGTCCGGATGATTTCACGCAGGATGACCTTGTTAGTGCCTGACTCTATCAAGGTGTATTCAACTTCACTGATCACTTCAAAATCCAGCCCGAATATAGGCTGGTCAACGCGCAGCAGGTTGGCACGCAGAGCAAAAGGGGCTGACTCGTCGCCAAGCAAATCAGCATTGACGAGCGATTGCTTGAGTGCAGCGCCAAAGTCGGGGGCGTCGATTTCGGAAGTCCACAGTGGGTTGGTTTTATCTCCACCATTCACCTCGGAAAGCCGCACATTGTTTCGCAGCTGAGAGTCATAGGTGTTTGCCTTGGCCTGATCAGCCGTTACTGACATGCCGGAAATTTGAGCAGGCGAGGCACAGCCAGTGCAAAGAGCAATCAGGGCTGAAGCTAAAAGCAAGCGAAGGTAGGTCATTCGAAAAGTCCTTTTAATTGCAAAAAGTACCAAAGAGATCGCCGATAGTAGCACTACGCCACCAACCCGAACAGTTAGCTCGACACCTGATACGGTGCTTGGAAATTCTCTGGTTCAGTCCTTCGAGCGCGAATGTGTGAATGGAATGGCCCCTGCATTCATTGTGTTGACCTGAGCTACTTGCAGTTCTGGATGTTCTGCCGGGAGGATCCGTGCAAGCTCAAGCGGATCACCTTCTTGTGGGATTACATCCGCGCAGTCACCGAACAGAATCATGGCCTGCTGATGGACGAAAGCCGGGAGATGTTGTCTGCCGATCAGGAATTTTCAAGGAGTCAGGTAGCAGCATCGTGAGGAGGTCAGTAGGCCTTTGCCTATGCTTCGTAACAGCGGTTAGCACGCAACTTGGAACGCCATTGACGACAGATCGGTACGTCCGGAGAGGAGCGTATCTACCACGCAAAAACTGACTCAAGAAACGCAATGTGTAATCCCAGATCAGAGGTCACGGACTGTCATGAATTGATAAGGCGCTGTCGCCAATTGAAAGGCTGGCAGTCTCCCCATCTATAAACTCCTCCTGCAATCCACGCGGCAAGCCCAGCTATTCGGTAGCTAGCCCGGCTGGTGCAGCCATCCGCTGCCTTCCGGTAGGTGGCGATCTTCGTCACTTGATTCGTGCAAGTGAGATACAGCCCTATCCACAGGTCTATGCCCCGTTGTGCGTTACCTCAGTGTCTTCCAGAGAGCCTTTGTCACGTAAGCTCTTAGAGATGATATCATTGAGATATCATCATTCTAAGAAAAGATACTGTATGAAAAAGGCGTTGGTTTTGGCCGTTATGGCAGCAGTCGTATTGCTTTCAGGAAATGCATTCGCTCGTGGCAATAGTTACGGCGGGAATTCTTCGTATAAATCTAGTTATTCTTACGGGAACCGTTCTGATCACACCATTAGTGGGTATACGCGAAGCAATGGAACGTACGTCCGGCCTTCCCATGCTACAAATCCAGACTCCACCAAAAACAATAACTATAGTACGAAGGGGAATTTGAATCCGTACACTGGGAAATACGGCACTAAACCTCGTGACGGCCAGTAGTTTTGGTGTTGCTTTAATGGGTTTTGCACCGCATTGCGAGAATGACGATGAAGATGTTTTGTGCAGCTATTTTGCTTGGGTCGATGCTAGGAAGCATAACTGCTTCCGCTGATACGTTTGACGACTATGAATGTACAGATGACTGCTCAGGGCATCAGGCAGGGTATGACTGGGCCGAAGAGAAAGGGATTTACGATGAGGACTCCTGCAGCACCCCATCTCAGTCCTTCAACGAAGGGTGTCAGTCGTTCGTCCAAGGTGGCAGCGGAGCTATCTCATCGGACGATGACGATGATGATGATGATGATGATGATGATGATGAGTAAGTGAGTTGGTGACGGCTGGGAGGTATAGCTAATGGTTGTGCCAAGTCAGAACATTTTGAGCGATCTGACACGCGTACTAACGAGAACGCCTCCAGCAAGATGATTTATGCCTAAGGCGACTACTGAATCGCCCCGGGTTTCTAAACAGCTTGCAAACTCATTGCGTAATGCTTTTCAAACTCTACCGATGACAGCTGATTGTTGAAACCATGGCGGAGTTTTGCAAGCGATTCAACTTATAGTTTTTAAGCCAATCTCAGAATGGCTTTAGATGCTTGCTGTAACCGAATTTAACACCTGACGAGAAAAACCCCCCGCACTCTCGCTGTTTTGTACAACTCAGGCACTCAGGTGCGTACTCATTTTTCCAGTCGCTGATTGATCTGCGGTAGTAGGGTTGGATATCTGGGTTCACCAAACATAGCTGATGGTTATAGACCGAGATCTTCATGCCGTACTTGGCCAGAATACCAACCGATTTGCTGAGCGTGTCTTTGTACTCGACTGGGTCGATCCACAGCTCTTCAAGATTGGCTCTGGTGAAGCCCATCATCTCAAGCCCCATCAGCGCAACATGGTCAACAAACAGAAGGTTGCGTGCGATGAACTCACACAATTCGGGCAGGCGCTGCACCGTTAGCTTGTGAATGACGACTCGGATCTCAACCTTTTGGCCCAGGCGCTTCAGATTGAGAATGCCCTGAATGGTTTCATCGAATGCGCCTTGGGCCTGGACGATGTAGTCATGCAGTGTTGGGTCGTCTGAATAGACAGGGATTCCAATCATCGCGTCGGGCAATTCAATCTGCGCATACTTTTCTGCAAACGCTGGGTCTTTGAAGCTCCGTCCGTTCGAGAGAATGTGGATGGCGGTTCTTGGCAGATAGCTTTTCGTCAGACCGATGATCTTAAGAAAACGCTCACGGTTGGTTGTCGGCTCGCCGCCGGTAAAGACCAATTCTTGAGTGCCCTTTGGAATCAGAGGGATCAAATTTTCAATCTCATCGAGCAACCACGAATCATCAGCAACCTTAGGCGGTTGTGAGCACATTAGACAGTAATGATTGCACTGTTCAGTGACCAGAATACTGTTGATCGGCGACGATGCTCGAAACAGTACGCGAATAGTCTGACGATCAGCTGAAAGCCTGACTATGTCACCATCACCGATGTAGCTGTAGTCATTCTGTAGGAGTGAGTAATCAGAGTTGGAAGGCAGCACCTCAACCAACTCACGATGCTTCTCAAGAAGAAGGTAGTGTGCGAATCCTTGGGGGATCTGGTGATCTGAAACCAGATAAGCCATTTCTCGTCGCAAAACTTCAGGCAGATTACGGCTGGTCGCCACTTTGAGTAAGGTGAGGTCCTTGTGAATATCAACCGCGTGGATACGGATTATCTTTCCGCCGAGCTTCAGCATCGATTGGCCCATCCCATAAAAATCCGTTTCGTTTGCTCATCGCTTTCCATCAGCTCAATGAGATGCTTGAAAATCGACATATTTCGCTTGCAGAAAGAGGATTCAGGTTTTCTTGCAACCACATCCTTGTGGATGGCGTGATGGTAGACGGGCTCGGCGCCGCAGTAAGGCTCAAATGCACAGTCAGAGCACATTGGAGCGCTTAGGGTGAACGAGCTCTCCAGTGCATCCAGAAGCTGATCAGATAGGATGATTTCCTCATAGGAATGCTCAAGAATGTTGCCCAGTCGGAACGTATGATCACCCATTTCAGCAAGCATTCGGCTTTCATCTGAGGCGTAGACCGATCCGTCGTAATTGAACACGATGGCTGCGATGCCAGCACCGGCAGGGTTCATCAAATCAACAAACCCAGGGTCCCCTGATGTCAGCATCTTCGTCAGGACAATCGAGGAGTACTGCTCTACAAAACGTATGCCGGACTTGTTCAGTTCAATGATGTACTCCAGACCTTCCTTGTAAAACTCCAGCCAGCGCTCTGTGTCATATGACATGAACTTCTTGGTCTTGATCGCAAAGCCATAAGGGGAGAGTGTACGTAAGAAGATGCCATCAAAGCCCAAGCGCAAGTATTCATCAATGATGTCACGTGCGCGTGGCAGACTCTTATCTGTAGTTGTCATCAGGGCTGAAACTTGGTCATAGCCAAGGGTTGCACGGGCTTTTTTCAAGCCCTCCTCGAAACGCTGATGACTATCTCGGCCAGGCCGTGGGCGATTTGCATTATGCAGATCCATTGGCCCATCGAGCGAAGACGAAAGCACGATGTTGTGCTGCTTACAGAAGTCGAGCACGTCATCGTTCAGGAGCGATAGCGTGGTCGCAATGACGAACTGCAGGTCACGACCTTCCCGCAGATTACGTTTTTTTGCCTCAAGAACAACGTACTTCACCATTTCGAAATTCAGCAGCGGCTCTCCACCCTGAAACTCAATTTTGATGGCTGGATTCGGAGACTTAAAAACGAAATCCAAAGACTTGTTTGCCATCTCCGTGGTCATGTCGAATTCGCCTTTGCTCTCCGACTGCCTCGATACTTGGCAATACGGGCAGCTATGGTCGCAGCGAAGAGTCACCACAAAGATATGCAGATTGGTGAACTGAGCCAGTCTGGACAATCGTGTACGGATCTTGAGTGCAAGAAGCTGAAGTGGTGCCTGCTCATTGGCGAAGCGAATGAATTGCTTGGACCGGAGTGTAGGGATCAGCTCTGATGAAAGTGGAAGCGTCTTGCTAATAATCGGCTCAAGCATTGCCACTGGTATGACGTGAAACTCACCCGCCATATTGGTGATGACGTACTCGTCGTCATTCAGACGGTCAAACTTAAAGGGCAGCAACTCATAAGGACGTTGCTGCGCGTAGAACTCAAGCTTTTGGAATTTACTCACTAATCAGACCGGTTTTTGAGAAGGCTAGTCCAAGAATCAGGTTTTTGATCGGCTGCGTCTCAGTGCTCAGTTGGTGGCGCAGTTGGTAGTCGAGCACATCCTTCTTGAATTCTTGAACGGCAGATAGAAAGGACGACTCGTCAACGCCGATGTTCGAGGACAAAGCGCAGATAAACTGCCCCCCATCGGCTGCAATATCAACCGTCAGGGAATTCATCGAACGATATGCGGCTTTCTGCAAAACCTGCACGTCGTAAAGCCGCTCATCAAAAGTGAGCTTATTTGAAAAGGCCATTAGGAGCCCGAGGTGTGAGAGGAATGCGAGGAGTGCGAAGCATGGGAACTGTGGGAGGTGTGGTAAGCCATCATCTGCCCTTGGTCCCCACGTTTCAGAACAAATGCGAATAAATCTTTGCCACTACGAGCCGAAAGGATTTCGCTTGGGGCTTCAGCTTGAAATGTGTTCGTAGTGTCTGTGGTGGGCTCAATAACTTCATGGGTGGCTATCGCTGAAGCTTGTTCGGTAGCTACAGCAGCAGCGAGAGTGGCCATCGGTACGAGAAAGGAGCGTTTTTTCATCACAGAATATCCCTATCGCTTTTGGGGTTTTGCGCCGAGTCTCGCTGACGCACATCCATGATGTCAATGTGAAATTGACTAGTGGCATTTTACTCCCCATCAATCGGACAAACGAGGGGCCAGCGTACCCGTTGAAGTGAATCGGGTTACTGGTGATGCTGGTTACTGGATTGATCCTCATGTGGCGTGGTGGCAACAGTGAGGTTTTTAACCAAAGCGGACTTTGGTAAGCGAAACGAATCTTCAGCCTTAAGTTTTGGCATCTACAGCAGGCTCCTACGTTCGCTCAGGAACTCCAAGGAGCCAGTGAAGAAATCAGGTTTCACATGGAAGCGCGCTGCGATGATTGCTTAATGATTCCCCGGTGGAGTGGCTTGGACATACACAATCTGCTTATCTCTGCCGACCAGTAATCCGACAATGCAGAAAATCACCCCTAAGAAAAAACCTACGAAACCAAGAAAACCACTCACTAACGTTCCACCGATGAGGGCGCCTGCTGCCTCGGCACCAGAATGCCCAGTGCTCGGATTGACGTTTTTGACAATATGACTGCCTGTAAAAACGATCCCTGCTAATGGCAGCATGAACGAAACTACGCCGGAGGTGATTAACAGACGGCGCCACGCTTTACCTGCTCGCGGAGCTGTTATAGCAACCACCAACCCTATTATCCACGCGATGAAGAAAGCGATGGCACCACCGCCACCGGCACTCTCTGGCGATGCGGCATTGCTAATGCCAAATACGGTCATTACAAGCAGTGCCAAAACCAACCCACCAACAATCCCTGCCAAGACTTTCATGTCACATTCCTCTGTATATTTGTCGTTTGTGAATGGTTATCGCCCAATACTGAACTAACAATAGGGCTCTAAGCTTTATTCAGCAAAAATGCTGGGCAACATCAGGGTGAAATGAGCGATACATTCAGCGCTACACATCCTCCCTCGTTCTGTTCAGTGCTCGTTCGACATAATGATCATAGTTGATCGATCCCAGTAGAACTTAAAGATTCAGCAATCTCAAAGACGCTCACCAAACACCCGCCCAGCATCTCAGCAATGACTTCAACGGGAACTCCGGATCACCCTGTTGTGGGATTACATCCGCCAGGTCACTGAGCAGAATCAGGGACTGTTGATGGGGGAAAGCCGGGAGATGCTGTTTGCCGATTAGTCGGAGCTGACGACGATGGCGACCCGGCGATTCTCCGTGCGGCCACTGGAGGTGGTGTTAGTGGCCACCGGTACGCTGCTGCCCAAGCCACGCAACTGGATATTTTCCGGTTGCATGCCGACCGTGTTGAGCACCCTGGCAACGCTTTTCGCCCGGCGCACGGACAGTTGCTCGTTGTAGGCCTCTTTGCCCGATGCGTCGGTGTGGCCATCGACCCGCACTCGTTCGATCCCCACTCCGAGCAGTGCCTTGCCGATACGCTCGACGATCTCGGTGCTTTGTTTGTTCAGGCTGTCATCGTCGCTGCCGAACAACACCTTGCCGGACAAACCGAAGGCCCAGCCATCGTCGGTCAGCTCGAAACCCTGCTGTTTCAGCACGGCGATCTGCGCCGGGGTCAGGCCTTTTGGCGGGGCGGTCTGGCAACCGGTCAGGCTCAGCAAGGCCACGAGCAAAGTCATGGTGAAAAAACGCAGGGAACGCGGGTTGAAAGTGAACACGGACATCAGCTCCTGTTTTGAACATCGGCGGCAGGGTGCTCCGACCCTGCCGTGTACTGTGCGCCTCGGGACAGGCGCTTGGCCTGGTACATCGCACTATCGGCGGCGTTGAGCAGGGCACCCGGCGTTGCGCCATGATCCGGGTACACCGCGACGCCGATACTGAGTGAGGTCAATACCTGGGTACTGCCCGGCAATGGAATCGGCATGTCCATGCTGGCCAGGATCTTGTCGGCAATTCGTTCGGCGTCTGCGGTCTTGTGCAGCGGTGTCAGCAGCACGGCAAACTCATCGCCACCCAAGCGTGCCACCAGGTCACCTTCCCGCAGTTGCGCGCGAACCCGGTTGGCCACGGCCACCAACACCGCATCCCCCGCCGCATGGCCGAAACTGTCGTTGATCTCCTTGAAGCGATCGCTGTCGAGAAACAACACCGCCACTCGCTCGCCGAGCTTGTCGGCGTTGCGCAGCGCGCGCATCAGGCGACCTTCGAAAAACGCCCGGTTGGGCAATCCGGTGAGGCTGTCGTGACTGGCCTGGTGCGCCAGGGATTCGTTTTCGCTTTGCAGGTGCGATTGCCAGGCTTCGAGCTCATCGAGCAGGGCATTGAAGTCGTTGCCGAAATCATCGAGCTCGGCAATGTCGGCGGGCGGCACGCGCTTGTCGAAGGCCCGTTCACTGCGCGCGGCGTGGGCGACGGTGGCGAGGTTGCGCAGGGGCTTGATGATCCCGCGAAGTTGTCGGCGCGCCAGAAAGAGCGCAACCCAGGCACTGACGGCCGTGCACAAGAGGATGCCCACCAGGCCACTGAGCAAAAAGCGCATCAGGCTGGCGCCATGACCGGTGAGCCGGATGCTGCCGACTTCCCGCCCTTGATGGAGGATCGGCATGCTCATCGGTTCTTCGAGAAACGCTTTGGCGAGGTGCAATTCGAGATCGGAGACCCATCCCGTTTCCGGTCGCTGCCAACGGGCAAGCAACTCTCCCTGCCGGTCGAACACCTGGGCATCAGCCACTTCTTCGATGGACGCAATCAACGCCAGCGCCTCGGTAGCAGCGGGTTTATCGTTGAACACCACCGCGGCTTCCACGGTGTAGGTGATCGAGCGCGCGATCAGGTGCAGGTTGTGATCGGCGTACACACGCAAAGCCAGCACGCCGAGCAACGTCAGCGAAACACTGGCCATGGCGACGCCCACCAGCGCGACGAGCAAGTTGCCGCGACCGATGACCGAATGCAGAGTCGGGCGACTGCCCGGAGTCAGTAGCTTCATGGCGCCGCCGGCTTGCGGCGCGAGAGTTGCAGCACGCTCGGATGGATGCGTACACCGCTGCGAGCGACGGAGTCGAGATTGACCTCGAACGACACCTGCTCGTCGCTGACCCGTAAGCAAAACAGGCTGCCGACCGCGCACTGCTCGTCACTCTCGCTAATGCTCAATACCGGATGCCCGATCAACGCGGCAAACAATCGGCTGCGTTCTTCGCCAGTGAGCTTGCCGATGTAAACAGCATCGCAGTCACTGACAATCGAAGGGTTGTCGGCCAACAAGCGTCGCACGGCAACAGGTCGACCGGTCGCCTGGGTCGTGCCTTTGACCAGGTCGTCGGTGTATTCGGTAGGGCCGACCAAGCACAGGCGCAGCAGCAAAGGCTCAACGGGCCAGCGGGCGTAGCTGAGGATTCCGAGGACCACCTGGGTAACCGCTTTGGCGCGTTGGTCCGCCATGCCCACCGGGGGCTGCGATTGAGCGAAAACGACGCTGGCCAGCAGACAAAGAAGGATGGCAAGCAGCGCTTTCTTACAGCCAACGACGCGCTCTGTCGTCCTGACAGCCACCTTCATGCAGGGATACTCTTGGACCGGAGCAAAATGATGCCGCAACGATAGCACAGCGAGGAAATGCCAGCGAGGCCACGTACTACGCTGCTTCGGACAATTTCCTACAATCGCTCACGGACCTTTCAGTCTGCCGGCTCGCTGCCGTCCTTTAGCTCCAGCATCAGCCCGCTCAAGCGCTTGACCCTGCGTTTCACCGCCTCCTCGAACACGCCTGCGCGCGATTCGATCAGGGTGAACCAGTCCTTGGCCCGGGTTATCCCGGTGTAGATCAATTCCTTGGTGAGGACCGGATTCAAGGCGTCAGGAAGAATCAACGCGGTGTGCGCGAACTCCGAGCCCTGGGATTTATGCACGGTCATGGCGTACACGGTTTCGACATCATTCAGGCGGCTTGGCAGGACAAATTGCACGCCGCCCTGGCCGTCATTGCGTGGGAATGCCACGCGCAGAACCTGCCTTCCCCCCTCGTGGCCTTCCTGCTCCGGGAGCTTGAGAGCGATGCCAATATCGCCATTCATCAAACCCAGCCCGTAATCGTTGCGGGTCATAAGCACGGGGCGACCTTCGTACCACTGCTGGTCGCTGTCGATCAGGCGTGCCCTGAGCAAGGCGTCCGTCACTCGCTGGTTCAAGCCCTCTACACCCCACGGCCCCTTGCGCACGGCACATAACAGCTGGAACGCATCGAAGGCTTGCAACACTTCCCGGGCCCAGTCGGTCCAGCGTGAATCTTCCAGCGGGCTGTCGAGTGGCGGTCGCTGTTTGCGCAGCAAGGCCAGGTAATGCCGATAACCCTGCGGACCCTCACCATGGCCTTCGAGCAGCAAACGCTCCAGGGTCCGGTCCTGCTCCCCTTTGAGGGACAAGCCATACACATCGTCATGGCTTCGCGCGGACAACAACTTGCGTGCTTCTTCCGGTTGCTGCTGGTTGACCCAACGAGCGAGCTGACCAATACCGCTGCCCTCACCGAATCGCCGGGAATGGCGCAACATCACCACCTGTTGGGCCAGTGGATGAGTGCCCTGGGTATCCTCCTGCAGTCCGCCGGCCTGCAGGCTTTCGCCACTGACGGCTTCCAGCCACTGGCGTGTCTGCGGGCTGTACCAGCCAGCCTCCGCGTCGCGACACAGATCCCCCAGTACCGCACCGGCTTCTACCGAAGCCAGCTGGTCCTTGTCCCCCAACAGCACGAGGCGCGCATGGGCCGGCAAGGCGTCGAGCAGATTGGCCATCATTTCCAGGTCGATCATCGAGGCCTCGTCCACCACCAGTACATCCAGCGGCAGGCGATTGCCCGCGTGGTGCAGGAAATGTCGTGTCCCGGGCCGGCTGCCCAGCAGACGATGAACGGTGGTGACATCGGACGGGATTTTCTCGCGTATGGCTTCGCTGACCTTCAAGGTCCGGACTTGCTGGCTGATGGACTCTGTCAGACGCGCCGCGGCCTTGCCGGTCGGTGCGGCGAGGCGAATGCGCAAAGGCATGCCGGCCTCGACCGCCGGCGCCTGGAGCAACGCCAGCAAGCGCACGACAGTGGTGGTCTTGCCGGTTCCCGGCCCCCCCGTCACGATGCTGAAGGCGCTGCGCGTTGCCAGGGCGCAGGCGAGCTTCTGCCAGTCGATCACTTCACCCGGCCGGGCAGGCCCAAACAAACCGGTGAGGCGCTGGAGCAGGTCGTTCGGTGTGGACTCGTGCTCCGTCAGGCGCTCGCGCAACGAAAGGTCGATCCGCCGCTCGTAGGCCCAATAGCGGCGCAGGTACAAGCGTTTGCCCGATAACACCAAAGGTCGGTCACGCACGTTGTCACGGCTGTCAGCGGCCAGGGCGACCAGGTTGCTGGCGGCCAGCACCTTGCACCAATGAGCACCGTCCAGCGATCCGAGCAATTGCGACGGCAACAGCATAGCGCCGCCTTGAACGTCACCTTCGGGTGGTAATGACAGGGCGAAGTCCGGTTCTTTCAGCGTCTCGAACAGGTCGAGGCAGACATGCCCGTGGCCCAACTGGTGGCTGGTCAACGCGGCTGCCAGCAACACCAACGGATCATCCTCCGGCGCCAGCTCATGCAGAAACGCCACAAAGGCTTTGTCCAGTGCGCGCAGCCAGCCACGTTCGACCCAGCGCGTGAGCAGCAACAGCAAGTCGTCGGCACGACTCAGCGGCGCCAGATCGGCCTGGCTTTCGACTGCCAGCGATGTCGGCAGCAAATCGGTGAAGGTGCGACTCATAACAGTACTCCCTGTTCCCAGGCGGGCTCGGCCTTGGGCTCTGGCTTGCCCTGGAACAGCCGGTCCAGACGCTCGATCAGTTCTCTTGGCGGACGGGTGAAAAACACCCCCTGGCTGGCCGCACGCGAGCCCCGCAGGAACAGGTACAACGCACCGCCGACATGCCGGTCGTAGTCGTAATCGGCGAGCCGCGCCTTGAGCTGGCGATGCAGGGCCAACAGGTACAACACGTATTGCAGGTCATAGCGGTTGTCGAGAATCGACTGCTCCATGGCCGCCACGGTGTAGGCCGCATCATCGGCGCCAAGCCAGTTGGATTTGTAGTCGGCGACGTAATAGCGGCCGTCGTGCTCGAACGTCAGGTCGATGAAGCCCTTGAACATGCCGTTGAGCAGCACCGGTTCGGCGGCCACCCGGGCCACGCCGTCATGGGTGTACTGGCACACCAGCGCATCGAGCTTGAGTACATCGACCTTGTGGCTGGCGAACCAGAACTCCATCTCGACCTGGTATTGCCTCAACTGCGCGAATATCACCGGCGCCTGATCGGCACCCAGTTGCAACGGCGACTTGAGCAGATGCTGCAGCCAGTCACTCAGCGTGGTGATCCAGCCCTCCCAGCCTCGGCGATTGCAGCGACGGGCAATGGCGTCGATCACCTCCTGGGGTGCCGCGGAAAACCCTTCGCCCCCCGCCCATTCGAGCAGACCATGGAGGAAGGTGCCGGGGTTCGGGCCGCGCGGGAAGCGATGGATATCGCCGCCACTGGCCACCACTTCCCTGGGCGCCTGCGGGTCGAGACGTTCGTCATCGAACAGTTTTTGCGCCTGCGGACTCTCCGGCGCCTCGTCCGTGCCGACACTCAGGGTGTCGCCAATGCGCAATGCGCTGTAAGAAGCGATCCACCAGTTTTCACTGGCCTTGCGTTTGGGGATCAGCGGAGCCAGCAGCGCCGCGTCGTTTTGCGGTGGCTGGTAATGCTCTGTTGTCGCATCAGGCATCTGGGCATAGGCCAGCGCCGGACAGTCCTGTTGCAGGTCGCGCAACCACTGCTGCAACGCCGGGGAGTCGGCCAATGGCGCCCCCCCCCCCAACAGATAACCCAGCGCCGACAGATGCAGCACCGAACCATTGTTGTTGCCGCGCTTGAGGTCAGCCACCCCCAGCCAGCAGGCGTGTTGCGCCCGGGTCAGGGCGACATAGAGCAAGCGCAGATCCTCGGCCAGACGCTCATCGTCGGCCAGGGCAATCAATTCTGCCGTCGGCTTCAACGTGACCTGGGCATTGCCTGATTCATCGTGGTAGTGCAACGGCAGGCGGCTGCCGTCCACCGGCTTCGCCGAGCAGATGAACGGCAGGAACACCAAGGGGTATTCAAGGCCTTTGGACTTGTGGATCGTCACGACCTTGACCAGTTGCTCATCACTTTCCAGACGCAGGATCTGCTCCTCGCCCGCCTGCCCGGACAACGCCAGATGCTCGGACAGATGCCGGATCAGCGCTTGTTCGCCGTCGAGTTCGGCGGCGGCCTGTTGCAGCAGTTCGGACAGGTGCAGGAGGTTCGTCAAGATCCGCTCGCCATCACTGCGGGCGATCAACGCCTGGGGCAGACGGAAGTCGTGCAGCAAACGACGCAGCATCGGCAGCACACCCTGCTTGCGCCAGACTTCGCGATAGCCACGGAACTGCATGACCCGGGACTCCCAGGCCAACTCGTCCTGATTCAGCCGCTCCAGCTCGGTCAACGAAAGGTTCAAGGTGATGCTGGCCAACGCGGCCCGCAGCGGGCGCTCGACATCCGGTTCGGCGCAGGCCTTGAGCCAGGTCAGTACGTCATGCGCCTCCTGGGCGGCGAACACCGAGTCCTTGTCCGACAGGTAGACACTGCGCACGCCCCGCGCAGCCAATTCGCCACGCACCGCCTGCGCTTCCTTGCCATCGCGTACCAGGATGGCGATGTCCGCCGGCAGCAGGCCCCTGAAGGCTTTGCCGTCCTGGATGAATCCCGCTTGCCCCTGCTGTCCGCCATTGAGCAATGCCGTGATTTCACTGGCGCAGGCCGCCGCCAGATGTTGCCGGTACACCGCACCGGATAACGGTTGTTCGGCCGGCAAGTGCCAGATGTTCAAGGCCGGGACTGCCTGATCATTGATATGCAGAACTTCTTTGCGACCCTGGGAGGCCACCGGCATGAACGGAACCGGGTTATTGCCATTCGGCTCACGAAAGAGGAATGCGCCCCGTCCCGACTCCCGGGCTTCGGCACGCTCGAACACATGGTTCACCGCGTTGACCATGCCATGGCTTGAGCGGAAGTTGGTGCCCAGGGTGTGCAGGCGGCCGGTGGTGGCCTGACGGGCGCGCAGGTAGGTATGGATGTCGGCCCCGCGAAACGCGTAGATAGCCTGTTTCGGGTCGCCGATCAGGAACAGGCCGCACTCGGGGCTGTTCTCTTCAATGCGGTAGATGCTCTCGAAGATCCGGTACTGCACCGGGTCGGTGTCCTGGAACTCATCGATCAGGGCGACCGGAAACTGTTCACGAATCAGGGTGGCCAGGCGCTCGCCGCCATCGGACTGCAAGGCCGCATCAAGGCGCAGCAACATGTCGTCGAAACCCATTTCCGCACGACGGCGTTTCTCTTCTTCGAATCGCGCCCCGACCCAGCGGGCGGCATGTTGCAGCACGGCGGCATCGGGCGTTGGCAACCCGTCGAGACAGGCCTTGAGACCGGCCATCGCATCGAGCCCCGGATGTCGAGGCGCTTCGCCCTTCCAGGCTTCGGCCATGCCATCAGGGGTCAGGCGCGTGAAACCGGTGCCGATATCCAGTTGCTCGAGGGATTCGTCTTCGGCCCAGGCTTTGATTTTTTCGAACCAGGGCTCGAAATAGCGTGCCTGCATCTTGCGACCGTCGACAGCCTTACTGGCAACGCCCTCGTGACAGATGGCAAGCAACTCGTCCGCCCACTTCGGCCAGGGCTTCTTGAGCTCGATCAAGGCAGCCCGTCGCTCTTGCAAGCATTGCGAAATGATCTCGGCGGGCTCTTTCCCTTGAAGCGAATCGCGCTCAGTGGCGAACAGCGCACGAATCCGCGGCAGCAGCGCCGCCGGACCGCCCCAATTGCTGCGCACCCAATTCAGCGCATCGCCTTGCATCGGGTAGCAGAACAGCCGCCAGTAATCGCGCAGGACTTCCCCCAGCAAATCGCTGTGGTCGGTTTCCAGGGTCTGGGTAAACAGGCTGCCGCTGTCGAAGGCGTGTTCGCGCAACATGCGCTGGCACCAACTGTGGATAGTCGACACCGCTGCCTCGTCCATCCATTGGGCGGCGATATCCAGACGGTTTGCGCACCCGGGCCATTGCTCGGGCATGTACTGATCACGCAACTCGGCAATCAGGCTGTCGGGGGCCGGCGTTTCATCGCGGAAAAAGCGTGCGGCCTCGGCGAGTCGCGTGCGAATGCGTTCGCGCAACTCTTTAGTGGCAGCGTCGGTGAAAGTCACGACGAGGATTTGCGGCGGCAACAGCTCACGTCCGAAGCCGCTGCCTTCCCCACCATTGCCCAGCACCAGGCGCAGGTACAGCGCGGAAATGGTGAAGGTCTTGCCGGTCCCGGCGCTGGCTTCGATCAGTTGACTGCCACGCAGCGGGAAGGCCAGGGCCAGCGGTGTCTTCGTACTCATCAACGCGACTCCTCGCTGGACAGTGAACGCCAGGGTGCTTCAAGCAGCGGGCGATAGAGCGCATCACACCAGTCGGGGAAGGTTTCATCGGCGGTCAGGGCATCGTAATCGGTGAATTGGCGTGCGAGTGCCGGACTTTCGCGTCGCTCTCCGTCCGTCGTCTGCCCGTCGCCTTCATAGGCCTTGCGCGCAGCAGCCGCGGCTTTGACCGGGTCGGTTTGCCCCAGCCACGCGAAGGCGGTCTTGACCGCGATCGGCAGAGGCTGGCGCATACCCGACTGCCAGGCCATCAGCAGATCGCCGAGAATTTTCCGTGCCGTGGACTCGTCCATCGGTGCGAGCAACAGGCTGTCGTCGCTGGCCACCAGTGCAGTGGTCAACGCCATGCCACTGGCACAGGCCACCAGATGTGTGAGCCACGGGCGCGTCAGTCGATGCCATTTGCGCGATTTGATCGAGCCGATACTGTTGGGGATCGTGGTGACAGACAGCAAGCCACCATCAGCGCGCTGATGCAGGCCGCTGAGCCAGCCCTCGACGTGCAGGCCTTGCAGTTCAAGATTGACCGGCAACGCACTACTGAGGGGTGTCGGCCACAAAGCCAGGAGCTGTTGGTGGCGTTGCAGCAAGTCGGGCAGTGGTTCGATCAATTCACGTTGCAGGCACTCACCGAAACCGGCCATGGGCAGCAGCCCGCTGTTTTGCAGGCGTTTGGCCTGATCTTCCAGTGCCTGTGCGGTATTTCCCGGATCTGCCAACGCCGCTTCGAGCAAACGATCGCTGAGGCTGTAACGCTGCAACGCATCCAGGACAAAAGGCTCTTCATCGGCCAACGGCACTTCAGCCGCCTCGAAGAAGACTTTCAGTCGCTGGCTGAAAAAGTGCCGTACCGGATTGCGCAGGAAATCCTGCAGCTGACCGAGGCTGAGGGGTTCGTCCTGAACGTGAGGCCCGAGCACTTCGGCGCTCGCCTGTTGCTCTGCCGCTTGATGAAGGACCTGCCATTCGGTGGCGTAGCTGAACGACTCATCCCCTTCGTGAAAGTAGCGGGCGCTGAAAGGCTGCAAGGGGTGTTCCCGGGTCATGGCTTCAAGCAGGTCCTCGCCACTTTGTGCCAATCGCCAACCGCTGGCCAGATGGTCACGCAACTGGCCGATCAATACCGATGCTGGCCTCTCGCTGTTGTCGCGGATGCTGCGGCCCACCCAACTGATGTAGAGCTGATCACGCGCCGACAGCAAGGCTTCCAGTAGCAGGTAACGGTCATCTTCGCGTCGGGAGCGATCGCCTGGCCGGTAATCACTGCCCATCAGATCGAAATCCAGCGGCGGTTGCGCACGCGGATAATCGCCGTCATTCATGCCCAGCAGGCAGACCAGTTTGAACGGGATAGCGCGCATGGGCATCAAGGTGCAGAAGTTCACCGCACCGGCCAGGAAGCGTTGGGACAAACGGCCCTGGTCCAGGCCTGCAAGCCAGGCTTCACGGACGACCGTCAGCGGCAACTCGTCCTGCAGGCCGACGGACTCGCAGGTCTCGAGCCAGGTCTCGCGAAGCTCTTCGAGCTGGGCCAGCAAATAGTCATCGTGTTCGTTGCTGGCGAGGAAGAACAACTGCACCAACGCCTGCAAGCGCAAGCCCCATTGCCGCGGCGGTGCAGGCTGAGAGAGTTCGTGGTGAGCCACTTCCAGCGCGTCCAGCAGCGCAACCAGCGGACCAATGAGCGCAGCGTCCAGACCACCGATTTCGTCGTAGGGCTCGATACCCTCGTAGGCATCGGCGCTGCCAACGGCATAACCGAGCAACATCCGTCGCAAGCCAAAACGCCAGCTGTTTTGCTCCAGTTCATTGGGCAGCCCGAGTCCGGCGCGTTGCTCGGCATTCATGCCCCAGCGAATGCCGGCCCCTTCGATCCAGCGGTGCAGGGTCGGCAGGTCACGCTCCTCGACACCAAAGCGGGCGCGCAGTGCCGGGACGTCGAGCAGATCGAGAATCTCACTGACGGGGAATCGGCTGTCAGGCAGCTTGAGCAGGTGCTCGACCGCAATCAGCAGTGGATCGCGACCACGCTGGCCCTGGTCCGCCAGCGTAAACGGAATGAAGCGCGGGTCCTGACGGTCGAGCTGGCCAAACACGGCACGAATGTGCGGGGCGTAGCTGTCGATGTCCGGGACCATGACGATGATGTCCCGAGGGCGCAATGCCGGATCGGCACTGAAGCGCGCGAGCAATTGATCGTGAAGAATCTCGACTTCTCGCTGGGCGCTGTGGGCAATGTGAAAACGGATCGATTCGTCCGTCTGCAGATCGATGGCCGGCCAGCGCTCCCGAGTCTCGTTGAGGGGACGCAACTCGAGGATGTCATCCTGCAACTGGTTGAGCACATTCAGCGGCTGACCGTCACTGAACAGGTCGATGCGCCCGTCACGGAATGCCGAGCGATAGCTGTTGGGATCGTCGTAACTGTCGAGCAGGTTGATGTAGTCCCGCCCCTGTTTACCCCAGGCAGCCAGCAGCGGGTGAGCATGCTGGTGTAGGGTTTGCGGATCGATCACTACCGGCATGCCGCTCTTGCGGGCCTGACGCTTGTATTGATGCCGCAACAGGTCTTTATCGGCGACGATGTCCGCCCAATGGTGACGACAGGGGTTATGTACGCACAGCAGGACCTGACTGAATCGTGCCAGCCCCGCCAGTGCTTCCAGGGCTTGGGCAGGCAGCGAAGAAATCCCGAAAACGATCACTCGCGAGGGCAATCCCTGGGGAGCTGTTTCGAGGTTGTTGATGCGCTCGACGAATCGCTGATGGACCCCGGCACGGCTTTGCGCCATGCCTTGCTCTCCGACATCCAGCAAGAGTGCGCGCCATAACTCTGCCTGCCAGCAATTGGCCGGGGTCAGGGCCTTGGCCTCGCCCCTGGCGCTTCTTGTCTGATGTCGACCTTCTGCCCAGTCTTCTAGCCAGTCAGCCCGATAGACCTGGTACTGGTCGAACAGGTCCGCCAGACGCTCAGCCAATTGATAGCGTTTGCGCAGATCGGTGTCATGGGTCAGGAAGCGTTGCAGCGGCTCGAAGTGTGGCTGGTTGATCAACTGCGGTAGCAGGCGCATCAATCGCCAGGTCAGCGGGGCTTTATCGAGCAGGGACTTGGCCGGAATTTCATCGCGTCCAAGGACCATGCGATAGAGCTGCCACATGAAGCTGCCGGGCAACTGCACGTCGATGGCGGCGGCAATGCCGCAGCCGCCCATGTCGTCTTCTTCGGCATCTTCCGCCAAGGCCAGCTTCAGCCATTGGGCAATGCCGTTGCTTTGCACCAACGCGATTTCATTCTCCAGGGGAGCCAGCGGGTAGCGCCGCATCCAGCTGACCACCAGGCTGCGCAACTCGTCCAGGCGATTGCCGTGAACCACCATGAATCCAGCACTGAGGGACGTGGCGTCCGGCATAAGGCTTCCTTGGAAAATTCAAATTCGAGGGACGACTTTAGCATTTGTAGGAGCGAGCTCGCTCGCGAAGGTCATCAACGATGACGCGGGTTGTCTGGGGTAACGCGGTGCCCTGAAGTTCTTCGTCGGAACGCCGCCCGGAGCAGGCTCGCTCCTACAGGGAACAGCGTTTGAGGTGTATGGAGGCGCAAAAACAAAACCCCAATTGCTTTCGCAATTGGGGTTTCGGAATTTAATCTTGACGATGACCTACTCTCACATGGGGAAACCCCACACTACCATCGGCGATGCATCGTTTCACTTCTGAGTTCGGGATGGGATCAGGTGGTTCCA
>NZ_PYUK01000037.1:0-20633 GCF_003097365.1 Pseudomonas sp. B1(2018)
AGACCGCCGTGGTGGAGTCGATCAACGTCGACATCACCGAGATCAACACGCTGAACCAGGAAGGCGTGGAAAACCTGCAATCGACCTTGCGCGCGTGCTCGGACCTTGAGCAGCAGGCAGCGCGGTTGAAGCAGTTGGTGGGCAGTTTCCGGATCTGAGGCGCTCTTGCGGGCCCCTTCGCGGGCAAGCCCGCTCCCACAGGAGTCCGGGTGAAGCACAAATTGTGTGAACACTCAAAATACCTGTGGGAGCGGGCTTGCCCGCGAAGGCGGCCTGTCAAACACGACAAAACCCGCTGACACCCCACCCGCACAACCCCAACCGAACATCTATCCTTCATAAAGGTCAACCAAGGGAGTACCGGGACCGGAGGATCGTTCATCGTGCATATCGCTGACATCACCATGTTCTACGCCCCTGCCAGTGGCGGCGTGCGCACTTATCTGGATGCAAAGCATCGTCGCCTGGGCATCAAGCCCGGCATTCGCCACAGTTTGCTGATCCCCGGATCGTCCTTGAGCGAACAGGATGGCATCTTCACCGTTCCGGCCCCTGCCCTGCCCTTCGGCAAAGGCTATCGCTTCCCGCTGCGTCTCGCGCCCTGGCGCAATGTCCTGCAGGTTTTGCAACCTGACCTGATCGAGGTCGGCGACCCCTACCTCACCGCCTGGGCAGCGCTGGATGCACGGCGGCAACTCGATGTGCCGGTCATAGGTTTCTACCACTCGGACCTGCCGCTGCTGGTCAGCAACCGCATGGGCAACTGGGTGACCAACAACGTCGAGGCCTATGTCAGCAAGCTCTACGGCAACTTCGACCGGGTGCTGGCGCCCAGTCGGGTCATGGCCGACAAACTCACCGGGCTTGGGGTCAGGAATGTGTTCGTGCAACCCTTGGGCGTCGACCTGCAAACCTTCAATCCCGATGCCAGAGACCCCGGGCTGCGGGCCGAGATGGGCCTGGACGACAACACCCGGCTGCTGATCTTCGCCGGGCGCGGTTCCAAGGAAAAAAACCTGCCAGTGCTGCTCGACTGCATGAAACGCCTGGGCCGACGCTATCACCTGCTGCTGGTTGGCTCATCGATGCCGACGGCCGTGCCGTCCAATGTGACGGTGATCGACGAGTTCTGCCCGGCGCCGCAGGTGGCCCGCCTGATGGCCAGCGCCGACGCATTGCTCCACGCCGGCGATCAGGAAACCTTCGGTCTGGTGATACTCGAAGCCATGGCCAGCGGTATTCCGGTGGTGGCCGTGGCGGCCGGGGCTTTCGAGGAAATCGTCACCGAGGACTGCGGCCGGCTCTGCGCGCCGAACGATCCAGCCGCGATGGCCACCGCTGTTCGAGAACTGTTCGGCTCGGGCAGCGTAGCGCTGGGCCGCCAAGCGCGGTTACATGTCGAACGACATTACGCCTGGGACACGGTGGTCACCAGTTTGCTGTGCCACTACCACGCCGTGCTCGGCAGCCAATGGCCGCTGACAGCCAATGGTTGAGCCCATGAACAGGCCCGCTTTACTGCTGGTACTGCACGACGTGGCACCACCCACCTGGGCCGATTACCAACCGTTCGTCAAAGCCGTCGACGCCTTGGGGGACGTGCCGATCACCTGGCTGGTGATTCCGGATTACCACAAACACAACAATCTGGATGCCCATCCGCGGTTTTGCCGACAGCTCAGTGCCAGGGTCGACCGGGGCGACGAACTGGCACTGCATGGCTATTTCCATTGCGACGAGGGGCCGATGACCCTCAATCCCCGCGACTGGTTCATGCGTCGGGTCTACACCCAAGAAGGCGAGTTTTATCGTTTGTCACAGGAAGACGCCCTCGCCCGCCTGCGTTCGGGCATCGAGATGTTCCACCGGCATGACTGGCCGCTGGAAGGGTTCGTCGCCCCGGCCTGGTTGATGAGCCAGGGCACTCGCCAGGCATTGCGCCAACTGCCGCTGAGTTACACCAGCGACTCGCAGCATCTATACCGTTTACCGGATTTCACCGCGATCGAGGCGCCGGGGCTGGTCTGGAGTGCGCGCAGTGCCTGGCGCCGGGGTGTATCGAAGCTTGTCAACGACCGCCGTGAACAACGCTGGCAGCACGCACCGGTGATTCGCCTGGGCTTGCACCCGGTGGACATGCGCCACGAGTTCTCGCACCGATACTGGCTGCGAACCCTCGAGCGCCTGCTCGACAAGGGACGCGTTCCTATGACCAAGTCCCAGTGGCTGGCGCTGCAAAACATCCGAATGGGCTGCGCCGCATGAGTCGCGCCCTGCTGTTGCTCGTCGGCCTGCTCGCAGCAGTGCTGATTCCACTGCTGTTGGGCGGCAGCGAAATCGGCTCCCGGCTGAGCGCTTTTCCGCTGCCGTGGCTGTTGATCATGTTCGGCATGATCCTGCTGTGCTGGGGCGTAAACACCCTGCGTTTGCGCCTGCTACTGGGGGATCAATGCCACAAGGTCGGCCGGCTCAGGAGCCTTGGCGTGGTGATGGCCGCCGAATTTGCCTACTGCGCCACGCCCGGCGGCAGCGGCGGGCCGCTGACGATCATGGCGCTGCTGGCGCGTCACGGCGTGCGCCCGGCCAGGGGCAGTGCCGTGTTTGCCATGGACCAACTGAGCGACTTGCTGTTTTTCCTCTGCGCCCTGAGCGGGATTCTTGTTTACGCCCTGTTCCAGCACCTCAGCCAGCGCATGGAATGGATGCTGATGGTCAGCGCTGTCTCGCTGTTCGGCGGTTTGATCACCTGCGCCATGGTCGCCCGCTATCACCGCTCGTTGATTCGCCTGAGCGGCCGATGGCTCGCCCGAGTCAATGTCAAGGCAGCCACGCGAATGCGTTGGGCGCGCAAACTCCTGCAATTTCTGACGGCGTTTACCGACACGCTGAAATTGCCCGTGCAGACCTTGATCAAGGTATTCGTCCTGACCTGTGTGCATTGGCTCCTGCGCTACAGCGTGCTCTATCTGGCGCTGCGCGGGCTCGGCGCGGATTTGCAGTGGGCCTGGAGTTTTCTGATCCAGATGCTGGCGCTCAGTGCCGGGCAATTCAGCCTTCTGCCGGGTGGAGCCGGGGCGGCGGAGCTGACGTCGGCGGCGCTATTGGCACCCATGGTCGGGAAATCCACGGCAGCCGCGGCGATTCTGATTTGGCGGGCGGTGACGTATTACTTCTACTTGCTGGTGGGTGGGCCGGTGTTTTTGCTGATGCTGGGGCGGCCGCTGTTGATGAAATTGATGAAAATCAGGCAGGCCTGAAAAGATCGCAGCCTGCGGCAGCTCCTACAGGGGACGCAGGCTGCGATCCTTTCAATTCGTCAGACTCCTGCTGCAGTTGCTCCCACAACTCGGCTGCCCCCGGAAACTCCGTACCGTCTTCAGGCCCCATGTCATCCGGGTCGTAGCGGCTCAGGCAACCCTCGCCGAGCGTGGCGGGAGCCTTGGATGTGGCTTTGTCCAGTGGATCGGCCATGGTCATGTCCTCGGTGCAGAAACGGCGAAGGGCCTGGAGCGATTGAACGCCCAGGCCCTTCGAATTTCAACCGCGTCGTGCGTCTATCAGAAGACGACGGTTTTGTTGCCGTGCACCAGCACCCGGTCTTCCAGGTGATAACGCAGACCACGGGCCAGCACCATCTTCTCGACATCGCGGCCGAAACGCACCATGTCTTCGATGCTGTCGCTGTGGCTGACACGCACCACGTCCTGCTCGATGATCGGACCGGCATCCAGCTCTTCGGTCACATAGTGGCAGGTCGCGCCGATCAGCTTCACACCGCGCAGGGAGGCCTGGTGGTACGGCTTGGCACCGACGAACGACGGCAGGAAGCTGTGGTGAATGTTGATCACCTTGTGCGCATATTCGCTGCACAACTCGGGCGGCAGGATCTGCATGTAGCGGGCCAGCACCACCACTTCGGCGTCGTGCTGCTTGACCAGGCGCGACACCTCGGCGAAAGCCGGCTGCTTGTCCTGCGGATTGACCGGAACGTGGTAATACGGAATGCCGTGCCACTCCACCATGCTGCGCAAGTCATCATGGTTGGAAATCACGCAGGAAATTTCGCAGTCCAGTTCATCGCTGTGCCAACGATGCAGCAAGTCGGCCAGACAGTGCGACTCGCGACTGGCCATCAGCACGACACGCTTCTTTTGTTCGGTATCGGTGATGCGCCAGTCCATCGAGAACTCTTCGGCGATCGGGGCAAAGGCTTCGCGCAACGCTTCGATACCAAATGGCAGGGAGTCGGCACGGATTTCGTGACGCATGAAGAACCAGCCACTGAGATTGTCCGAGTGATGGCTCGCTTCAGTGATCCAACCGTTGTGTGATGCCAGAAAGTTACTGACTTTGGCAACGATGCCAACACGGTCCGGGCAAGAAATCACCAGACGAAAAGTGCGCATGAGGGGGAAACTCCAGAACTTCGCAAAGGCCGCCATTCTAGCGATTGCGCAGCAAAACTGCAGTATTGTTGACGATTCACTCTGCCGGAAGGTCGATGCGGCTGGAGGGGCAACACCCGTGCCGGTTCGTCCGGATGCTCTAGCGGTGCCGGACAATTGTTAAATTATGTATATCCGACGGACCTGGATCACACTAATAACGGCATTACCAATGTGCGCCCAAGACACGGCAACTAAATTAAATAAAGTTGCCTTAAATGTTTACTTGATGAAACACCGTGACTATTATTGCCGCACTGTCACCTGCCATCCAGCGTACAACATAAGGTAGTTCCCATGTCCTTGATCAACGAATATCGCGCCACCGAAGAAGCTATCAAAGAGCTGCAAGCCCGTTTGAAGAACCTGTCCCAAGACGACAAACTGCAAACCGAGCTGGAATTCGAAGGCAAACTGCGCACCTTGATGGGTGAATACTCCAAGTCCCTGCGTGACATCATCGCGCTGTTGGATCCAGAGTCGAAAACCAAGGCACCACGCGGCGGTGCAGTGAAAACTACCGGCACCAAGCGTGCTCGCAAAGTTAAACAATACAAAAACCCGCACAACGGCGAAGTCATCGAAACCAAAGGTGGCAACCACAAGACTCTGAAAGAGTGGAAAGCCAAGTGGGGCGGCGACGTGGTAGAAGGCTGGGCTACCCTGCTGGGCTAAGCCTCAGAGCTTGTCGCAGATGGATCCGTGACAAAAAAAGAACGCCAGCAAATGCTGGCGTTTTTTTATGCGCGGCTTTTAAGCACCGGCAGGTTCGAATTCAAAGATGCAAACGCTGACGCAGTCCCTCGACATAATCCTGCCACTCACCGAGCACCCCCTGCTGAAACGCAGAGGCACTAACGCTCAATTGGGCCGCGGCCTCTACAAAACTTTCGAGGGTATTTGGCGCCCCCCATCCGGGGTCTGACAAACGCTTCTGACAGAATATTCTCCAGCGCTCTTGCTCCTCGGCATTCAACGTATCGGGAAAGTTGCGTGCGCGATATCGAAACAATAATTCAGGCAAGCGTTCGTCATCGAAAGGCCACTGCTCTTGTGCCAACTGCTTTGGGTCAACGGTTCTGACTTGCTCGCACAAACGCCGGTCCCGATCACCGATGAATCCATCGTATAACTGTTGCTCCGGATCCTGGCTCTGGGAAAAATCTTCGCGGGCATAAATCGCCAGGACTTTATCCAGCCAAACTTTCCGCGCGTCATTTAGCCGCAACACCCGCTGCTGATACAGCGCCATGTCCAGACCCAGGCGCTGCTGATCCTCCTGGCGAAGTACCGACAACGGGGCCACTACCGGGCACTTGTTGATGTGAATCAACTTCAACGGCACCGGCAACTCCCCCTCGGCCAGTTCGTCGTGGCGGGTATACAAGCGCTGACGCAAACTTTCTGCATCCAGGTCGAGCAGGCCCTGGGGATCGAGGTGCAGGTCACATACAATCAGGGCGTTCTTGTTGCGTGGGTGCCAGGCCAGCGGCAACACCACCCCCACATAGCTGCGCGCCGCCGAAAAGCGCCCGGAAACATGCACCAGCGGTTGCAGCAGGCGTATCTGGTCCATGACTTTTTGCTTGCTGCGCAGTTGAAACAGCCAGGCGTAGAGCTTTGGCTGTTTTTCCCGAATGAGGCGCGCCAGGGCAATCGTCGCGCGAACGTCCGACAGTGCCTCGTGGGCATTGCCGTGATCGATGCCGTTGGCCGCAGTCAGGCGTTCGAGCTTGAGCGTGACCCGCCCTTCGTCATCCGTCGGCCATTGCAGGCCATCGGGGCGCAAGGCATAAGCGGCGCGCACCACATCGATCAGGTCCCAGCGGCTGTTGCCGCCCTGCCACTCCCGTGCATAAGGGTCGAAAAAGTTTCGGTACAGGCTGTAGCGGGTCATCTCGTCATCGAAACGCAGCGTGTTGTACCCCGCACCACAGGTGCCCGGTGCCGCGAGCTGGGCATGTACCCGGGTCATGAAATCGGCTTCGCTCAAGCCCTGCGCCTGCAGTTGCCCGGGCGTGATTCCCGTGATCGCACACGCGGCCGGGTGCGGCAGGATGTCGTCGCTGGGCTGGCAGTAAAGATTGACCGGCTCGTCGATTTCATTGAGATCGAAGTCGGTGCGCAGGCCGGCCATTTGCAACGGACGGTCGCAACGGGGATTGATGCCAGTGGTTTCGTAGTCGTACCAGAAGATGGAGGTCACGGGCGATTCCTGAACTGAAGATCGGCAAAGTCTAGGCGTTCACCTCCCGCCACGGCCAGTAGTCTGTCATTCAAGCACCTTGCCCGGCTCACCATGCAATACAGGGTTATGTCGTTTCCCTGCGCCCCCGCCGCTCGAATAGGCTGCTAGCATCGAATGGACACACAATCCCGATCCAGGCCACATCATCAGGTTGCCCATGCTCGAGACCACAGCACTGCCAGGGAATGCGCCGCTGTCACCGCCACTGGATACGCGGTACCAGGTCGAAACGCCGGAGGGCGTCGACCTGCCGCTGCGCCCGGCCGGGTTGATGGTTCGTGCACTGGCGTTCGCCATCGATCTTGCTTTGCGCGGCCTGGTCCTCGGTGTGCTGTTCATTGCGCTGGCGATGCTCGGCAAATTGGGCGCCGGGCTCGGGTCGATCCTGCTGTTCGGGGTGAGCTGGTGGTACATGGTGCTGTTCGAGGTGCTCAACCAGGGCCGCTCGCCGGGCAAGCAATGGATGGGACTGCGGGTGGTGCACGACGATGGCACCCCGGTCGGCTGGTCCGCGTCGCTGCTGCGCAACCTGCTGCGCGTTGTCGACCTGCTGCCCTTCGGTTACTTCCTCGGGGCCATCAGCTGCCTGCAACACCCCCACTTCAAGCGCCTTGGCGATATCGCCGCCGGGACCCTGGTGATCTACCGCGAACACTCGCATACCCGCCCCGAACTCCCCGAAGCCCAATCCCGTCGCACGGCATTTGCCCTGACGCTCAGCGAGCAACGGGCCATCCTCGGGTTTGCCGAGCGCCAGGGCGAACTCTCCCGGGCGCGGGCCGATGAACTGGCCGCCATTCTCGCCCAACCCTTGCACGTCCCGGCCGCGCAGGCGGTGACTGAACTCAACGGCATCGCCCGCGGCTTGTTGGGGCCGACATGAAACAAAGCCTTTTCGAACGTCGGCACAAAGCCGAGTGGGACCGTTTCTGCGGGCTGCTCGAACAATTGGAACGGGGCGGCAAGGTCACCGACACCGGCAGTTTCCCGAAGGACTACCGACGCCTGTGCCAACACCTGGCACTGGCACGGGAGCGTGGCTACAGCAGTTTTCTGATCGACTCGTTGCAGCAACAGGTGCTGCGCGGGCATCAACAGCTTTACCGTCACCGCAGCCGCCTGGGGGCCAATGCGCTGGCTTTCATCCTCGCGGATTTCCCACGCCTGGTGCGCGAACAGTGGCGCTTCGTGCTCGCCGCCAGCCTGATGTTCTTTGTCAGCCTGGCCGGTTTCGCGGTGCTGGTGTACCTGTTCCCGGACCTGATCTACAACCTGATCCCCGCCGAACAGGTCAGCGAAATGCAAAGCATGTACGACCCCGTTGCCGGTCACCTCGGGCGCACGGCGGAACGGGCCGCCAGTGAAGACTGGGTGATGTTCGGTTACTACATCATGCACAACATCGGCATTGCCTTTCAGACCTTCGCCAGCGGCTTGCTGTTCGGCCTGGGCAGCGTGTTCTTCCTGATCTACAACGGCCTGATGATCGGTGCGGTGGCCGGGCACCTGACCTACGTCGGCTACGGGCAGACCTTCTGGTCATTCGTGATCGGCCATGGCGCTTTCGAACTCAGCGCCATCGCCCTGGCAGGCGCCGCCGGTCTGAAGCTGGGCTGGGCGTTGGTCGCCCCGGGGCGCCTGCCCCGTGCCGAGTCCTTGCGATTGGCGGCGCGCAAGAGCGTGCTGCTGATCTGCGGGGTCATGCTGTTTCTGTTGATCGCGGCGTTTATCGAAGCCTACTGGTCATCGATGACTCGCCCGTCGCCCCAGACCAAGTACCTGGTGGGCGCGGCGCTCTGGTTGCTGGTGGTGGTTTATCTCATGTTCGCCGGACGTCGCCGCCATGCGCCTGAATGACGCCAGCGTGGTCATTCGCCCGCGCTCGACCTGGGAAGCCATGGACCTCGGCGTGCTCCTGAGCCAGCGCCATCGACGCTTGCTGATGACCAGTTGGGCGCTGCTCACGTTGCCGGTGTTCGCGTTGCTCAGTTGGGGGCTCTGGGACTCACCCTCTCTCGCCGTGTTGATTTTCTGGTGGTTGAAACCGGCATTCGACCGCCTGCCCTTGTACATCTTGTCCAAAGCCATGTTTGGCGAAACACCCACGCTCAAGCAGGCCCTGCGGCAATGGCCGCGGCTGCTCAAAGGGCAATTGCTGGCCAGCCTGACCTGGCGACGCCTGAGTCTGCAGCGCAGTTTCGTGATGCCGGTGGCGCAACTCGAAGGCCTCGACGGACAACAGCGCCAACAGCGTTTAGAGGTGCTGTTGCAGCGGGACGCCGGCGCCGCACGCTGGCTGACGATCATCGGCGCGCACCTGGAAGGCGCGCTGTGGATCGGCTTGATGGTGTTGTTCTATCTGCTGCTGCCACAACAGGTCGCGCTGGACTGGAGCTGGCAGTCGCTGATCTCTGCGGCCACCCAGGACTGGCGCTGGCTGGAACACCTGACCAACCTGTTTTATGCACTGGTGCTGGTGGTCTGGGAGCCGATCTATGTCGCCTGCGGTTTCAGCCTTTATTTGAACCGGCGCACCGTGCTGGAAGCCTGGGATATCGAACTGGTGTTCCGCCGGATGCGCCAGCGTCTGATCAGCGCAAGCAGCGTGCTGTTGATCGCCGTGATGTGGCTGATGGCACCTGCACACAGCGTGTGGGCCGCCGAACCGACCATTTCACCCGACAGCCCACGGCTGCTGGACCAGCCCCTGAACACTCAGGTCGCCAGGGACGGCATCAAGACGATCCTCGAACAGCCGCCCTTCAAGAACCGGGAAGCGGTGACACGCTATCGCTTCAGCGAAGACCCGCCGGGCGCGCAAGCGTCGGGCGACGGGCAGACACCGCAATGGTTGAAGTCCCTGTTGAAGCTGTTTGAGGGACAGCACTTCAGAGCCTTGGCGAACTTGATTGAAATCGCGCTGTGGGGCATCGTCATCGGTGCTGTCGGCCTGTTGATCTGGCGCTATCGCGACTGGGTGCAGGCGTTCGTCAGCCGGCGACCGACCCTCGGCGTCAAAGCCGTGCCCCCCTTGCCGCAGCAGGCGTTTGGCCTGGACCTCAAGCCCGAGTCCCTGCCCGCCGACATTGCCGCCCGCGCCGAAAGTCTCTGGCAGAGCCATCCGCGCGAAGCCCTCGGCTTGCTCTATCGCGCCTTGCTCAGCCGCTTGTCGCACGATTTCAACATCGCGCTCGAGGCCGCCGACACTGAAGAACAGGTGCTGCAGCGCATCGAGCAATTACAGCAACCGGCCTTGCTGGCCTACAGCAAAAACCTGACCGGGCACTGGCAAGGCATGGCCTACGGTCACCGCCTGCCCCCCGAACAGGTGCGACAGGAACTGTGTGACGGCTGGCGCGTGTTGTTCGACCCGGAGACGCTTCATTGAGTCGGCGCCGGGGCACGATCGCCATTGCACTGCTCGCCGTGCTGGCGGCGGCGCTGGGTATTTATCTGTACCTCAAGGCAACCCCCTATCAAGTCGAAATCGACCACGGCCCTTCTCCCGAAGCCAGGGCCGACCCTTATCTGGCGGCGCAACTGTTCCTGCGCCGACAAGGCCTGAGCGTCGATCACGCCAACAGCCTGGACATCCTCCCCAGCCTCGATCCGCATCGACACAGCCTGTTGTTGCTCGGGGACCGCTACAACATGACGCCACGGCAGATCGACCAGGTGATGAACTGGACCCGAGGCGGCGGGCGGCTGTTGTTCGTCGCCGAGTCGTTGTGGGATGAAAAACTCGGCCACAGCAATGACCTGCTGCTTGACCGGGTACAACTGCGCCAGTTCTTGAGCAAAGACCTCAAGGCGCCGCCACCGGATATCGGTGACGATCCTTACCCACAACTGACCAAGCTCTATCTGGAAGACGAAGACGCCCCGGCCTATGCCGGTTTCGATACCGCCTTCCATCTCGAAGACCCGAAAAACCTCGCCCAGGCCTGGGCCAACAGCGCCAGGGCGACGCACATGATGCAACTCGATTACGGACTCGGCTCGATCATCGTGGTCACTGATGCCGACCTGTGGAAAACCCCGGCCATCGAACAGTACGACAACGCCTGGCTGCTCTGGTACCTGACCGCCGACACCCGCGTGACGCTGATCTTCAACACCGATCACGACAGCCTGCCGACCTTGCTGCTGCGTGACTTCCCCCAGGCGCTGGTCGCGTTGTTCGCCTTGATCGGCCTGGGTTTCTGGCACTTTGGCGTACGTCAGGGGCCGTTGCTGGAACCGGCACCGAAAGCACGCCGGCAACTGCAAGAGCACCTGCGCGCCAGTGCCGACTTCCTGTTGCGCCGCAACGGTCAAGCCGGCCTGTTGCAAGCCTTGCAGCAGGACATCCTGCGGCGCGTGCGACGACGACATCCCGGCTTTGAACTACTCGCCGTCGACGAACAATGGTTGCTGCTAGCACACCTGACCGGCCAACCCACACGCGCTATCAGCCAGGCCATGAGCCCGCGTCCGAACCAACGGCTTTCAAGCGTTGAATTCAGCCGTCAGGTCGCCCACCTGCAATCCCTGAGGAACGCTTTGTGAACGGGTACTTGGGAAGCATTACGCAGTGATTTTTCAAGGTGCCTGGAGAATCCGGGGCGATTCGACGCGCTCCAGAGGCGACTTGCTCAGCGCATGAAGCGGGCTTGCCCATGCCCGCATCGAGCCGGCCTGGTGACTGCTCGTCGGCTCATCGAAAACCTACTCAAGATCGCCTCCTTCAAGCCGATGGAATAGAGGTGCCGACTGGCTTCAAGCTGTTCATTAACAAGGGGCAAAGTGCTAGCATCGCCGCCGCGCAATGCACCCGGGCATCAACATAACCGTCGTCTTTCCCAATGTTTTTTTCATCTTTCGGACTTTATGCGACTCTTCCTAGATCCCCAGCGAGATATTGATGCCGCGCTGCTACGTTATCGTCGACTGTTCGGCGTGTTGGCACTGTTCAGCGGGGTGATCAACCTGCTGATGCTGGTCCCGTCCATCTACATGATGCAGGTTTTCGACCGCGTCCTGACCAGCCGCAATGAAACCACGCTGTTGATGCTGAGTCTGATCCTGCTCGGGTTCTTTGCCCTCGGCTGTGTGCTGGAGTGGGTGCGCGGCCAGGTGATGATCAAGATGAGCGCCGGCCTGGACACTCAGTTGGGCGAGCGAGTATTCGATGCGGCCTTCGAGCGCAGCCTGAAGGAGCACAGCGCCAACCCGGCCCAGGTGCTGAGCGATTTGAACAGCATTCGGCAGTTCGTCACCGGTCCGGCGTTGATTGCCATCTTCGATGCGCCGTGGCTGCCGATCTATGTCATCGCGACGTTCCTGTTCCATCCCTGGCTTGGGGTGTTCACGGTCATCGGCTCGCTGATCCTTGCCGGGCTGGGCGTCTGGAACGAGCTGACCACCCGCAAAAGCATGAGCGAAGCCAACCGTTTGTCCGTGGCGTCTTCAAGCTATGTGAACAGCACCTTGCAGAACGCCGAGGTGATTCAGGCGATGGGCATGCTCGCGCCCTTGCGCCAGCGCTGGTTCAACGTACAGCAGCGGGTCATTACCGAGCAGGGCGAGGCCAGTGACCGCAGCTCGCGGATCGCTGCGCTGTCACGCTTTGTGCGCATGACCTGGCAATCGCTGGCCCTTGGCCTGGGCGCCATCCTGGTGATCGAGAACCAGATTTCCGCCGGGGTGATGATCGCCGTGTCGGTATTGCTGGGACGAGCCATGGCGCCGGCCGAGGCGCTGATCGGTTCGTGGAAGCAGATGGGGAACGCCAAGAGCAGCTACGAACGCTTGAACCGCCTGCTCAACGAATTCCCCAAGGCCGCGCCAGGCATGCCCCTGCCGGCACCGACCGGGGCCCTGAGCATCGACCGCCTGGTGATCACCCCGCCGGGCATGCACAAGCCCGCAGTCAACGGCGTGACCATCAGCCTGGCCAAGGGCGAAGTCCTGGCGATCATCGGGCCGAGCGCATCAGGCAAGTCCTCCCTGGCGCGCGCCATGGTCGGCATCTGGACCGCCAGGCAGGGCTCGGTACGCCTGGACAGTGCCGAGATCGGCCAGTGGTCGCGTGCGGCCCTCGGCCCGCATCTGGGTTACCTGCCTCAGGACATCGAGCTGTTCGATGGCAGCATCGCCGAAAACATCGCGCGCTTCGGCGAGGTGGACCCAGGCAAGGTCATCGCAGCGGCGCAACTGGCCGGTATCAACGAGATGATCCTGCACTTCCCCAAAGGCTATGACACCTTGCTCGGGACTGGCGGACTGGGGTTGTCCGGCGGCCAGAAGCAGCGCATCGGCCTGGCCCGCGCGCTGTATGGCCAACCGGCGCTGGTGGTGCTCGACGAGCCCAACTCCAACCTCGACGATGCCGGTGAAGCGGCACTGGTGCAGGCCGTGCGCAAGCTCAAGGCCGAAGGCTGCACCGTGGTGCTGGTCACCCACAGGCCGAGCATTCTCGGCGCGGTCGACAAGCTGTTGTTCCTCAAGGACGGCGTACAAACCCTGTTCGGCCCGCGTGACCAGGTGCTCAAGACCCTGGTGCCTGCGACACCGGCAAAAGCCGTCGAACCCCGCAATCAAGAAGCCTGAGGCGTCAATGCAACCCAGTTCGAGCGACATTTCGCCCCCCGAGAACAAGCCCGATGCGGATGCTGCGGGCATTGCCAGGATCGGCGTGTGGTTTTTGCTCCTGAGCCTGGGCGGGTTCCTGCTCTGGGCCTGCCTGGCACCGCTTGACCGCGGCGTGGTCGGTAGCGGCACCGTGGTGGTTTCCGGCGAGCGCAAGACCGTGCAGTCGCGCAATGGCGGCACGATCGACAGCATCCTGGTACGTGAAGGCGACCGGGTGCAGCAGGGGCAAGTGGTGATGCAGCTCAACACCGTCCAGGCCAAGTCGCAACTGGATGTCGCCCTGGGCCAGTGGCTCGGCGCCCGCGCCGTCGAGGACAGGCTGACGGCCGAACGCCTTAACCGCGACACGGTACAGTGGTCCGAGGCCTTGCTGGCCCGTGCCGGTGACCCGCGCGCCGTCGCGGCGATGGAGCTGCAAGGCTATCTGTTCGCCACCCGCCGTGCCGAACTGGCCAGCCGCATGCAAATCAGCCGGCACGAAATAGCCTCGCTCAAAGAACAGCTCCAGGGCTTCGAAGAGATCAAGCGCAACCACGCCGTACAACTGCAATTCCAGGAGCAGGCGCTCAAGGGGCTGCGGGAACTGGCCCGTGAAGGTTATCTGCCACGCAACCGGCTGTTCGAAGCGGAAAGCAGTGCGGCGCAGCTGGGCGCCCAATTGGCTTCGAGCGTTTCCGATATCGGCCGCACGCGCCAGGCGATCAATGAAAGCGAGCTCAAGGCGTTGCAACAGGGGCAGGTCTTTCGCAGCGACGCCGAGTCGCAATTGACCCAGGTCGTGGCGCAGACCTCAAGCCTGATCGACCAGATCAAGTCATTGGAATTCGAAGTCAACAGTGCCGCCATCGTTGCGCCCGTCGCCGGCCAGGTGATGGGCATGACCGTGCACACCGTCGGCGGCGTCGCACCCGCGGGCCAGCGCCTGATGGACATTGTCCCGCAAGGCTCAAGCTGGGTGGTCAAGGCGCAATTCCCGCCGATGATGGCCGACCGGCTCAAGCCGGAGCTGCCAGTCGATCTGCGTTTCGGTTCGTTGCAACGGGTCCACACCCCGGTGATCGTCGGCAAGGTGCTCACGGTATCGGCCGACCAGTTGATCGACGAACACACCGGTTCGCCCTACTTTTCGGTGGAGGTCTCGGTCAGCCCCGAGGCGATCATCCATCTGCGCGAGCTGGGCCTGGATGTCAAGCCAGGCATGCAGGCCGAAGTACTGGTCAAGACCGGCGAACGCACCCTTGCCAATTACTTGATGCAGCCGGTGACCGAGCGTATGGCCGGGGCTTTCAAGGAAGAATGACCGTGTCCGTACGCATCGCCTTGCTACTCTCCGTGTTCTGCTCGTGCCGGCTGCTGGCGGCTGAAGCGCCGTTGTCACTGGTCGCCCTCTACGACGCCTCGCGACTCAACGATGCGACCTACCAGGTTGCCAACCATGACTTCGAGGCATCGCGCCAGGAAGAGGCTATCGGCCGCAGCGGCTTGCTGCCGCAGGTCGCCATCAACTCGCGCTATGGCAAGGGCGGAGAGTTCGAAAAGCAGTCCCGCGCCAATAACCAGAACGATCAATACACTTCCGACAGCGTTGCCCTGTCGGTTATCCAGCCGCTGTTCGACAAAGGTCGCTGGGCCTCCTACGAGCAGGCCAAGGCGCGTGGGCAGTTGGGCGAAGTCCAGCACGAAGGCGCCGACCAGCAGCTCTTCGATCGCGTGGTGCAGGCCTATTTCGATCTCGCCCAGGTGGAAAACGAACTCAAGCTGACGATCCAGCAGAAAGCCTCGGTCGAAGAACTGGCCAAGCAATCCCGGCGCCTGTTCGAAGCCGGTGAAGGCAGCATCACCGACCTTGAAGAAGCGCAAGCCCGGCTCGATTCCATCCGTGCCCAGGAAATCCAGTTGCAGGCCCAGCATCGTGCGGCCCTGCGCAAGCTGGCGGGTCGCGCCGGGATTACCGTCAGCGAGATCCCGCAGATGCAGGAGCAGGCACCGGCCGCCGCCTTGCTTACCCCCGAGCAGGACCTCGACTACTGGCTGATCAAGGCCGACCAGGCCGCGTCGGCACTGGGCATCAGCCGGGCTTCGATCAAAGTGGCCGAAGCCAACCTCAACCAGCAGAAGGCCGGGCACTACCCGACCGTGGCGCTGAGCGGCCGACTGGCGCAGGTCGGCCAGAGCGACATCAACGAAACGTCCCAGCGCCAGTCGACATACTACGTGGGCGTCGTCATCGATATCCCGCTGTACCAGGGCGGCGGGGTCAGCGCTTCTTCGGAAAAGGCCCGCGCTGCCCTGGAGAGTGCCCGATCCGGGTATGAAGTCCAGCTCCAGCAAATGAACGAGGACCTCGAGCTCAACTACCTGGGGGTGGTGGCGGGCTTCGAGAAGATCAAGGCCCTGGTGACGGCCGTGCGCTCCAGCCAGACCGCCCTGAAGTCCGCGGAAAAAGGCTATGAGGCCGGCGTGCGCTCGACGGTCGACATCCTCGATGCCCAACAGCGCCTGTTCTCCTCCAAGCGTGACCTGCTCGATACCAAGCTGGCGATGCTGCAAAGCTACGTCAACCTGCACACCCGCACCGGCCAGATGACCCGCAATGAGCTGGAAAAGGTCCAGGGGTTGTTCTGACCTACTGACCTACTGATCGACTGATCGACTGATCGACTGATCGACTGATCGACTGATCGACTGATTAACTGTAGGAGCGAGCTTGCTCGCGATGGTCGTAAACGATAACGCGTGTTTACTGACTGAACGCGGCGCTCTCAAGTCCATCGCGAGCGAACTCGCTCCTACAGAGGACAGCGACAGCATCAGACCCGGCCAGGCGCCACACTGCTGATCGCGTCCTCGAAATCCCTGACGAAGCGTGGTGTGTCGAACAGCGCCGAGTGCTCGCGGCCCCGGTGCAGACGCTCACGCAAGCCGGGCAACAGGTCCGCCCGGGTCGCCAGTTCGACGGCACGCTCTTCGTACTCGGCCAGCGTGGTGGTGATCAGCTCCGGCAGGTCCAGCGCAGTCAGCAGGCTGCCGGCCATGCGCGAGGCAAAAGTACGGCCCGAGCGGGTCAGCACCGGCAGCCCCATCCACAGGGCATCGTTGGCCGTGGTCCCGGCATTGAACGGATACGCGTCGAGAAACAGATCCGCGGCACTGTAGCGGGCCAGGTATTGCTCCGGTGCAACCCGCGGGGCGAACAGCAGGCGTGCCGGATCCACGCCATGCGCCTCGGCCCTGGCGCAGAGGTTTTCCTGGGCCCACTGGTTGTCGGCCAGCAGCCACAACACACTGTCGGGGGCGCGCTGCAGGATCCGCATCCAGCAGTCGAACACTTCTTCGTTGAACTTGTAGTTGTTGTTGAACGAGCAAAACACGAAACGCTCTTGCGGCAAGCCGCACTCGGCGCGGGTCGGCAACGCCGCAACGGGGCGCTGGCGGTCGCTGCACTGGTAGATCTGCGCCAGGTACAGCGGTGTTTCACTGTAGTACGCCTTCTCGCTGTCGGGGATCAGGTAGCGATCGGCGATCACATAATCGATGCCCGGCAAGCCGGTCGACCCGGGAAAGCCCAGGTAAGTCATCTGCACCGCAGCCGGGCGGTATGCCGGAATGTCCGGCCGGGCCCCGGACGTCAGCCCGTGCAGGTCGATGAGGATGTCGATTTCATGGTTGCGGATGCATTGCGCGGCAGTGGCATCGTCCATGGCATCGATGCGCACGAAGTGATCCATGGCCTGCCTGACCCGCTCGCGCAGGGCCGAACCGTCTTCGCGGCTCCAGCAAAAACCGTACACCTCAAAGCGCTGCCGATCGATCAGCTCGAACAGCTCCACCGTCAGCAACGACACCGCGTGCAGGCAGAAGTCCGAAGACAGGAAGCCGATGCGCAACTTCTGGTGGCCATAGCCTTGAGCCGAAGCCAGGGCGGGTACCCGTACATTGACCCGTTCCTTGACGAAGTGCACCGCGGCGGCCAGTTGCAGACCGGGGTCATCGCTGCCGGCGAGCAGTGCCAGGGGCGAAGACGCCTTGAGCAGATCGCCACGGGTCAAGCCTGCCGGTGGTTCATAGACCGGCCACACGCATTGCTTCTGGCGCAAGTGCACCCAGTGCTGAATCACCTTGGGTTGATTCGGGTCGGCATCCAGGCTGGTGCGCAGGATGGCTTCGGATTTCTGCAACTGCCGGGTTTCCTCGAACAGGCGGCCCAGGTTGTTGCAGGTCATCAGGTACAGCTCGCGGCTTTGCGTGGCGTCGACCATGCGGTCATCGAGCATCGACTGCCAGATGGCCAGGGCCTCCTGCGGTTTGTTCTGACGCTCCAGCAGCGTCCCCAGGTTGAACCACGCCTGGGCGAATTCCGGGTTCTGGGCAATGGCGGCGCGATAGGCGGCCTCTGCGGCCTCGATCTGCCCCAGTTGCGACAGCGTGGCCCCCAGGTTGAACTGGATAATGTAATTGACCGACGAATGGCAGTGCTGCAGCCAGCGCTGGTAGAGCACCGCGACATCGGCAATGCGTTGCGCGCCATTGAGCCGGTCTGCGGTTTCGAGCAACTTCATCGGTTCCAGAGCGATACCCTCGGCCAGCTGCAGGGCTGCGGCCAGCACGACATCGAGGTTCGGGCTCTCAAGATTCTGTCTAAGCATTTGCGCGAAGTTCTCTTCCAATAAAAAAATACCGAGCTCTTTCGAGCCCGGTATCGGATCAGTCAAGGTTTACCACTGAAACTCAGTGAATCCAAGTCTGCACGTCGGTTGCGACCAACAACTGGACGTCGCCGTCGTTGAACACGTTGTAGCTGGCGCCATCGACCGTGGTGGTCCCCGCCGCCTGCCACTGGCCACTGTCGCCAGTGATGTTGACCGTGTCGTTGTGGTCACCGTTGACGATCATCTGCACCGGTGCTGCGGCACCGCTGGCCACATCCACCTGGCCAGCCTGGCCGAGCTTGGCGACAGCCTCGGCATCGACGGTCAGTACGCTGGCCTTGCCGCCATCGGCCGCCAGATCGATTGCACCCAGGGAGTGAGCTTCGACTGCCGGCGAATCCAGCTTGGTCAGGTCCAGGGACTGATTGCCATTGGCGTCGGTGCGGAACCAGACGTCGGCGATCGTATGGCTCTGGCCATCGCTGGTTTCGAAGCTGCTGTCGAGACCGATCAGGTTGCCATGGTTGAGCTCGGCGGTCTTGGCCACATCCAGGTTGAACTGGGTGATGCCCAGCTCCTTGAGGGTGTGCATCTCGCCCTTCTCACTGACGCCATCGTTGTTCCCATCGACCCAGACTTGCAGCGCCGCGAACAGTTGGTCCGCCCCGTTGACCGCGCCGTCATGGTTGCTGTCCAGGCTGACGAGGGCCTCGAAGCCGTCCTTGGCCAACGAACCGTCCGGCAGACGGAACGAGGAACCGAACAGCTCGGAGCCATCGTTGACCTGGCCATCGCCATTGAGGTCAAGCGCCAGCAGGCCGTCACCGCCAGCGGTCCAGCCGGTGGTTTCCTTGTGGCCGTCGGCATTGAGGTCGAACTTGACGCCATTGCTCAGGTGAGTGGTCTGTACGCCATCGCCGTTGAGGTCCAGGACCAGCGGCGTGGACAGGGCCAGCGCGTCGATCTGGGTGGCGCTCATCGCCTGCAGTTGCGCCGTGGTGAACGAATCAACCTGGGCCATCGACAGGTGCGACAGTTGCGCCGTGGTCAGGACTATGGCTTGCGCCGTGGTCAGCGCCGCGACTTGCGCCGTGGTCAACGCCGCCATGTCGGTGGTTTCGATCGCCACGATCTGCGCGGTGGTCAGGGCCGCTATATCGGCGGTTTCCAGGGCGCTGATCTGGGTCGGCTTGAGGGCCGCGATCTGCGCCGTGGTCAGGGCCGCCACCTGGGCAGTGGTCAACGCTACCAGTTGAGCTGAAGTCAGCGCGCCGATATCCGCAGTTTCGATGGCCGCCACTTGCGTGGTGGTCAGGGCTGCGACCTGGGCGGTGGTCAGGGCCGCCACCTGGGCGGTGGTCAGGGCCACCACCTGGGCGGTGGTCAGGGCAGCCGTCTGCGCGGTGGTCAGGCTTGCAGTGTCGCTCACTGTCAGCGCGGCAATGTCCGCGGTTTCAAGTGCCGCCACTTGCGTGGTGGTCAAGGCCGCCGCTTGCGCGGTGGTCAAGGCCGCCACCTGGGCAGTGGTCAACGCCACCACCTGGGCGGTGGTCAGGGCAGCGACATCGACAGTCTGCAGAGCGCTGATCTGGGTCGCCTTCAGGGCCGCCACCTCGGCCGTGGTCAGTGCAGCGACCTGGGCAGTGGTCAACGCGACCAGTTGGGCAGACGTCAGCGCGCCGATATCGGCAGTTTCGATGGCCGCCACTTGCGTGGTGGTCAATGCCGCCACTTGCGCGGTGGTCAGCGCGGCGACCTGTGCCGTGCTCAGTGCCACCACCTGGGCGGTGGTGAGGGCCGCCACGTCAGCGGTTTCCATGGCCGCGACCTGGGTCGCCTTCAGGGCCGCCACCTGGGCGGTGGTCAACGCCGCCACCTGGGCGGTGGTCAGGGCCACGACGCTGGCGGTGGTCAGCGCACCGATATCCGCGGTTTCCATGGCCGCCACTTGCGTGGTGGTCAGGGCAGCCACTTGGGCCGGCTTCAGCGCGGCCACCTGGGCGGTGGTCAGCGCTACCACCTGGGCGGTGGTCAGGGCAGCGGCCTGCGCAGTGGTCAGGGCCGCGATGCTGGCGGTGGTCAATGCGGCGATGTCAGCGGTTTCGATGGCCGCCACTTGCGTGGTGGTCAGCGCAGCCACTTGGGCGGTAGTCAGCGCAGCCACTTGTGCCGTGGTCAGTGCCACCACCTGGGCGGTGGTGAGGGCCGCCACATCAGCGGTTTCCAGGGCGCTGATCTGGGTCGCCTTCAGAGCTGCCACCTGGGCCGTGGTCAGTGCAGCGACCTGGGCCGTGGTCAGGGCCACGACACTGGCGGTGGTCAGCGCACCGATATCGGCAGTTTCCATGGCCGCCACTTGCGTGGTGGTCAGCGCAGCCACTTGGGCCGGTTTCAGCGCGGCGACTTGGGCCGTGGTCAACGCCACTACCTGAGCGGTAGTGAGTGCCGCCACGTCAGCGGTTTCCATGGCCGCGATCTGGGCCGTGGTCAGCGCGGCAACCTGGGCCGTGGTCAGTGCAGCGACCTGGGCGGTGGTCAGGGCCACGACGCTGGCGGTGGTCAGTGCGGCGACATCCGCGGTTTCCATGGCCGCCACTTGCGTGGTGGTCAGGGCAGCCACTTGGGCCGGCTTCAGCGCGGCCACCTGGGCGGTGGTCA
>NZ_PYUK01000038.1:0-20514 GCF_003097365.1 Pseudomonas sp. B1(2018)
GCAATGGAGGTGGCGGCGGCAATGGCGGCGGCGGTGGCGGTAATGGTGGCGGCGGTGGCGGTAGTCACGGCGGAAGCGGCAGTGGTGGCAACGGCGGCAACAGCGGCAGCGGCCATAGCGGCGACCATGGCAGCAACAGCGGCCATGGCAGTGCCAACAGCGGTTCGAGCCACTCCGGAACGGCCTCGTCCTCAGGACGCAACGGCACCCATGATGAAGCGGGGGATGACCATGGCGTCCACGCCAATGGCGAACCCGGCGATGACCGTGGCGTCCATGCCAATGGCGAGCCCGGCGATGACCGTGGCGTTCATGCCAATGGCGAGCCCGGCGATGACCGTGGCGTTCATGCCAATGGCGAGCCCGGCGATGACCGTGGTGTCCATGCCAATGGCGAGCCCGGCGATGACCGTGGTGTCCATGCCAATGGCGAGCCCGGCGATGACCGTGGTGTCCATGCCCAACCCGGCGATGACAAAAGGACCTGATTCCCGCTGATTCCAATACAACACAAAACCCTGTGGGAGCGGCGGTGCGGCGATCCGACTTGCTCGCGAAGGCGGTGGGTCAGTCAACAACTTCTTTGACTGTCACACCGCCTTCGCGAGCAAGCCCGCTCCCACATTTGATTGTGTCGACCATTTTATTACAACCCACCCTCAGACTGATCCAGCGCCTCGCGCAAAAACTCAACCAGCACCTGCACCGGCCGCGAACTCTGACGATGCTGCGGATACACCGCCGATAACGTCAGCGGCTCGGGGCGCAAATCCTCCAGTACCTCCACCAGCCGTCCATCCTTCAGCGCCGAGCCGACGATGAACGCTGGCAAATACGTGATCCCCAGGCCGGCGATAGCCGCCTCCCTGAGCACCTCGCCGTTGTTGACCCGCATCCGCCCTGTGACATTGACCGTCAGCGGCTTGCCCTGCCCCGCAAAACGCCATTGCACCTGTCGACCATGGCCGTACGGCAGACAGTCATGACCGTGCAAATCCTCAGGTTTTAGCGGTGTGCCGCGCTGGGCCAGGTACGCAGGGCTGGCGCAATACACCCGCTGGATCGAGGCGATCCGCCGGGCAATCAAGGTCGAGTCCTCGAGCGTGCCGATGCGCAACGCCAGGTCGTATCCCTCACCCAGCAAATCCACAGGCCGATCGCTCAAATCCATCTCCACCGTCACATCGCGATAGCGCTGCAAAAACGCCGGCAACAGGCAGCCCAGATGCGCCAGTGCGAACGACAGCGGAGCGCTCACACGAAGGGTCCCGCGTGGCTCGGTGGTCTGGCCGGCGATGCCCTGCTCCACTTGTTCGACTTCGCTGAGCAAGCGCAAGGCTGACTCGTAATAGCTTTGCCCCAGCGGCGTGACATCCAGTCGCCGGGTCGAGCGATTGAGCAGGCGCACGCCCAGGCGCTCTTCGAGTTGCATCAAGCGACGGCTGACAAACTGCTTGGACAGCCCCAGTTGATCGGCGGCAGCCGTGAAGCTTCCAGAGTCCATCACCTGGCAAAAAATACGCATATCTTCGAAGGGGTTCATTGTCACTTCCTGGTTGACAGCCAAACACCTTATAGCCGCTTTTCCCTTCTATGTTCACAGTGTTGAATTCACCCCTCGCCTGTAGGAGCTGCCGAAGGCTGCGATCTTTTGATCCAGCGCTTCGAAAAGGCCAGAAAGATCGCAGCCTTCGGCAGCTCCTACAAGGCTGCTGGCCAGAGCCAGCAGCCACAACCATTACTTGGCCGTGAATTTCATGTAGCTGTTGATCAGGTTGCGATAGTTCGGCAGGCGCTCGGACAGCAGGTTGGCCAGGCCTTCCATGTCGTTGCGCCAGTCGCCTTGCAGCTCGCAGGCCACGGAGAACCAGTTCAGCAGGTGCGCACCGGCGGCCGACATGCGTGCCCAGGCCGCTTGTTGCACGGTGGTGTTGAAGGTGCCGGAAGCGTCGGTCACTACAAACACCTCAAAGCCTTCGGCAATGGCCGACAGGGTCGGGAATGCCACGCACACGTCGGTCACCACACCGGCGATGATCAGTTGCTTGCGACCGGTGGCCTTGATCGCCTTGACGAAATCTTCGTTGTCCCAGGCGTTGATCTGGCCCGGGCGGGCAATGAACGGCGCGTCCGGGAACTGCGCCTTGAGCTCCGGCACGATCGGGCCGTTCGGACCGCTGTCGAAACTGGTGGTGAGGATGGTCGGCAGTTTGAAGAACTTGGCGATGTCGCCCAGCGCCAGCACGTTGTTCTTGAACTCGTTGGGCGAGAAATCCTGTACCAGCGAGATCAGACCGGTCTGGTGGTCGACCAGCAAGACCACGGCATCGTCTTTGTTCAGGCGTTTGTACGGAACGTTGCTCATTGGAAGCTCCTTGATGGATGGTTGTTGCATACCGCGCCGCCCTGTTGGGTCGGCGCTTTTTTGAATGCGTCAGAAGGCAAAACACGAGCAGCCAAAGGCGCCCCAGAAACCGGCGAAATCACTGACCGGCGCGTTCGACAGGCGCGCCCGCTCATGGCTGTGGGAATGCACCGCACAGGGCCCGCTGCAGTGGTGAACCTGGGCCTGCATCGGCGAGGTCGGGCGCCAGTGGCCCGGCACTTTCACCACCGGCGACCAGTCCGGCAGTACCGGCACGCTGGCCGGCCCGAGCTTCTCGAAGTCACCGGCGCCGTACACCACCTTGCCGCCGACCACCGTCAGCACCGACTCGATCCACTTGATCGCCTCTTCATCGACGCTGAAGAAGTCCGCACTGAGGGCGGCGACGTCGGCCAATTGCCCGACCTTGATCTGGCCTTTCTTGCCTTGCTCGGACGAGAACCAGGCGCTGCCGTGGGTGAACAGTTCCAGCGCCGTGAGGCGCGACAGACCTTCGGCGTGCAGTTCCAGGCCGCCGACGGTGCGGCCACTGACCATCCAGTACAGCGAAGTCCACGGGTTGTAGCTCGATACCCGCGTGGCGTCGGTACCGGCACCGACCGGTACACCCTCGGCCAGCATGCGCTTGATCGGTGGCGTGGCTTCGGCCGCTTTCGCGCCGTACCGCTCGACGAAATACTCGCCCTGGAACGCCATGCGATCCTGAATCGCGATGCCGCCGCCCAGCGCCCTCACCCGCTCGATGTTCTGCGGGGTGATGGTTTCGGCGTGATCGAAAAACCACGGCAAGCCGTTGAACGGAATGTCGCGGTTGACCTTCTCGAACACGTCGAGCATGCGACTGATGGATTCGTTGTAGGTGGCGTGCAAACGGAACGGCCAGCGTTGCTCGACGAGGTGACGCACCACTGGTTCCAGTTCGGCTTCCATAGTTGGCGGCAGGTCCGGGCGCGGCTCGAGGAAGTCTTCGAAGTCCGCCGCCGAGAACACCAGCATTTCCCCGGCGCCGTTGTGGCGCAGGTAATCGTCACCCTGGTGCAGCTTGACGCTACCGGTCCAGTTCTTGAAATCGGTCAGCTCTTCCTTGGGTTTCTGGGTGAACAGGTTGTAGGCGATGCGCACGGTCAGTTGCTCATCCTTCGCCAACTGCTCGATCACCTGGTAATCGTCCGGATAATTCTGGAAACCACCGCCGGCATCGATGGCGCTGGTCAGGCCCAAGCGGTTGAGTTCACGCATGAACTGGCGGGTCGAGTTGACCTGATACTCCAACGGCAGCTTCGGCCCCTTGGCCAGGGTCGAGTACAGAATCATCGCGTTGGGCCGCGCCACCAGCATGCCGGTCGGCTCGCCATTGGCGTCGCGCACGATCTCGCCACCCGGCGGGTTCGGCGTGTCGCGGGTGTAACCGGCGACACGCAAGGCAGCGCGGTTGAGCAAGGCGCGGTCGTACAGGTGCAGTACGAACACCGGGGTGTCCGGTGCCGCCTGGTTGAGCTCGGCCAGGGTCGGCATGCGCTTCTCGGCGAACTGGAATTCGTTCCAGCCACCGACCACCCGCACCCACTGCGGCGTCGGCGTGCGGTCGGCCTGGTCCTTGAGCATGCGCAAGGCATCGGCCAGGGACGGCACCCCTTCCCAGCGCAGTTCAAGGTTGTAGTTCAAGCCACCACGGATCAGGTGCAAGTGCGAGTCGTTGAGCCCGGGAATCACACAGCGGCCCTTGAGGTCGATCACTTGGGTGCTCGAGCCACGCAGGGCCATGGCCTCGGCATCACTGCCCACCGCGACAAAGCGACCGTCGCTGATCGCCACCGCGCTGGCGAGCGGCTTTTCGCGGTCAACGGTATGAAATTGACCATTGAACAGAATCAGATCGGCGTTCATCAGGGTTCCTCGTGCAATGTGGCGGGAGACAGCCAGGGCGCGAACAGACGCGTCGCCATGGGCATGAAGATGTAAACCACCGAGAGCACGATGGTCAGGGTGATCAGGAACGTCGCCACCACGTAGTTGGAGAGCAAGGCGTTGAGCCGCAACAACGGCCCCCACAGCAGCGGCACCAGCAAGGTGTGCGGCAGGATCACCAGCAACGTCACCACGGCCTGCTTCCAGCGCGGCGGTGGCGTACCGGCTTCGGCCTGGGGCGAGAACCAGAACTCGTTGACCGGATTGACTTCGGTCTGGTCGCCATCGGCCAGCATCGGCGCGGCTTCGTCGACCAACGCCTGGCGCTGCGGCGAATCGAGCCAGTTCTGCATCGCCTCGGTCGAGCAAAAGCGCAGCACACAGGTATAGGTGTCGAGGCCGGCGTTCTTGCCGCGCACCACATCCACGCCCAGGTGCCCGACATTCTGCGCGGCCACCTTGACGATGTTGCGCAGCCAGGCTTCATAAGGCACTTCGAAACCGGCCTTGACCCGGTGCTTGACGATCAGGGTCACCACCTCATCAGGCCCGGGACTGGCCGGCTCACGGCGATTGAGATCAGACATAACGCAAGGCTCCGGCGAAACGGACATTGAGCGCCAGCCGTCCCGGCCCGGCGATGAGAATGCTGGTGAACACGATCAGCAACAGCCAGCCGAACTGGCCTTCGAAGAGGGTCCACTGCGGATGCACGAGCAACATCGACACCCACAGCAAAAACAGAACAGGCAAACACGCCAGACGCACCAGCAACCCGCCGACGATCAGCAGCGGGCACACCACCTCGGCGAAGATCGCCAGCATCAGCGTCAGGTTTGCGCCCAGGTGGAAAGGGTCTTCGATGTTCTGCAACTCGGCACTGTAGTAAAGCAGCTTGGGCAAACCGTGCACCCACAAAAGAAACAACCCGCCGCTGACCCGCAGGAAAAGCAGCCCCCAGTCTTGCGCCCGATCATCACGTCGCGAAGTGTCCATGGCCCACCTGCACCAATGAAAAACCACCGGCGTCGATACGCCGGAACAGGATTCGATAGTGCCGGGACGGGGGGAGGAAAAATTGAATGTACGTGCTCTGTTTTGCGAGCGCGCCGGCGCTCTGCAAATCACACAAAATCCTGTGGGAGCGGGCTTGCTCGCGAAAGCGGTGGGTCAGTCAACATCAATGCTAACTGTCATGACGCATTCGCGAGCAAGCCCGCTCCCACAGGTTGATTTGCATGTATCTGCGAGAGATTGGTTGGCTCGCAGGCCGCCATCGCGGGCAAGCCCGCTCCCACAGGGTCGAGGTACATCCGCCAGATTCAGGTCGGCCGGTAGGCCGCCTTCACGAGCAAGCCCGCTCCCACAGGGTCGAGGTACATCCGCCAGATTCAGGTCGGCCGGTAGGCCGCCTTCGCGGGCAAGCCCGCTCCCACAGGGTCGAGGTACATCCGCCGGATTCAGGTCGGCCGGTAGGCCGCCTTCGCGAGCAGGCTCGCTCCCACAGAAGAGCAGAGCAAAGGCAGATCGACGTACACCCCCGCTCTTCACCACTCAACAGGCCGAGCGTTAGCTCGCCTGCAGCTTTTGATCTTGATCCACCCGCCCCCTCGGCAGGCTGAGTGGAGGTGTTCATCCGGGGATGGGCGCGCAGCGCCGTTCGACGCAGTCGAACTCATTGCATGTAGGTCGAAGCGAAGCCGACCGGAGGGCAATGCCCCCGGATGAATGCCGGAGCGAAGGAACCCCGAGCCTAAGCGAGGGGCCGTACGTAAGGGGCGAGACCTTTGGTTACTTTGGGGCGTTTGCCAAAGTGACCCGCTGTAAGAGCGGAACCATAAGCCGCCGTTACCGCAGCAACGGATATGTACTCAATCAACCAAGAACCTGGTCGGCCCAGAGGCCGCCAAGGTCAACACCTAAGAAACATCCAAAGCCAAAGACATGAACTGCCCAATCCGCGCCCGCAACCACCGCTCCGCCGGATCATTGTCATGCACCCCGCTCCAGGCCATCGACAACTGCGCCGCCTCAATCTCGAACGGCGGATCCTCGGCGCGCAACCCACACCCCTCGACCAACGCACACGCCGCATAATCCGGCACGGTGGCGATCATCTCGGTCCCCGCCAGCAACGCCCGCAACCCACTGAACTGCGGCACCCCCAGCACCACACGACGACTGCGCCCGACCTTCGCCAGATCCAGATCGATATTGCCGCTCAAGTCACCGGAAAACGACACCATTGCATGGGGCCGTTCGCAGTATTCATCCAGGGTCAGCGGCCCCGGCCGGGTATCACCGCGCAGTACTTTGCAGGGAATATCGCGCAGCTTCTTGCGCTTGGCATTGGCCGGCAGGTCCGTGGTGTAACTGACGCCCACCGAGATCTCTCCCGACGCCAGCAACGCCGGCATCAACAGGTAATTGGCCCGCCGCACAACCACGACGATGCCCGGTGCCTCCTCTTGCAATTGACGCAGCAACGGCGGAAACAATCCGAACTCGGCATCGTCCGACAATCCGATGCGGAACACATCGCAACTGGTTGCCGGATCGAATTCCCTGGCCCGGCTGACCGCACCGGAAATGGTGTCCATCGCCGGCTGCAGCTCCTTGAGAATCGCCAGTGCCCGCGCCGTCGGCTCCATGCCGCGACCGTTGCGCAGCAGCAACGGGTCGTCGAACAGATCACGCAGTCGCCCCAGCGCGGCACTCACCGCCGGTTGGCCCATGAACAGTTTTTCCGCGACGCGGGTCAGGTTCTTTTCGAACATCAGCGCCTCGAAAATCACCAGCAGGTTCATGTCGACGCGACGCAGATCATTACGGTTCATAGGCACGGTTCCCTTGTGTGTTCGGCCAGGCGCGAGGTTGAGAAGTGTGTCTGACTTTACCCAGGCCGTCCCGCGCTTAACGAGGAATTAACAACGATTAACTCGCAAGCCAGAGCCTTCGGGTCCAAGAATGAAGCCTACCGACACGGACACTCACCATGGCTCACGTTCAGCAAAATGCCGCGCCGGCGCCATTCACGCCTGTGCCAAAGAAAAGCACCGGCGGCCTCAGCCCGCAGCGCGAACGGCTGGTTAAACAACTGATCCTCGAGCGCCTCGGCGACAGCCTGGAAGTCACTGAACTGGCACAGGCCTGCGCCCTCTCGCGCAGTCATTTCTCCCGTGCCTTCAAGTGCAGCACCGGACTCTCGCCGCAGGACTGGATTCGCCGGCAACGCATCACCCTGGCCAAGCAATTGATCCAGTACACCGACATGAGCCTTACGCAGATCAGCCTCGAATGCGGCTTCTGCGATCAGGCGCACTTCTGCCACCTCTTCACCCGCAGCGAAGGCATCAATCCGTTTGCGTGGCGCTGTCAGATGGTGCATGGCGTTAAAAGCAAAAGATCGCAGCCTTCGGGCATGCACGCTACCGTGTAGGAGCTGCCGAAGGCTGCGATCTTTTGATCTGGCTTTCTAACCTTTCAAGAACGCCAACAGGTCAGCATTGAGCTGATCCTTGTGGGTGTCCGTCAGCCCGTGAGGGGCGCCCGGGTAGATCTTCAGGGTCGAGCCTTTCACCAGCCTGGCCGAGGAGACACCCGCCGCCTCGTAAGGCACGACCTGATCCGCGTCGCCATGCACCACCAGCGTCGGCACGTCGAACTTCTTCAAGTCTTCGGTGAAGTCGGTTTCCGAGAACGCCTTGATGCAGTCATAAGCATTCTTGTGGCCGGCCAGCATGCCTTGCATCCAGAACCAGTCGATCATGCCCTGGGACGGTTTCGCGCCGGGCTTGTTGAAGCCGAAAAACGGCCCGCTGGCGAGGTCGATGTAGAGCTGCGAGCGGTCGGCCAGCGAGGCCTGGCGGATGCCGTCGAACACTTCTAGTGGCAAGCCACCGGGGTTGGCTTCGGTCTTGAGCATCAGGGGCGGCACCGCGGAAATCAGCCCGGCCTTGGCCACGCGGCCGGTGCCGTGGCGACCGATGTAGCGCGCCACTTCGCCGCCGCCGGTGGAGAAGCCGAACAGCACCGCGTCCTGCAGGTCGAGCAGCTCGATCAACTGCGCCAGATCGTCGGCGTAATGGTCCATGTCATTGCCCGACCATGGCTGACTGGAACGCCCATGACCGCGACGGTCGTGGGCGATGACCCGATAGCCGTTGGAGGCCAGGAAAATCATCTGCGACTCCCAACTGTCGGCGTTCAGCGGCCAGCCGTGGCTGAAGACAACCGGCTGACCGGTGCCCCAGTCCTTGTAGTAAATCTCGACGCCGTCGCGGGTAGTGAAGGTGCTCATGGGTGATGCCTCCTTAACGAGGGTTGGGGGGGTGAATCAAACCGGAAGTCGGTTCAGGCGATCGGCCAGGCGCGCCACCCGCTCGCCCAGGTGCGCGGCGGTGCAGCGGTCCTCGGGGGGCGGCGCATCGTCGGGGGATTGCTCGACATTCGACTGGGCCATGGCGCCCAGTGAGCTGCCCAGGCGATTGAGCTGGCCGTTGAACGCGCCGTTGCCGGAACGCGCCGGCAGCAGGTCGAGGCCGACCCAGATCATCGAGTGCTGCGCGGCGAACACCGCCATCTGCAGCAAGGTGTTGAGTTTGTCGCCGCACAGGCAGCCGGAATTGGTGAAGCCCGCCGCGAGCTTGTCGCGCCAGGGCTGGGCCAGGTAGAACGCGGCCGTGGCCTCCATGAAGCCCTTGAAGGCTGCCGAGGCGCTGCCCATGTAGGTCGGCGCGCCGAAGATGATGGCGTCGGCGCTGTGCAGGCGCGCCCAGTGCTCGTCCACTTCCTCGACCGGGATCAACTGGCAGGTGCTGCCCGGATGCCGCTCCACGCCCGCGGCCACGGCTTCGGCCATGACCCGGGTGTGCCCGTAGCCACTGTGATAGACCACCACCACGTTGCTCATTGCTCTGTCCTTTGTGGGAGCGAGCCTGCTCGCGAAAGCGCTGTGTCAGTCACCGCACAGGCTGAAGGTGACACCGCCTTCGCGAGCAGGCTCGCTCCCATACCGAGCTGCTCGCGGCTGACTGACATTTCATCCCTGCCTTCAGTGGAAGTTGAAGAAGGAGAGTTTTGTGCGCAGACCAGACGCGCGACGAGTTAAACGTTGTTAATTTTCCATGGCGCGCAAAAAGCCGCGGCAGAACCTGTCCATCTGTCGCGCCCAATGATCATGGGGCCCTCGGCTACTAACCGATACGCTAGAGTCAATGCCTGCCCCTTCAGTCACCCGGGCGGCATGTTGCGCTGCGTAAAAAACCTGAGGAATATGCTCGTAAACCGCGTATTAGACGGCTGCAGCAGGAGCGACTCGTTGACTCATTCCCCCGAACAGGTTGTGCATTTCGGCCCCTACCGGGTCTACCCCGGACAACGCCTGGTGATGGAGGCCGACCAGCCCTTGCGCCTGGGCCGGCGCGCCATGGACATCCTGTTGATCCTGCTGGAGTACGCCGGAAATGTGGTCAGCAAGCAGCAATTGATCGCCCGGGTCTGGCCCGACAGCGTGGTCGAAGACATCAATCTGCGGGTGCACATGGCCGCGTTGCGCAAGGCGCTCGGCGACGGCCAGGCCGGCCAGCGCTACATCGTCACCGTGGCACAGCGTGGGTACAGCTTCGTCGCACCGCACTCACGGGAGCCGGTCGAACAACCACCGGCGCCCGTGTCTTGTGCGCCGAGCCGGCATAACCTGCCGGTGCGCCGCACACGCATGATCGGCCGGCGGACGCTGGTCGACAATCTGGTGGATCAACTGCCGCGCCAGCGCTTCATCACCCTCGTCGGTCCCGGCGGCATCGGCAAGACCACCGTGGCCTTGCGGGTCGCCGAACAAATGATCGGCCTCTACCGGGACGGCATTCGCCTGCTGGACCTGGCCCCGATCAACTGCCCGCTGATGATCAACGGTCATCTGGCGACGTTGCTTGAATTGGCCCTGCACGACGACGAACCCCTGAACGGGCTGGCGGACTGTCTACGCGACAGGCAAATGCTGTTGGTCATCGACAACTGCGAACACCTGGTCGACGCCATCGCCCTGCTCTGCGAAAACATTCTGCGCAGTGCGCCGCACGTGCACATTCTCGCCACCAGCCGCGAGAGCCTGAGGGCCGAAGGCGAATTCGTCCAGCGCCTGGCATCACTCGACTGCCCGCCGCCCATCGCCGTCCTCGACCGTGCCCAGGCCATGACCTTTTCCGCCCTGCAACTGTTTGTCGAGCGGGCCATGGCCAGCCATGACAGCTTTGAACTGACGGACGATGAACTGCCGCTGTTGATCGACATCTGCCACCGACTGGACGGCATTCCATTGGCCATCGAACTGGCGGCGGCGCAAGTGGGCAACTTCGGATTAGCCGGTTTGCTGGCGCAGTTGCAAAGCAGTTTCCGGGTGTTGACCCAGCCCTGCCAGACGCCCCCGGCACGCCATCAGACCCTGCGCGCGACACTGGACTGGAGCTTCGAGCTGCTCAACGCCTGCGAAAAGACCTGCCTGCGCCGACTGAGTGTGTTTCGCGGCGGCTTCACCCTGGAGTCCGCAGCGGCGGTGATTGTCGGCGAACACATCGAACCTCGCGAAGTGTTCGGCTCGATCACCCAACTGGTCGCCAAATGCCTGCTGAACGTGGAGGTGGGCGATGAGGATGTCTACTACCGTCTGCTCGATACCACCCGCAGCCATGCGCTGGAAAAACTCGCGCAAAGCCCCGACCTGCCCGGCACGCGGGAGCGCCATGCCGAGCGTTGTCTGGCGCTGATGCAACAGGCGCAGGACGAATGGGAGAACACCTCGACCGGCCTGTGGCTCGAGCGCTATGGCCGGACCCTGGAGGACATCCGCGCGGCCCTCGACTGGGGCCTGCACGCGCAGGGACCGCAGGCACTGGCGATACGCCTGACCGCAACGTCCACGCCCCTGTGGCAGGAGCTGTCACTGCTCAAGGAACACGGCGGTTATGTGCGCAAGGCCCTGGCCCTGCTCGAGCAGTCTGCCGAGCCGTGCCCGCGTTTGCAGATGACCCTCAAGCTGGCCCTGGGCAGTGCCTGTTACCACGTTCAAGGCGCGAGCGCCGAAACCGTTGGCGCCTTTGTCAGCGCCAGAACCCTGGCCAGCCGACTCAAAGATGTGGCCGGTCAACTGCGGGCGATTTCCGGTCATCTGGCGGTCAATCTCAGTTGCGGCCAATACCAGATGGCCCTGCAACAGAGCCGGCAATTCGATCAACTGGGGCTGCATGACGACGCCCTGTTATCCCTGAGCACCCATCGATTGCGGGTGCTTGCCCTGCATTTTTCCGGCGACCAGCAACAGGCCGGGGAGTATGCCGAACAGGTACTGCAACGCATGGCCCACAGTGGGCATCTCAACCGTTTCACCCATGGTTTCGGCGTGCAATACGACCAGAGTGTCGCGGCGCTGACCATCCAGGCGCGCATCCTCTGGCTGCGAGGCCAACCGGAACAGGCCTGGCGCGCAGCCCGGCAGGCGCTGGACATTGCGTTGCAGATCAACCACGGCACGTCGATCTGCTACACCCTCGCGCTCGCCGGCTGCCTCATCGCCTACTACAACGGTGACACCCGCAGCGCCCGCGAACTCCTGCGCCTGCTGCTGCAACAGGCGCAGAAACACTCGGTCCTGCTGTTCCATACCTGGGCGCGACACTACGCGCGGGTGATCGGCGGCGTGGATGTCGCGCCTGCCCGGCAACGAAGTGTCGGATTGATCAAGGACATCATGGTCACGCTGGACTCCACCTGCGTCGATGACGACTTGCTCGAACGTGCGCAAAGCGGCGCGTCGGGCTGGAGCACGGCAGAGATTCTGCGGGCCAGGGCCGAGACGCTGCTGGCAACGGAGTGTCCGGCCAACGCCGCGATGGCTGAAACCGTGTTGCTCAAGGCACTCGACGTGGCAAAAACCCAGGGTGCCCTGGCCTGGGAGCTGCGCAGCGCCACCTCGCTGGCGCAATTGTGGCAGCGTCAGGGCCGCCACCAGCGGGCGCATGCATTGCTGGCGCCGGTCTACCAGCGCTTCACCGAAGGTTTTGCCACGCCGGACCTGAAGGCCGTGCGCCACTTACTCGGTGAGTTGCATTGCCACTTGCCGGCCTGAAAGCCGGGGCGTTTGACTGACGTAACCGGCATAACGCATTTCAAGGGTGCGCAGTTCACCACTGAGTTCGAGCTTTTCCAGGGCGTAGGTGCGGGTGGTATTGAGAAAGCGGTAACGGATCACCCCGCCGCCCTGCTCCAGGGACAGCAGTGATTTGAGTGCGAGTTTGTCCAGCACGTCGGCCAGCTCGGCGACCGGTAACGCGTCGCCACTGATCACGCCTATCGCGGCATCCTGGGTGAAGGCCATCTTGAATACCGCCAAACGCTGCAACACGGATTGTTCCAGCGGATTCAACCGTTCGTAGCTCCAGTCCAGTGCAGCCTTGAGCGTCTGGTGCCGGGGCACGGCCGTGCGGCGGCCTTGGGACAGCAACTGAAAACAGTTATCGAGTTGCGCCTGCAACCCCACCAGCGCCAGCGCATCGATTTGCGCTGCCGCCAATTCAATCGCCAGCGGCAGGCCGTCGAGGCGCCGACAGATTTCGCGCACGGCCTTGAGGTCCTGTTCGCGCAAGGTGAAGCCTTGCTGACGGGCCCGGGCACGGCTGACGAACAACTGCACCGCCGAATAACCCATGACCTCGGCAACGCTGCGCAGCGCTGACGCCGGCGGCACTGCCAGCGGTGGCAGACGCAACACGGTTTCGCCCACGGCCTTGAGCGGCTCGCGGCTGGTGGCGAGGATCGACAGTCGCGGCATCGATTGCAGCAGAGTCTCGACCAACGTCCGGCAGCGTTCGAGCAGATGCTCGCAGTTGTCCAGGACCAACAAGGCATGTCGCTGCGCCAGCGCCTCCAGCGTGGTGCCGACCTCCAGCCCAAGGGTTCGTGTGAGGTGATCGGTCACTTGCGCCGGGTCATCGATCGCCGCCAGGTCCACCAGCCATACGCCGTGCCGATAGTGCTGCAACAACTGTTCGGCCACGCGCAAGGCCACGGTGGTCTTGCCGATCCCGCAAGGCCCGAGCAGGGTCATGAATCGCCGCACCGGTAACTGCCGCACCAGGCTGCCGACAAGGGCATCGCGCCCGGAGATCGACGTGAGCCGTGCCGGCAAGTTGTGCAGGGGCTTTTGTACGGTCTGGCTCAGGAACGCTACGGGCTCCGGCAAGTGCTGCACCGGGGCGACAAAACTGTAGCCGCGCTGAGGAATGTTGACGATGTAGCACTGCCCGTTCTGCCCGTCGCCCAAGGCCCGACGCAAGGCGGCGATGTGCACGCGCAGGTTGATCTCTTCGACCACGGAGCGTGGCCAGACCTGCGCAATCAACTCGTCCTTGCTGACCACCGAACCTGCGTGTTCGACCAGCACCTGCAACACGTCAAGGGCGCGGCCGCCCAGGCGCACAGGTCGATCGCCCTCCAGCACCAGGCGCTGACTGAGGTGGAAAGCGTAGGGTCCGAATTGCAGCACCGCTTCGTTGCTGACATCTCTGAGGCTGTTCATGGGCAGTCACTCGCGGGAAGCCTGATCTGGCACGGGAGTCCATCCAGGCTCCGCACCTTCCTTGCAATGAGTTACCTCGTATCTTGGCAGCCCTCTGTGACGGTACAACCGCCACGGGGGGAGCGTCACGGCCATTGCGGTGCGCGCAACGGACACGCGCGCTAGCTGAACTGCTCGCGGTATTGAGTCGGGGTCAGGCCAAGCTTTTCACTGAACAGAAAACGCATGTGCCGCACGCTGCCGAAGCCGCTTTTGAAGGCCACGGTCTTGAGCGGCAACTCGCTGGTTTCCAGCAGGTTCCTGGCACGATCGATGCGCGCGCTTTGCAGAAACTCCATCGGCGTCATGTCCACCTCCCGGGCGAACACCCTGGCGAAATGCCGCGGGCTCATGTTGGCCAGGCTCGCCATGCGCTCGATGCTGAAGGACTCGTCGAGGTGTTCGAGCACGTGGTTCTGCACGCGGGTAATCGGCGTTTCCTGAGGTGCCACCGCCGCCATCAACGGGCTGAACTGTGCCTGCCCGCCCTGACGCTTCATCACCACCAGCAAGACCTTGGCCACGTCCTGGGCGACTTTTTTGCCGTGGTCCTGCGCCACCACCGACAACGCCAGGTCGATTCCGGCGGTGACGCCGCCGGAGGTGATCAGGTTGCGGTCCTGGACAAAGATCTGGTCGGTCTCGACGGTCGCCTTCGGAAAACCCTTGATCAGCCGCTCGGTGTAGTGCCAGTGGGTGGTGACGCGATAACCGTCGAGCAAGCCCGCATGCCCGAGCACGAACGCCCCGGTGCAGATCGAGCCATAAGCGGTGGACCGGCTGACGTTGTGCCTGAGCCAGTCGAGCAACGGCGGATGCCTTTCGTTGTAGGCACCGGGACCACCGGGTACCAGCAGCAAGTCAAAACCTTCGCAGGCCTGATCAATGTGCCGGTCGGCCTGCACGCTCACGCCATTGGACGCGCGCAATGCGCCGGGTTCGGTGCCGATGGTCGACAGCACATAGTGATCGTCGGGTTTCAGATAACGGTTGGCGATGGAAAACACTTCCATGGGCCCGGCCATATCGAGCAGGAGAAAGTCGGGAAAAAGCACCATTGCCACGGTTTTCATGGATTGGAATTCACTGGGATCAAAGGCGGAAACATTGACCGACATTGAAACCTGTGGGAGCGGGCTTGCCCGCGATGGCTGAGCTCCAGTTGGCATTGAAGTTAACTGGCACACCGCTATCGCGGGCAAGCCCGCTCCCACAGGTTTGGTTGCCGTGGGTTATGGCGAATTATGCCTCAAGAATGAGCGATTCATGTCGCAAACAATTGTCAACCTGCCAGAGACAGTATTTCCATTTTCATCTACTTATTGCACAAACCAGTAAACATTAACCTTCTCCTCACTCGGACGAATTCACGTCCCCACAGGAGAATTCATCATGCTGACTCTTCGCAAAGCCTCGGATCGTGGCCTGGCCAATCACGGCTGGTTGAAGTCGTTCCACACCTTTTCCTTCGCCAACTACCGCAACCCGAAAGAGCAGGGTTTTTCCGACCTGTTGGTGATCAACGACGACCGCGTGGCCGCCGGCAAAGGCTTCGGCCAGCACCCGCATCGCGACATGGAGATCTTCTCCTATGTGCTTGAGGGTGCCCTGGAACACAAGGATACCCTGGGCACCGGGTCGGTGATCCGCCCTGGCGATGTGCAACTGATGAGCGCTGGCAGCGGCGTGGCCCACAGTGAGTTCAACCACTCCGGCACGCGGCCGGTGCACTTTCTGCAGATCTGGATCGTGCCCGACGTCAGCGGCGCCAAACCGCGCTATCAGCAGGAGCACTTCAGCACCCAGAAAAAACGCGGGCGCCTGCAACTGATCATCTCGCCGGACGGCGCCAAGGGTTCGCTGAAGGTGCGTCAGGATGCACGGGTGTATGCCGGCCTGATCGACGGCAAGGAAAGCGCCACCCTGGAACTGGCCGCCAACCGTTATGCCTACGTGCACGTGGCCCGGGGCAGCGTTGAACTCAACGGCGTGTTGTTGCAGGAAGGCGACGGTGTGCGGGTCCGTGATGAACAGGCGCTGATCTTGAGCAACGGCGTGGACGCTGAAGTATTGGTCTTCGACCTGCGCCCGCAGGAACTGCCGGAAATGCCATGACCCATCCCCTGTAGGAGAGAGCCTGCTCGCGAAGGCGGAGTGTCAGACGACATCACTGTTGAATGACCTATCGCTTTCGCGAGCAGGCTCGCTCCCACAGTCTCCCTGATAACGGGCCCGATAGCGCCCAGGACTCTCCCCGGTCCACTTCTTGAACGCCCGATGGAAGGCGCTGGGCTCCTGGAAGCCCAGTTGCTCGGCGATATCGCTGATGCTCGCGTCGCTCTGACGCAATTGCTCAAAGGCCACGCCGCGGCGTACTTCGTCCTTGATCTCCTGATAGGAACAGCCTTCACGCTCCAACTTGCGGCGGAAGGTGCTGGGGCTCAGGTGCTGTTCCAGGGCAAAGGCCTGCAACGTCGGCCATTCACTGTAGTGACTTCCGCGCAAGCGCTGATGAACCTGCGATGCCAGGCCATGCTGGTTACGGAAGCGGATCACCAGCCATTGCGGCGCGGTGCGCAGGAACACTTTCAGCGACGCCAGGTCCTGAACCACAGGCAGACGCAGGTAATGGCTGGCAAATTCGATTTCAGTGCGCTCGGCACCGAAGGTCAGGTTGGGGCCCCAAAGCAGGCGGTCGTCACTCAGCGACAGGCGCGAATGGCGGAAGTCCGCACGGTCAATGGGAATGCGCCGCCCGCCCAGCCAGCACAGCAGACTGATCATCAACACCAGGAAGGTTTCTTCGCCAAACCGGCTGGCATCGTTGTCCTTCGAACGGGTCTGCAGGCTGATGACCGCACGTTTGCCCCGCACGGCCAGCGCGCCACGAAAGTCGCGCAGGAACAGCCCGAAGTTGGCCAGGCACTGACGCATGGCCTTGTGCAGATCGGGTTCCTGAATCAGGGCGCGGCAAATCAGGGCGAAACTGCCCGGCGGCATGCCATGGGAATCGAGCCCGAAAAACTCGTCGTCGAGTTCGCGGATCTGAATCAGCCACAACGCCGCAAACGCGTTGGCCGGCACCCGCGCCGTGGGTTGTTGCATGACCGCCGGATCAATGCCCGCCTGTTCGAGCACGGCCGTCACGCGCTGCGGATCGTCCCTCAGCCCATGGATCATTGCCTGCACGAAATAGGCGGCAACCGAGTCCTTTTCCCGCATTGGTTCGCTTCTCTCTCATCACCCGAATGGCAAAAAACATCAGTGCCGTTGAACAGTTTTGGCATAGGACAACCGCCCTGCCGGCTCTAGACTCGCGGCAATAGTACGCCTTCGGCCGCATTCGCGGCCAAGGTATCGCAGGGTTTGATCGAAGGACGGAAAATGAATCTGCAAAACATCGGGGTAATCGGCGCGGGCACCATGGGCAACGGCATCGCGCAAGTCTGTGCCATGGCCGGTTTCAACGTGACCCTGCTCGACATCTCTGAAAGCGCGTTGCAAAAAGCCGTTGCGACGGTCGGTAAAAACCTGGACCGGCAGATCGCCAAGCAAACCCTGACGCCGGAACAGAAACAGGCCACCCTCGACAAAATCCGCACCAGCACCGATTACAGTGTCCTGCGTGACGCGCAACTGGTCATCGAAGCGGCCACTGAGAATCTCGACCTGAAACTGCGTGTGCTGCAACAGATCGCCGCGCAAGTCAGCAGCGAATGCGTCATTGCCTCCAATACCTCGTCGCTGTCGATCACCCAACTGGCCGCCAGTGTCAGCCAGCCAGAGCGCTTCATCGGCCTGCATTTCTTCAACCCGGTGCCGGTAATGGGACTGATCGAAGTCATCCGCGGCCTGCAAACCAGTGACACAACCCACCAACTGGCGCTGGACATGGCGACCACCCTCGGCAAAACCGCGATCACCGCCGGCAACCGTCCGGGTTTCGTGGTCAACCGGATCCTGGTGCCGATGATCAACGAGGCGATCCTGGTGTTCCAGGAAGGCCTGGCCAGCGCCGAAGACATCGACGCCGGCATGCGCCTGGGTTGCAACCAGCCTATCGGTCCGTTGGCCCTGGCGGACCTGATTGGCCTGGATACCCTGTTGTCGATCCTCGAAGCCTTCTATGACGGATTCAACGACAGCAAATATCGCCCGGCGCCATTGCTCAAGGAAATGGTCGCTGCCGGTTACCTGGGGCGCAAGACGGGGCGCGGCTTCCATGCCTATGCCTGAGCGTTGCTCGCGCTTTGCCGAGTACCGGGACAAGGTCCTGGAGCTGTTTGCCTGCAAGGGGTTCGGCCAGGTCGGCATGCGTGAGCTCGCGACGTGCCTGGGGCTGTCCCCTGGCTCGCTGTATCACCATTACCCCAGCAAACAGCATCTGCTGCTGGACCTGATCGAGGAGTTCTACGAGGAGCTGCTGGCCACTCTGGGGCGCATCCAGCAAAAAACGCCCGGCAAACGCGACAAACTCAACAGCCTGATCCGCGCCCATCTGAATCTGCACCGGGAGATGCCTTGGCATTTCCGCCTGGTGGAGCGCGACAGCGGTTGCCTGAACGAAGAGCAACAGGCTCGGGTCCGGCAACTGCGCGAGCAATACGAACGCACCTTGCTGAAGATGCTGGGAGCGAAGTCGCGTTTCAGCGAGCAAGGCCTGCTGGCCGCCGGGCATGCCATTGGCGCGCTGCTCAACAGCGCCCCCAGCTGGCTGACGCCCCATGTGCTGGACGAGCAGGAACGCGAGGAGCTGCTGGAAAGCATGGTCAGCGGCGCCATCGAACGTGTGCTGGCACCGCGGCGTGTGCCGGAGGCGATAAGCCTCGCCCGTCCTATGGAAAAAACATCTAAAGAAACACAAGCTCCGACAAAGATTTAGCGCTTTGCTTGTCGGCTCGACACAATCGGAATTCGCCGAAAAAACCGGCGTCCAAACCGATGTATGTACTCGAGCACCTGGAGCCGACCATGAAAATCAATCCCTACCTTATCTTCAACGGCGACTGCAAAGCCGCCTTCACGTTCTACGCGAAATGCCTGCAAGGCCAGATCGAAGCCATGTTGACCTTTGGCGAAACCCCTGCGGGTGAGCATTTCCCCAAGGACCTGCACAACCTGATCATCCATACCCGCCTGATCGTGGGCGATCAGGCGCTCATGGGGTCGGACACCACACCGGATCGCCCCGTCGATAAAATGAGTGCCTGCTCGATTTCACTCAACGTCGACAGCATTGCCGAGGCCGAACGGGTGTTCAATGCACTGGCGGACGGTGGCAGTGTGCAGATGCCACTGGAGACCACGTTCTGGGCGGCGCGCTTCGGCATGCTCGTCGACCGTTTTGGTGTGTCGTGGATGGTCAATTGCGAAAAGGATCAGTGAACGGCCTTTGTCGATCGACAGAAATGAAGGCTCAAGAAAGCCCAATCTGAAAAGGTTGGGCTTTCTGGCAACTCCCGGCCTGTCTGCTACCGTCAACTTGCCACATCGATAGCAGCGAACCAGAGGAGCAAACCCGCTATGCCAGCCCATGACCTGTCCTGGCCCAGCCGTTTCAAATGCTTGCTCCTGGAGCCTATGCCAACGGTCCGCTGTGGGCTCGCGACGTAACGACCATCGAGGGACGCAAGCTCGAAAGCAGCGTGATCAAGTACCGGTAGATATCTCCCCCCGGAAGGTAGCGTCAACGGAGGTTGAATTTGAATGACCTGGTGATCGCCCTCATTGTTTTCGCCTGCCTGTCCGCCAGCGCACTGCTGGGTTCGTACGTGAGGGAGCGGTTACCGAGCCATCATCTGAGCGATGACTCCGTGGCGGTGCTGAAGCTGGGCACAGGCCTCATCGCAACGATGTCGGCGCTGGTCCTCGGACTGCTCGTTTCCACTGCCAAAGGCACCTTCGATACGGCCAATGCCGAGTTGGAGGGCGCGGCGGCGAAAGTGATTCAATTCGACCGCTTGCTGGCCCGCTATGGCCCCGATACCCAGGGCATCCGCACCGAACTCAAGCACAACTACGCCGAAGTCACCCAAGTGCTCGCGACCCGCGATCGCCGTCAGATTGCAAAACTCGACAGCCCCGAAGTGATCCGTCGCTCCGAAGGCCTGCAACGCCAGGTCGAATCACTGTCTCCCGATAATGATGATCAGCGCTCACTCAAAGCCAAGGCATTGCAAGACATGGACACCGTGTATGCCGCCCGCTGGCTGACCCTGCTGCAGTCCAATCAATCGATTCCACCGGTGATGCTGGTGATCCTGGTGACGTGGCTGGGGATTATCTTCGGCTCGTTCGGCCTGTTTGCACCGCGCAACGGGACCATCGTCGTCGTCTTGTTGATGTGTGCCCTGTCGACGGGGGCGACCATCCTGCTGGTGGAGGAACTCAATCGACCGCTTGATGGTTTTATCTGTGTATCGCTGGAACCGCTGGAGCACACACTGGAGCGGTTGGGGCAGTAGTTTGAATTTCCTGCTGGCAAAAACAAAACCCCAACTGCTTTCGCAATTGGGGTTTCGGAATTTAATCTTGACGATGACCTACTCTCACATGGGGAAACCCCACACTACCATCGGCGATGCATCGTTTCACTTCTGAGTTCGGG
>NZ_PYUK01000039.1:0-13429 GCF_003097365.1 Pseudomonas sp. B1(2018)
CCACCACTGAAGATGCCCCGGTGACCGGTAGCGTCCTCACTGGCACAAGCAGCGTCGACGGCCCGGTCAGCGTGGTGAATTTCGCCATCGACGGCGTTCCTGGCACCTTCACCGCCGGCCAGACCGCAACCATCGCCAACGTCGGCACCCTGGTGATCGGCGCCAACGGCGCTTACACCTTCACCCCGGACACCAATTACAACGGCGCGGTGCCGACCGTCAGCTACACCGTCACCGACGGTTCCGGCAGCAACGTCACCTCGACCCTGACCATCGACGTGACCCCGGTCGACGACAGCTTCACCGACCTCAGCGAAAACGTAACCACCGCTGAAGACACCGCCGTCACCGGCAACGTCCTCACCGGCACCTCGAGCGTCGACGGCCCGGTCAGCGTGCTTAACTTCACCATCGACGGTGTTACTGGCACCTTCACCGCCGGTCAGACGGCGACCATTGCCAATGTCGGCACCCTGGTGATCGGGGCCAACGGCGCCTACACCTTTACCCCGGACGCCAACTACAACGGCGCGGTGCCAACGGTGAGCTACACCGTCACCGACGGTTCCGGCACGGACGTCACTTCGACCCTGAACATCGGTGTTACACCGGTTGATGACAGCTTCACCGACCTCAGCGAAAGTGTGACCACCACTGAAGATGCCCCGGTGACCGGTAGCGTCCTCACTGGCACAAGCAGCGTCGACGGCCCGGTCAGCGTGGTGAATTTCGCCATCGACGGCGTTCCTGGCACCTTCACCGCCGGCCAGACCGCGACCATCGCCAACGTCGGCACCCTGGTGATCGGCGCCAACGGCGCCTACACCTTCACCCCGGCCGCCAATTACAACGGCACGGTACCCACGGTCAGCTACACCGTCACCGACGGCTCCGGCAGCAATGTCTCCTCGACCCTGAACATCAGCGTCACCCCGGTCGATGACCCGAGCGTCCTGATTGCAGATACCAAGACCGTCGATGAAGACCACGCTGCAACGGGCAACGTGCTTGGCAATGACATCGATGTCGACAACGCTCTGAGTGTCGCGACATTCACCATACAAGGCGTCCCCGGCTCATTTACCGCGGGTCAAGTCGCGACTATCACCGGCGTCGGTACTGTGACTATCGCCACCAACGGCGATTACAGTTTCAGCCCTGCCGCGAACTGGAACGGAACAGTTCCACAGATCGGCTACACCACCAACACCAACTCCACCAGTACGCTGGACATCACGGTCAATCCGGTCAACGACGCTCCGACCGTTAACGCCACCTCGGCCAGGGGTGATGAAGATCATTTGATCGCCGTGCAGCTCGGCGGCAATGACATTGACGGTAGCGTCAACCACTTCACCCTGACCAGCCTGCCGGCCAATGGCAAGTTTTACGCAGACGCCGCCGGGACCATCGAGCTGACCACCAGTAGCGTGATTTCCGCAACGGCCAATGGCGCAACGGTTTACTTCAAACCCACCGGCGACTGGAGTGGCACCACCAATTTCACCTACAGTGCGACCGACAACGGTGGCATGCCTTCTGCGGCTTCGGCGACCGGCACCATCGTCGTCGCACCAGTCACCGATACTCCGAGCCTGTCGCTGACCGGTGGCGGTATGGTTGCCTCGACCGACTTCCAGGAAGTCGCTGCGAGTATCGACGTCGATGTCAGCAAGCTCGGCAACGGCGCCTGGCACACCGACAACCGCGGGGGCATGGTCGAAATCGGCAAAGCCAGCGTCTACGGCGCCGGCGGCGATAACCAGGTCATCGAACTCGAGCGCAATACCGGTGATGCGAGCAACCTCTACACCACTATCGATGCGAAGGCCGGTACCACGTACAACGTATCGCTCGACTATGCACCGCGCGCCGGTGTAGATAATTCGCTCATCAACGTGTACTGGGGCGGTCAACTCATTGGCACCCTGAACACCTCGACCACGGGCATGCAGCACTACAGTTTCGACATTCCGGTCACTGCCGATGGCAACCAGAAACTCGAGTTCCGTGCTGGGGACAGCAACAGCCTGGGCGGCCTGCTGGACAACATCAATGTCACTCAGGTGCTCAACTCGGGCCTTGAAGACAACGCGATCCTGTTGTCCACCATCCAGGCCCACACCAATGACGCCGACGGCTCGGAAACGCTCGCCCTCACACTGAGCGGCTTGCCAGCGGGCTCCAGCCTCACCGATGGCACCCACACCTTCAATGCTGCCAACGGCTCGACGTCGGTGGACATTACGGGCTGGAACCTGTCTACGCTCAAGCTGACACCGCCGACGAACTTCAATGGCGACATCCCCCTGACCGTAACGGCCACCGCCAAAGACGGCGATGCCCCAAGCGCGAGCACCTCGCTGCCACTGGTAGTGCACGTGGCTGCCGTCGATGACGCCAGCGTGCTGCAGTCGGACCAGATCACCGTCGAAGAGGATCACAACGCGATCGGCAACGTGCTGACCAACGACCACGATGTCGATAATGCCCTGAGCGTCGCAAGCTTCAGTGTGAACGGGGTCAACGGCAGTTTCACGGCGGGTCAGACCGCAACCATTGCGGGTGTCGGTACGCTGATCATTTCCAGCAACGGCGACTACACCTTCAAGCCGGCTGCCGACTGGAATGGCAACGTTCCACAGGTGACATACACCACCAATACTGGCTCGAGCAGTACGCTGAACATCAGCGTTACGCCGGTCAACGACAACTTCACCGACGCCAACGAAACGCCCTCCACCCCGGAAGACACCGCCTTGACCGGCAGCGTCCTCTCTGGCACGAGCAGCGTCGACGGCCCGGTCAGCGTGGTCAACTTCACCATCGGTGATACCACCTACGCCGCGGGCAGCACGGCGACCATCGCCAACGTCGGTACCCTGGTGATCGGTGCCAATGGGGCTTACACCTTCACCCCGGACGCCAACTACAATGGTACGGTACCGACCGTCACCTATACCGTCACTGACGGTTCGGGACCCAACGACACTTCGACCCTGAACATCAGTGTTACGCCGGTCAACGACAACTTCACCGACGCCAGCGAAACGCTCTCCACCCTGGAAGACACTGCCCTCAGCGGCAGCGTGCTCACCGGCACGAGCAGCGTTGACGGTCCGGTCAGCGTGGTCAACTTCACCATTGGTTCGACCACTTACACGGCCGGCAGCACAGCGACCATCGCCAATGTCGGTACCCTGGTGATCGGTGCCAATGGGGCTTACACCTTCACCCCGGCCGCCAACTACAACGGCACCGTGCCAACCGTTACCTACACCGTCACCGACGGTTTGGGACCTAACGACACTTCGACCCTGAACATCAGCGTCACGCCGGTCGACGACAGCTTCACCGACGCCAACGAATCAGTCTCCACCCTGGAAGACACTGCCTTGACCGGCAGCGTCCTCTCCGGCACGAGCAGCGTCGACGGCCCGGTCAGCGTGGTCAACTTCAGCATCGACGGCGTGACGGGTACTTTCAACGCCGGCCAGAGCGCGACCATCGCCAACGTCGGCACCCTGGTGATTGGTGCCAACGGTGCCTACACCTTCACCCCGGCCGCCAACTACAACGGCACCGTGCCGACTGTTACCTACACCGTCACCGACGGTTCGGGAACCAACGACACTTCGACCCTGAACATCAGCGTTACCCCGGTCAACGACAACTTCACCGACGCCAACGAAAGCGTGACCACCGCTGAAGACACCGCCCTCAACGGCAGCGTCCTCACTGGCACGAGCAGCGTCGATGGCCCGGTCAGCGTGGTCAATTTCACCATCGGTGATACCACCTACGCCGCCGGCAGCACGGCGACCATCGCCAACGTCGGTACCTTGATCATTGCAGCGAACGGGGCTTACACCTTCACCCCGGCCGCCAACTACAACGGCACCGTGCCGACCGTCACCTACACCGTCACCGACGGTTCCGGCACAGACGACACTTCGACCCTGAACATCAGCGTCACGCCGGTCAACGACAACTTCACCGACGCCAGCGAAACGGTCTCGACCCTGGAAGACACCGCCCTCAGCGGCAGCGTCCTCTCCGGCACGAGCAGCGTCGACGGCCCGGTCAGCGTGGTCAACTTCAGCATCGACGGTGTGACGGGCACTTTCAACGCCGGCCAGACCGCGACCATCGCCAACGTCGGTACCCTGGTGATCGCCGCGAACGGGGCTTACACCTTCACCCCGGCTGCCAACTACAACGGCACGTTGCCGACGGTTACCTATACCGTCACCGACGGTTCGGGCCCCAACGACACTTCGACCCTGAACATCAGCGTTACGCCGGTCAACGACAACTTCACCGACGCCAACGAAAGCGTGACCACCGCTGAAGACACCACCCTCACCGGCAGCGTCCTCAGTGGCACGAGCAGCGTCGATGGCCCGGTCAGTGTGGTCAACTTCACCATCGGTGATACCACCTACGCCGCGGGCAGCACGGCGACCATCGCCAACGTCGGTACCCTGGTGATCGGTGCCAACGGGGCTTACACCTTCACTCCGGCTGCCAACTACAACGGCACGGTGCCAACCGTCACCTACACCGTCACCGACGGTTCCGGTACAGACGACACTTCGACCCTGAACATCAGCGTTACGCCGGTCGACGACAGTTTCACCGACGCCAACGAAACGGTCTCGACCCTGGAAGACACCGCCCTGACCGGCAGCGTCCTCAGCGGCACCTCGAGCGTCGATGGTCCAGTCAGCGTGGTCAACTTCACCATTGGTTCGACCACTTACACGGCCGGCAACACGGCGACCATTGCCAATGTCGGTACCCTGGTGATTGCGGCGAACGGCGCATACACCTTCACCCCGGCTGCCAACTACAACGGCACGGTGCCGACCGTCACCTACACCGTCACTGACGGTTCGGGAACCAACGACACTTCGACCCTGAACATCAGCGTCACGCCGGTCGACGACAGCTTCACCGATGCCAACGAAACGGTCTCGACCCTGGAAGACACGACCATGACCGGTAGCGTCCTCTCCGGCACGAGCAGCGTCGACGGCCCGGTCAGCGTGGTCAACTTCAGCATCGACGGTGTGACTGGCACCTTCAACGCCGGCCAGACCGCGACCATCGCTAACGTCGGCACCCTGGTGATCGGCGCCAACGGCGCTTACACCTTCACCCCGGCCGCCAACTACAACGGCACGGTGCCGACCGTCACCTACACCGTCACTGACGGTTCGGGAACCAACGACACTTCGACCCTGAACATCAGCGTCACGCCGGTCGACGACAGCTTCACCGACGCCAACGAAACGGTCTCGACCCTGGAAGACACCGCCCTGACCGGCAGCGTCCTCACCGGCACCTCGAGCGTCGATGGCGCGGTCAGCGTGGTCAACTTCACCATTGGTTCGACCACTTACACGGCCGGCAGCACGGCGACCATCGCCAACGTCGGTACCTTGATCATTGCAGCGAACGGGGCTTACACCTTCACCCCGGCCGCCAACTACAACGGCGCTGTGCCGACCGTTACCTACACCGTCACCGACGGCTCGGGAACCAACGACACTTCGACCCTGAACATCAGTGTCACGCCGGTCGACGACAGCTTCACCGATGCCAACGAAACGGTCTCGACCCTGGAAGACACTGGCCTGACCGGCAGCGTCCTCTCCGGCACCTCGAGCGTCGATGGCGCGGTCAGCGTGGTCAACTTCACCATTGGTTCGACCACCTACACGGCCGGCAGCACGGCGACCATCGCCAATGTCGGTACCCTGGTGATTGCGGCGAACGGCGCTTACACCTTCACCCCGGCCGCCAACTACAACGGCACCGTGCCAACGGTCACCTACACCGTCACCGACGGTTCGGGACCTAACGACACTTCGACCCTGAACATCAGCGTCACGCCGGTCGACGACAGCTTCACCGATGCCAATGAAACGGTCTCGACCCTGGAAGACACTACCTTGACCGGCAGCGTCCTCAGCGGCACGAGCAGCGTCGACGGCCCGGTCAGCGTGGTCAACTTCAGCATCGACGGCGTTACGGGCACTTTCAACGCCGGCCAGACCGCGACCATCGCCAACGTCGGTACCCTGGTCATCGGGGCCAACGGGGCTTACACCTTCACCCCGGCCGCCAACTACAACGGCACGGTGCCAACCGTCACCTACACCGTCACTGACGGTTCGGGAACCAACGACACTTCGACCCTGAACATCAGCGTTACGCCGGTCAACGACAGCTTCACAGACGCCAGCGAAACGGTCTCGACCCTGGAAGACACCGCCCTCAGCGGCAGCGTGCTCACCGGCACGAGCAGCGTCGATGGTCCGGTCAGCGTGGTCAACTTCACCATCGGTTCGACCACTTACACGGCCGGCAGCACGGCGACCATCGCCAATGTCGGTACCCTGGTGATCGCAGCCAGTGGGGCCTACACCTTCACCCCGGCCGCCAACTACAACGGCACAGTGCCAACCGTCACCTACACCGTCACCGACGGTTCGGGACCCAACGTCACCTCGACCCTGAACATCAGCGTCACGTCGGTCGATGACCCGAGTGTGCTGGCTGCGGACCTCAAAACCACCCTTGAAGACCAGGTCGCCACCGGTAACGTGCTGACCAACGACCGTGATGTGGACAACGCTCTCAGCGTGACCAAGTTCACTATCGGTGGCATCGAGTACAACGCGGGGGGGACTGCCACCATCGCAAACGTGGGCAGGCTGACAGTCGCTGCCAGCGGTGACTACAGCTTTACCCCTGCCGACAATTGGAGTGGCAAGGTTCCGACTGTGACCTACACCACCAATACCGGTTCAAGCACCACGCTGGACATCAGTGTGACTGCGGTCGCGGATACTCCGATCGTGACTGCCACCACTTCTCAGGTGGCCGAGAACAGCAGCATCGCGTTGGGCTTGAAGGTAACATCGGTGGACACTGATGGCTCTGAAACCCAGACCATTACCTCGATCGGTGGAATCCCGGCGGGTGCGACCCTGACCGATGGCACGCACACCTTTACCGGCACAACCGGTAACGGCGTCGTCAACCTCAGTGGGTGGGATGTGAGCAAGTTGAGCTACACCCCGGCACCGTATGCCACCGGCACCAACACGCTGACCGTGACGGCAGTCTCGACCGAGAGCCAGGGTGATTCGGCCAGCAATACGACGCAGATTCCGATCACGATCAATCCAGCGGTCTATAACCCGCTCACTGCCACCGCCGGTAACGACACCGTCACCGGCACCAGTGGCAATGACATCGTGGTGTCGGATATCGGCGGGCTGACGGTCGCACCAGGTCAGAACTACAATATCGCCTTCATGGTCGACAGCTCGGGCAGTATGGGCGACGCCTCCATGTCGGCGGCGAAGAAGTCTCTGGAGGCGGTGTTTACTTCGCTGATCGCCAGTGCGACTTCGAAAGACGCGAATCCGGGTACTGTGAAAGTGTTCCTCGTGGACTTCGACACAACGGTCAAACAGTCGATTTCGATCGACCTGTCCAGCAAGGATGCCCTGGCGAACTTGAAGTCGGTTCTCGACGGTATGAAATCGGGCGGATACACCAACTACGAGGACGTGTTCAAGACCACCGCCAACTGGTTCTACAGTGCTGATGCGAAGAGCAACCCTAATGCGATCAATCTCACCTACTTCATTACCGACGGTGAGCCAACCGCTTACACCAGCAATGAGCAGACCAACCCGGTCGTCGTCAACTTCAAGTCAAGCAGCTCCCCGGACCTGACCCTGGACAGCCTGTTGAAACTGGGTGACTACAGGCCTGGCACTGCTTTCACCACAGTGATCGGCGGCGCAACTCGTACGTTGGTCGATGCCAATGGCGCCGTTTACAAATGGAGTGAGGACAGCAAGGGTAACTGGAGCTCTTCAAAATACAGTGGCCTGACACTCCATGCGCAGGGTGACGGCACTTATGAGTTGTCGGCCAACGATGGCGATGGCTATGTCGACAGCACCAGCGCCACCAATGCCGCAGCGGCATTTGCCCTGCTGGCGGCGGCCCACTCCACCGTGCAAGCCATCGGCCTGAACGGCGACGTCAAGGAAAGCGACCTGGCGCCGTACAACACCACCGACGGCAAGCCGCTGGCCAATATCAACCCTTCGGATCTGGCCAACGCGATTCTCGGCCACAGCGAGGCCACGCTACCGGGTCACGACACCGTCAACAGCGGTGATGGCAATGACATCATCTTCGGCGACCTGGTGAGCTTCAATAGCGTCACCGGCGAAGGTTACGCTTCGCTGCAGGCTTTTGTCGGCCTGCAAACCGGGGTCGAGACCAATCTGGTCACACCAAGCAATGTGCACCAGTACATCACCGAGCACTACAACGTGTTCGATGTGTCTGGGGTTCAGGATGGTGCCGATACGCTGCTCGGCGCCGCCGGCAATGACATCATCTTTGGCCAGGGTGGCGACGACAAACTCTACGGCGGCACCGGCAATGACATTCTGCTCGGCGGTACCGGAAACGACTTGCTGGACGGTGGCGACGGCAATGACATTCTCTTGGGCGGCAAGGGCAATGACACCCTGACTGGCGGTTTGGGCGGAGACACCTTCGTCTGGAAAGCGGGCGACACCGGCAACGACGTAATCAAGGACTTCAAGGCCAGCGAAGGCGACCGGATCGACCTGCGCGATCTGTTGCAGGGCGAAACCGGGAGCACCATCGACAACTTCCTGAAGATCACCACGGTCGATGGCGTGTCGTCGCTGCAAGTCAGCTCGACCGGTCAGTTCAACTCTGGCAATGCCGCAGCCGCCACGCCGGACGTGACGATCAAGCTGGAGGGCAACAACTGGTCAAGCGCCAACCTGCACAACCTGATTGCCGGTAGCGACCCGACCATCAAAATCGATCACAACAACAGCTGATGTATGAAAACGGCCGCCCTTCCGGGGCGGTCGTCACGTTTATGTCCACTGCCCGGTGACGATTTCGTCGCTGCGCCACATACTGGCGCGCAGTTGACCTATGCTGCTGACAGCATGACGCTGGCTCAATTCTGAGGGATGCTCAATGTTTTACGTGCAACGCGATGCGCAGGGCCTGTTGGTACGCGTGGAACCCGCCGCCTTTGCCGAGGCCACGGAAACGCTGCCGGCCGACAATCATGAAATCCAGGCCTGGTTTGCCAATGCGGCGGTGGAGAACAGCCTCAAACAGCTCAAGCAAAGCGACCTGGAAATGATCCGGGTACTCGATGACTTGATTCAGGTGCTGACCCAGAAAGGCGTGATCCGCGTCACCGACCTGCCGACGGCGGCCCAGGCCAAACTCATGGACCGAAACCAGGCCCGTGAAGCCTTGGGTGGCTTGAGCCAATTGATCGATGATGAAGAGACCGGGTTGATCTGACGCCCCCCCTCCGATCACTCCCACGCCCTGCGTGGGAGCGATCACATCAGCACCAGGGCTTGGGCTCGCCGAACAACTGGCCCTGCACACCGTATAGCCCCATCTCGCGAATCACCGACAACTCGCCTTCCGTCTCGACCCGCTCGGCAATCAGCGGCAAATCAATGCTGTGTGCCGCTCGCTGGATCGCCTCGATGAACAGGCGTTTGTCACTCTCCAGGTCAATCGAGCGAATGTAGCTGCCATCGATCTTGAGGTACGCCAGCCCCAGCCGCGCCAGGTTGCCGATCATGCTGAAGCGTCCGCCAAAACGTTGCAGGCTCAGTGAGAAGCCGAGTTCGCGCAGGCGCCGGGTCAACTGCTCCAACACTGCCTGATCAGGCAGTTGCTCTTCGCCAATCTCCAGGGTCAGACGCGGGCCGAGGTTGGAGTGCGCACGCAGTAGCTCGAAGATTTTGTTTTGCGCCTGCGGGTCGCCCAGGGTCGCCGATGACAGATTCAGCGCCAGCGACTCCTCATGTTCGCTCATTTGCGCCAACACCCGTTCGAGCATCAGCCGGTCCAGGCGCGCGGTCCAGCCGAATCGCTCCAGCCAAGGCAGAAAACGCCCGGCGGGGATGGTCTGGCCGCGCTCGTCGAGCAGTCGCGACAGCACTTTGTAATGCAGTACCAGTTGCGTGTCCTGGGCGGCCACTACCGGCTGGAAATACAGCTCGAAGCGCCGCTGTGTCAGCGCTTGGTCGAGCATCTGATGCCAGGCGTGGTGATCGTCGCCGACACTGGCCGAGAGGCTGTGTTCGAGGCAGGCCCAATTCTGCTCGCCCTGACCTTCGGCCTGGGCCAGCGCCTGATCACCGAGGCTGAGCACGGCTTGCGGCGAGTCACCGTGAGCAAAAGGCGCCAGGCCGATAGACGCCACGGCAGCCACATCAGTGGCGCCGGTAGCGTGCAGACTGGCCAGGGCGCCGTCGAGATTCTGCGCCAATTGCAGCGCTTCTTCGCGCACCAGCCCCGGCGCCAGCACGGCAAATTCGCCACCACGGATACGGGTCACCAGGTTCTGGGTTTCCGGGTACTTGGCGCACTCGCGAGTCAGTTGCTCACCGACGGCCTTGAGTACTTCATCGGTGCGCTGGCCACCGAGGCGCTGGTTGAGGCCGGCCAGATCCTTGACCCGCAACAGCAGCAGATAACCGGAGCTGGCCTGCTCCGGGTTGCTCACCCGGGCATTCAGTTGCATCTCGAAATAGCGCCGGTTGGCCAACCCGGTCAACGAATCCTGATAGGACTCGACCCGCAGTTTTTCACTACGCTCGGCCTGTTCCTGGAACAGCGCCTTGAGCTTCTCGACCATCTGGTTCATGGCCTGCACGACCCGGCGAAGCTCGGGAGTGCGCGGCAGTTCCGGCAGGCTGAGGAACTCCCGTCTGGCGATGGCGTGGGATTGCTTGACCATGTAATCCAGCGGTCGCAATTGCTGGCGCAGCAACAGCGCGCCGAGCACCGCACTGACGGCGCCGCATAGCAGCAACCAGCCCAGGCTGCCCAAGGCGCTTTGCCACAACTTGGCCAGCGCGAACATCGGATGGCTGACGACCTCGACCCGGGCAGCCTGCTCCCAGCCGCGGCTGACGATCGCATCACCACCGGCGGGCTCCAGGCCGATCAGTTTGACGAACCAGTCCGGAACGTTGTTGACCGCCGGAATGCCCGTGCGCTCAACCAGGGGCTGATCGGTCTTCAGATCGACCACGCGGATGCTCGCGTAGTAACCGCTGTCGAAGATCGAGCTGACCAGCAACTCGACCATCGCCGGGTCGTCGATATTCGGGGTCAGGGAAAGCGCCAGTGCGGTCGCAGCGTCCTGGGCATGGGAACGCAACTGATTGACGTACTGCGTGCGCGAGCTCTCCAGGCTGACCATGAAACTGCCGGTAAAGGCGACCACCAGGAACAGACAGATAGCAATCAACAGCTGTTTGAACAAAGACATCTGAGCACGTGCTCCTAGTTAGTCGTCTCGACCGGGAATCCTTCGGCCTGCATTTTCTTCAACACATCCTGCCAGCGCGACAGACGCTTGGTATCGCCGACCTTTTTGTTGCCTTTGGCACCCGGCAACCACAATCCCTCTGCGTTGAAAGAGTAGACCGGCAGCAAATCCTTTCGTTGGCTGGCCGGCTTGATTGCATCGATCAGGCTGTCGAGCACCAGGGGCTCGGCCTCCGGACTCGAGTAGTAGGTCAGCACCATGTGCGCGCGGTTCTGGGTCAGTGCCTTGACGTAGGTAATACGCAGCTTTTCACTGGCTACACCGAGGTGACGCAGGCTGAAGTACTTGGCAATAGCGTAGTCCTCACAGTCACCGGCGCCTTTCCACAGGGCTTCGATCGGGGTTTCCCAGTAATCGACTTCATGCCACAGGTCGATGTCTTCAACGTATCGCACCTGCTTGTTGAAGAAGCGATTGACCACATTGAGTTGTTCCGACTCGCCGATCTGCTTCTGACTGGCCAACAAGTATTGCCAATCATTAATGCGTTGCTGGCCCTCTCCCAAAGGTCCGTACAATGCCTGCGCCCGCCGGCTGATCAGGGAAAAGTCCCAATCGGCACTCAAGCTGCCCAGCATCACGCCAGCCAGCAGCAATGCGCTGCACAGCCAGCGTAAAATCCGAGGGATCGTTAAACATGCCGCCAATGCGAGGCATCCTGGGTAGGCAGGAGAGAATTGTTCGAATGGTGAAGGTTAGTCCGGAAAAAGACAATGGCACGGTGAGATCACTGGTGGCGCGCTAAACTGAAACAAAGGCATTCGTTCACTTGTTTGACAAGCTGTCAGGCAGTCACTAGTGTCATTTGGATCCAAAAAATTCATTATTCAGGGTGCGTTTAGTGACACAAAAGCCCAACCCTCTGAGCAGTATCAAGGTCAACGGGCCGATTCCCGCACATCTGGCTCGCTCGGTGATCGAAGAAACCCTGCGCGCGGCGATACTTGACGGGCGCATCCCTTGCGGCGCGGCCCTGCGCCAGCAGGACCTCGCCGATCTGTTCGGCGTCAGCCGCATGCCCGTACGGGAAGCCTTGCGCCAGCTCGAAGCACAGTCGTTGCTCAACGTGGTGGCCCATAAAGGCGCCGTGGTCGCGCCGCTGGTCCAGGGAGACGCCGTTGAAACCTACGCGCTGCGCATCCTGCTGGAATCCGAGGCCCTGCGTCTCTCGGTGCCATTGCTCCAGGACGAAGATCTCGAGCAGGCTGCCCGCTACATCGACGAACTCGAAACGCAAAGCGACTACAGCGAAATCGGCCGCCTCAACCGCTTGTTCCACATGACGCTTTACTGCCGAGCACCCAATCGCCGGCTGTTGAAACTGGTTGAAGACGGCCTGAATGAGGAAGAGCGCTTCCTGCGTTTCAACCTGGAAGCCATGGGCCTGGGCAAACTGTCCCAGGACGACCACCAGGCACTGTTGCGCGCCGCCAAGGACCGGGACGTGGGACGCTCCGTGAAGTTGCTCGAGCATCACCTGAACCGAGCGGTCGAGGTCATTACGCGCTACCTCAACAGCCCTGAAGTCCAGGCCAGAAACACACCGAAGTAACCCCCCAGCGGCAAGTACAAGACGTGAGAAAGCCCGTTGTGGAGAGACTCCACAACGGGCTTTTCAGTACCCCTGAAACGACAAAACCCCTGTCTGCGTTAGCAGACAGGGGTTTTGGAATTCAATCTTGACGATGACCTACTCTCACATGGGGAAACCCCACACTACCATCGGCGATGCATCGTTTCACTTCTGAGTTCGGGATGGGATCAGGTGGTTCCAACGCTCTATGGTCGTCAAGAAATTCTGTGACCAGCCCGTTAGAACATCAACGTGCCGGTGAAAATGGGTGACTTCTACTAAAAACAAAACCCCAACTGCTTTCGCAATTGGGGTTTCGGAATTTAATCTTGACGATGACCTACTCTCACATGGGGAAACCCCACACTACCATCGGCGATGCATCGTTTCACTTCTGAGTTCGGGAT
>NZ_PYUK01000040.1:0-11994 GCF_003097365.1 Pseudomonas sp. B1(2018)
CAGGCGCTGGTGATACTGGCTCGCAAGCTTGCTCGGGTCGTATTCGCCCTGCTGAAAGGACAGAGCGAATATCAACCCAAAGCCGGTTGAGGGCTTCCCCTCAACCATAGAATCTCCCACAGGGATCCCGGTTGTTGTTGAAGGAGAGATCAGGCCTTGAGGTGGCGCAAACTGCGCTCCATCCGCGCGATACCTTCTTCAAGCAGCGAGCGTGGGCAGCCGAAGTTCAGGCGCACGAACTGCTTGCAGTGTTCGCCGAAGTCCAGGCCGGCGCTCAAGCCGACCCTGGCCTGTTCGAGGAAGAACTGCTGCGGGTCGTCCAGCCCCAGTGCCGTGCAGTCGAGCCACGCCAGGTAAGTGCTTTGCGGCAGATTCATGGTGATGCCCGGCAGGCGGGTGCGTACTGCGTCGGCGAGGAAATCGCGGTTGCCTTGCAGGTAGACCTTCAGTTCGGCCAGCCATGGCGCAGCTTCGCTGTAGGCGACCCGGGTGGCTTCCATGCCCAGCGGGTTGACGCTGTCGACCATGCCGCAACGGGCGTGGTTGACCTTCTCGCGCAGGTGGCGGTCCTGGATGATCATGAACGAGGTCTTCAGGCCGGCGATGTTGTAGGCCTTGCTCGCCGACATCAGCGTGATGGTGCGCTGGGCGACTTGCGGGCTCAGCGTGGCCATCGGAATGTGCTGGCGGCCGTCGAAGCACAACTCGGCGTGGATCTCGTCGGAAATGATCCAGGCATCATGCTCGAGGCAAATGTCGGCAATGGCTTGCAGCTCTGCACGCGGGAAGGCTTTGCCCAGCGGGTTGTGCGGGTTGCTCAGCAGCAGTGCGCCACCCCCTTGCAACGACTGGCTCAGGCTATCCAGCGGCGTGCTGTAGGTGCCATCGGCTTGCGCATCGAAGTTCAGTTCGACCTTGTTCAGGCCCCAATGCCCGGGTGCGTGGCGCAGCGGCGGGTAGTTCGGCACCTGTACAACGACGTTCTGCGGCGCCTGCACCAGGGCCTTCAATGCCATGTTGAAGCCCGACTCGACGCCCGGCAGGAAAATCAGCTCCTGGGGCTCGACACGCCAGGCGTATTTGTTCCAGAGGTCGGCCACGATAGCCTCGCGCAGGTCATCCTGGGCCACGCTGTAACCGACCATCGGGTGTTCCAGTCGTTTTTGCAGGGCCTGGATGATCACCGGCGGCGCGGCGAAATCCATGTCGGCGACCCACATCGGCAACACGTCCGCCGGGTAGCGGCTCCACTTGGTACTGCCGGTGTTGTGGCGGTCGAACACCTGATCAAAATCGAAAGTCATGCGCAAATCTCGTAAAGGCCGGTTAATCATGCGGGCCATGATAAGCGCCAATCCCTGCAGGAGCGAGCCTGCTCGCGATGACTGACACCACACCCCTTGTGGGAGCGGGCTTGCCCGCGAAGGGGCCGGCAGATCCAGCATGAGTGTTGGCTGACACTACGCCTTCGCGGGCAAGCCCGCTCCCACAGGTTTTGTGCCAACAGCCGTGAACGCCGACTAACGCCCGACGGTCGGGTTTCATCGCAGATTCGACAGCATTGACTAAAGTTCAACTGTCGGCAGCCAGACTGCCGCGACCGTGGTTGTTCGAAAAAGCCCGGCCATGTACCGGGTTCCACCTGATCAGGAGTGCACGATGGATCTCAGCCGTCGTCAGTTCTTCAAGGTCGCCGGTATCGGCCTTGCAGGCTCTAGCCTGGGTGCGTTGGGCATGGCCCCGACGCTTGCCTTTGCCGAACAGGTGCGTCACTTCAAGCTCGCCCACACCCATGAAACCCGCAACACCTGCCCGTATTGCTCGGTCGGTTGCGGCTTGATCATGTACAGCCAGGGCGATGCGGCGAAGAATGTCGCGCAAAACATCATCCACATCGAAGGTGACGCCGACCACCCGGTCAACCGCGGCACCCTGTGCCCCAAAGGTGCGGGCCTGCTGGATTTCATTCACAGTCCCGGCCGCCTGCAATACCCGCAGGTACGCAAGCCCGGCAGCAGCGAGTGGACGCGCATCTCCTGGGATGAAGCCCTCGATCGCGTCGCCAACCTGATGAAGGCCGACCGCGACGCCAACTTCATCGAGAAGAACGCCCAGGGGCAAACGGTGAATCGCTGGCTGACCACCGGTTTCCTCGCGGCATCGGCGGCGTCCAATGAAGCGGGCTACATCACCCACAAGGTGGTGCGCAGCCTCGGCATGCTGGGGTTCGATAACCAGGCGCGTGTCTGACACGGCCCGACGGTGGCAAGTCTTGCCCCGACGTACGGCCGTGGTGCCATGACCAATACCTGGACCGATATCGCTAACGCGAATCTGGTTCTGGTGATGGGCGGCAACGCAGCAGAAGCGCACCCGTGCGGCTTCAAATGGGTGACCGAAGCCAAGGCGCACAACAAGGCGCGGCTGATCGTGGTCGATCCGCGTTTTACCCGTACCGCCTCGGTGGCCGACTATTACGCGCCGATCCGTACCGGCACCGACATCGCCTTCATGGGCGGGCTGATCAACTACCTGCTGACCGAGGACAAGATCCAGCACGAGTACGTGCGCAACTACACCGACGTGTCGTTCATCGTCAAAGCCGGCTATGGCTTCGAGGACGGGATTTTCAGCGGCTACGACGCGGCCAAGCGTCTCTACACCGACAAGTCCGGTTGGGGCTATGAGCTCGGTGAGGACGGTTTTGCCAAGGTCGACCCGACCCTGCAGGACCCGCGTTGCGTCTATCAGTTGATGAAGCAGCATTACAGCCGTTACACCCGGGAACTGGCGAGCCAGATCTGCGGCATGCCGGTCGATGCCATGCAGAAAATCTGGGAGGAAATCGCCACTTGCTCGACGCCGGGCAAAACCATGACCATCCTCTATGCGCTGGGCTGGACCCAGCACTCGATTGGCGCGCAGATGATCCGCAGCGCGGCGATGGTGCAACTGTTGCTGGGCAACGTCGGCATGCCGGGCGGGGGTGTGAACGCCTTGCGCGGACACTCCAATATCCAGGGGCTGACCGACCTGGGGCTGCTGTCCAACTCACTGCCGGGCTACCTCACGCTACCCGGCGATGCCGAACAGGATTACAACGCCTACATCGTCAAGCGCACACAGAAGCCGTTGCGGCCTGGGCAACTGTCCTACTGGCAGAACTACAGCAAGTTCCACGTCAGCCTGATGAAGTCCTGGTACGGCGCCAACGCCACCGCCGAGAACAACTGGGCTTACGACTACCTGCCGAAACTGGACATTCCCCAGTACGACATCCTCAAGGTGTTCGACCTGATGGGGCAAGGCAAGGTGAACGGCTACATGTGCCAGGGCTTCAACCCTATCGCCGCGTTGCCAGACAAAAACCGCGTGATGGCGGCACTGGCCAAGCTGAAATGGCTGGTGGTGATGGACCCACTGGCCACAGAGACTTCCGAGTTCTGGCAAAAGGTCGGGCCGTACAACGACGTGAACAGCGCCGACATCCAGACCGAAGTCATCCGCCTGCCCACCACCTGTTTTGCCGAGGAAGACGGTTCGCTGGTCAACAGCAGTCGCTGGCTGCAATGGCACTGGAAAGGCGCCGACGGCCCTGGCGAAGCGCGCACCGACGTGCGCATCATGAGCGAATTGTTCCTGCGTCTGCGCCAGCGTTATCAGGCCGATGGCGGTGCATATCCCGACCCGCTGCTCAAGTTGACGTGGCCGTACAAGATCCCCGACGAGCCTTCGCCGGAGGAACTGGCCAAGGAAATCAACGGCTCGGCGACGGCCGACTTCACCGATGCCACCGGCGCGGCGATCAAGGCCAATACGCAACTGGCCGGTTTCGGCCAGCTCAAGGATGACGGCAGTACGGCCTCCGGTTGCTGGATTTTCTGTGGCAGCTGGACCGAACTGGGCAACCAGATGGCCCGCCGCGACAACAACGACCCGTATGGCATGCACCAGCATCAGGGCTGGGCCTGGGCCTGGCCGGCCAACCGGCGGATCCTCTACAACCGCGCCTCGGCGGACCTGCAAGGCAAGCCGTGGGATCCGAAAAAACGCCTGGTGTGGTGGAATGGCAAAGCCTGGGCCGGTACCGATGTACCGGACTACAAGGCCGACGTGCCACCGGAAGCGGGGATGAATCCGTTCATCATGAACCCCGAAGGCGTGGCGCGATTCTTCGCCGTCGACAAGATGAACGAAGGTCCGTTTCCCGAGCACTACGAGCCGTTCGAAACCCCGATCGGCATCAATCCGCTGCACCCGCAAAACAAGAAAGCCACCAGCAACCCGGCAGCACGGATCTTCGATTCGGTGTGGGACACCCTCGGCGTGGCCAAGGATTACCCGTACGCCGCCACCAGTTACCGGCTGACCGAGCATTTCCACTTCTGGAGCAAGCATTGCAAGCTCAACGCGATCGTCCAGCCCGAGCAGTTCGTGGAAATCGGCGAAGTGCTGGCCAAGGAAAAAGGCATAGTCGCAGGCGACCGGGTACGGGTCAGCAGCAAGCGTGGCTTCATTGAAGCGGTGGCGGTGGTGACCAAGCGGATTCGTCCGCTGCAGGTCAACAACCAGGTGGTGCACCAGATCGGCATACCCCTGCACTGGGGCTTCACCGGGCTCACGCGGCACGGTTACCTGACCAACACCCTGGTGCCGTTCCTCGGCGATGGCAACACACAGACTCCGGAATCCAAGTCATTCCTGGTCAACGTGGAGAAAGTCTAAATGGCCAGCCAAGACATCATTGCCCGCTCGGCCACCACCACGCCCGCGCCCTCGGTGCGCGGCATGGAGGAAGTCGCCAAGCTGATCGACACCACCAAATGCATTGGCTGCAAGGCCTGCCAGGTTGCCTGCTCGGAATGGAACGATCTGCGCGATGAGGTCGGCCACAACCACGGCACCTACGAAAACCCGCAGGACCTCAGCGCCGAAACCTGGACGCTGATGCGCTTCACCGAGCACGAGACCGACGCCGGCAACCTGGAGTGGCTGATCCGCAAGGACGGCTGCATGCACTGCGCCGAACCCGGTTGCCTGGCGGCATGCCCCAGCCCCGGGGCGATCATCAAGCACGCCAATGGCATCGTCGATTTCGATCAGGACCACTGCATCGGCTGCGGTTACTGCATTACCGGGTGTCCGTTCAACATTCCACGGATCTCGCAAAAGGATCACAAGGCCTACAAGTGCACCCTGTGCTCGGACCGGGTGGCGGTCGGGCTGGAACCGGCTTGTGTGAAAACCTGCCCGACCGGTGCCATCGTGTTCGGCTCCAAGGACGACATGAAGGAGCACGCTGCCGAACGTATCGTCGACCTCAAGAGCCGCGGCTTTGAAAACGCCGGCCTCTACGACCCCGAAGGCGTCGGCGGCACCCACGTGATGTACGTGCTGCACCATGCCGATACGCCAAGGCTGTACGCTGGCTTGCCCGATCATCCGGCGATCAGCCCGCTGGTGGGGCTGTGGAAAGGCATCAGCAAACCCCTGGCGCTGCTGGCCATGGGCGCGGCGGTGCTGGCCGGGTTCTTCCACTACGTGCGGGTCGGCCCGCAAATCGTCGAAGAGGATGAACATCCCGAGCCGCCGGACAACGCCGTGCACGAAGTCGATCCGTCGGTGCACACCTTCGATCCCCGTGGGGAGGGCAGGCCATGAGCAACAAGACGATCCTGCGCTACACCAGCAACCAGCGCACCAATCACTGGCTGGTGGCGATTCTGTTCTTCATGGCTGGGTTGTCCGGATTGGCACTGTTCCACCCGGCGCTGTTCTGGCTGAGCAACCTGTTCGGCGGCGGGCCATGGACACGCATCCTGCACCCGTTCATGGGCGTGCTGATGTTCCTGCTGTTCCTTGGCCTGGTGTTTCGCTTCTGGCACGCCAACTACTTCATCGCCAACGATCGGCTGTGGCTCAAGCGCATCGACCGGGTGATGAAAAATGAAGAGGAGGGCGTCCCGCCCATCGGCAAATACAACCCCGGGCAGAAGCTGCTGTTCTGGACTTTACTGCTGTGCATGCTGGTGCTGTTGTTCAGCGGGCTGGTGATCTGGCGTGCCTACTTCAGCGAGTATTTCGGCATCACCGCGATACGCTGGGCGATGTTGCTGCATGCACTGGCCGGGTTTGTGCTGATCCTGAGCATCATCGTGCACATCTACGCCGGCATCTGGATCAAGGGCTCGGTCAGCGCCATGGTGCACGGCCGGGTCAGCCGCGCCTGGGCCAGGAAGCACCACGAACTCTGGTATCGCCAAGTGACTCAAGATGAGACCCGCGACGAAGTTCCTACGCGACCGATCACCAAAAAGGGCTGACATTTGCCAACCATCCTCGAACCTGGAGAAATCGAAGCGGCGGCCAGTTCGCCGCCGTTTCTGTACCTGCCACCGCCCAACCTGTTCAGCCTGCGCGCCCAGCGTCTGGAAACCCTGGCCGAAGGGCATCCGCTGGCCGATTACCTGCGCCTGATTGCCGGGTTGTGCCGGGTGCAGCAACAGGTGCTGGACGATCCGCCGCCTGGCGAGCCTCTGGACCGGCAACGCATCGAATTGTGCCAGCAGCACGGCTTGCCGCCCTTTGCAGCCGACAGCCTGGCGCGCGAAGACGACTGGCAGCTTTACCTCGATGCCTTGTTGCAGCGCTATGGCGCACCGCCACAATCCGCCGTGGCCGAAGCCGTGGACACCTTGCGCCTGGCCGGTGCCGGGCAACGCCGCGCCTGGGCGGCGGCACTGGTCAGCGGCCAGTATTCGCTGGTACCGGCGGCGCTGGTGCCGTTTCTCGGTGCGGCGCTGCAAACGGCCTGGAGCCACTGGCTGTTGAGTACGCCGAACCTGGCACTGACACCCGGCGACAGCCTCAGCCAGTGCCCGGCCTGCGGCTCGCCGGCCATGGCCGGGGTCATCCGCCATCGCGGCAAGCACAATGGCTTGCGTTATCTGGTCTGTTCGCTGTGTGCCTGCGAGTGGCACGTGGTGCGGGTCAAGTGCGTGTATTGCGAGCAGAGCAAGGGCCTGGAATACCTCAGCCTTGAAGACGATCGCCATGCCGCCAACCAGGCGCCGTTGCGCGCCGAGGTCTGCCCCGGTTGCAACAGCTATCTGAAGTTGCTCTATCTGGAAAACGATGCGGATGCCGAAGCGTTGTCGGCCGACCTGTCCAGCCTGATGCTCGACATGCGCCTGGCCCAGGACGGTTATCAGCGCCTGGCGCCGAATCTGCTGCTGGCGCCGGGAGACGAATAAACGCAGCGTCTACACTCTGGCGCGAGGGTCATTCGTTTCCAGGAGTGCCAGATGTCTGCACGCGGTGCCAGCCCATCCCTGCGTCTACCTTCCATCGACAGTCTGTTGCGTCACCCGGCGTGCCGGCCGCTGGCCGAGCGCCATGGACGCGACGCCTTGCTGGGTGCCTTGCGGCTGTTGCTGGATGAGTTGCGCGAAGGGGCACGGCAGGGTTTGCTCGACCCTGTAGAGGTCAGCGCCGAGGTGTTGGCAGGCCGGGTCGGCGAGCGATTGGCGATCCAGCATAGCAGCCATGTGCGGCGGGTGTTCAACCTCACCGGCACGGTGCTGCATACCAACCTCGGGCGGGCGTTGTTGCCCGAAGAAGCGATCGAGGCGGTGCAAATGGCCGCGCGTTATCCGCTCAACCTGGAATTCGACCTGCGCAGCGGCAAGCGCGGCGATCGCGACGACCTGATCGAAGGCTTGATCCGCGAACTGACCGGCGCCGAGGCGGTGACCGTGGTCAACAACAATGCCGCTGCGGTGCTGCTGACCCTCAACAGCCTGGGGGCGCGCAAGGAAGGGATCATTTCCCGGGGCGAACTGATTGAAATCGGCGGCGCCTTCCGCATTCCCGACATCATGGCCCGCGCCGGGGTGAAGCTTGTGGAGGTGGGCACCACCAACCGCACCCATGCCCGCGACTACGACGCCGCCATCGGCGCGCGCAGCGGTTTGATCATGCGGGTGCACGCGAGCAACTACAGCATTCAAGGCTTCACCACGAGCGTGCCGACCGCGGAACTTGCGCAACTGGCACACCGGCACGGCTTGCCGCTGCTCGAAGACCTCGGCAGCGGCAGCCTGCTGGACTTGACCCGCTGGGGGCTGCCCGCCGAGCCGACGGTGCGCCAGGCGCTGCTGGATGGCGCGGACATCGTGACCTTCAGTGGCGACAAACTGCTTGGCGGCCCGCAAGCGGGGCTGATTGTCGGCCGCAAGGACCTGATCGCCCGGATCAAGAAAAACCCGCTCAAGCGTGCGCTGCGGGTCGACAAAATGACCCTGGCGGCCCTCGAAGCGGTGCTGGGCCTGTACCGAAACCCGGACCGACTGGCCGAGCGTTTGCCGAGCCTGCGCCTGTTGACCCGGCCACAGGCCGATATCCTCGCCCAGGCCGAGCGCTTGCAGCCGGCGCTGGCCCGCGTGCTGGGTGACGGCTGGAGCGTCAGCGCCATGCCGTCACTGGGCATGATCGGCAGCGGCAGCCAACCGGTGGCGCGGCTGGCCAGCGCGGCGCTGTGCATTCGCCCACTCACCTCGAAGCGTTTGCGCGGGCGATCCTTGCTGAATCTGGAGGAGGCCTTTCGCGCCTTGCCGATTGCGGTGCTCGGGCGCATTGACGATGACGCCCTGTGGCTGGACCTGCGGCAACTGGACGACGAACCGGCCTGGCTGACGCAGCTCGATCAATTGCACGTGGAGGGCCGGGCAGGGTGATTGTCGGCACCGCAGGACACATCGACCATGGCAAGACGGCGCTGCTCCAGGCGCTGACGGGCCAGGCGGGCGACCGCCGCCGGGAGGAGCGTGAGCGCGGCATGACCATCGACCTCGGCTACCTGTATGCCGCGCTGGAGCCGGAGGCGCCACTGACCGGTTTCATCGACGTTCCCGGCCATGAGCGCTTCACCCACAACATGCTGGCCGGGGCACAGGGCATTGATCTGGTGTTGCTGGTGGTGGCCGCCGATGACGGGGTGATGCCGCAGACCCGCGAGCACCTGGCGATCGTCGAGTTGCTCGGCATCCCGCGGGCGCTGGTGGCGATCAGCAAGTGCGATCGGGTCGACAGCGCCAGGGTGCAAGACGTGCGTGAGCAGATCCGTACCTTGCTGGCGCCCGGACCCTATGCCGATGCACCGCTGATTGCACTGTCGAGCGTGACCGGCGAGGGCATCGAAACCTTGCGCAAGGCGTTGCTCGATGCCCAGGGTGAAGTGTCGCAACGCAACACCGAGGGTGGTTTTCGCCTGGCGATCGATCGGGCCTTCAGCGTGGCCGGGGCCGGTACAGTGGTGACCGGTACGGCGCTGTCCGGCCAGGTCGCGGTGGGCGATACCTTGCTGTTGGGGCCACAAGGCAAACCGGTGCGCATTCGCGGCCTGCACGCGCAAAACCAGGCCGCCGAACACGCCTGTGCCGGCCAGCGTGTGGCGTTGAACCTGAGTGCCGAACGGCTGGCGCTGGAGCACATCCATCGCGGTCACTGGTTGCTGGCCGACGACCTGTACGCGCCGACCCGGCGGCTGGACATCGACATGCAGTTGCTTGCCGGCGAATCCCGGGCCTTCGAACACTTTCAACCGGTGCACCTGCACCTCGGCACCCAGGACGTCACCGGCAGAGTCGCCTTGCTCGAAGGCACCAGCCTGGCGCCCGGTGGGCGGATGTTTGCCCAACTGCTGCTCAATGCGCCGGTGCACGCGGTGAAAGGCGATCGGCTGATCCTGCGCGACCAGAGTGCCCAACGTACCTTGGGGGGCGGTCGGGTACTCGATCCGTTTGCACCCACCCGGCAACGCCGCAGCCCCGAACGCTTGGCGCAGCTGGTGGCACTGGCGAGCAGCACCAGGCTGGAGGATGTTTTGCCGGCGTTGCTGGCCCACAGCGACTCCGGGCTCGATCCGCAACGCCTGGAGCGGCAGTTCAACCGTCCGCGCAGCCATTGGGTGTTGCCCGCTGACGTGCGCTTGATCGACACCCGCCAGGGCGCGTTGCTGTTCAGTGCCAGCCGTTGGCAGGCCTTGAAGGCCGCGGTGCTGGAACAGCTCGCACGCTTTCATCAACTCGAACCGGACCAGATGGGGCCGGACCGGGATCGCTTGCGCCGATTTGCCGGCAGCACTCAAGAACGCGGGACATTCATCAGCCTGCTCGACGAGTTGCTGACCAGCGGCGACATCGCCAGCAGTGGCCCGTGGTTGCACCTGCCCGGGCATCAGGTGCGCTTGAGCGAAGAGGACGAAGCCCTGTGGCTGCAATTGCAACCGCTGTTCGAGCAGGCTGCATTCGACCCGCCGTGGGTGCGCGACCTGGGGCATGAGGAAGCGGCCGTGCGCGGGTTGCTGCGCAAAATGGCGCGCCTGGGGCTGATGCATCAAGTGGTGCGCGACCTGTTTTATACCGACAGCATGATTCGCCGATTGGCGGCTATGCTGTTGCAACTGGCGGGCGCCAACCCGGTGATCCAGGTGGCGGCGTTTCGTGATGCGGTGGGCCTGGGGCGCAAGCGCAGTATCCAGATACTGGAGTACTTCGACCGCATCGGCCTGACCCGGCGTTTTGGCGATCGTCGCCAGGTTCGCCCGGACAACGCGTTGGCCCAGCGCAATGAGCCCTGATTCAGGGGCAGGAATTCAAGGAAGGCAATCGCGCCCGGTGGCGCGGCCGGGCTTCAAACCCGGTTGGGGACGGCATCCGTTCCCGGGCAGGTTCGACTCCGGCTGCCTTCCGCCAAACAACCCCAGGCTTGCTGACTCTGTAGGAGCGAGCTTGCTCGCGATGGCGGTTGGTCGAAGCAATACATTCGTCCAGTTCTTACACGGGGTGCGAAATGGATCGTCAGAGATTGCGCTGCGCTTCCATCCGATCATGAAGGACCCTGATGATCGCAATTCCGTACGCCGTGATTCGAAAATAGATCATGTGCCGCTCCACACTGCAGCGCCGATAACCAGGACGGATAGTGTCGCAGGCCGGCGCTTTTTTCGGGTGCTCGGCCAATTGCGCAAATGCTGAGGTAAGGATGTCAATGTAGCGATTGGCCTGATCCAGGCCCCACTGGCGAGCGGTATAACTCCAGATTGCCTCGAGGTCGCCCTCTGCGGCAGGCGTTAGACGATACTCAGCCATGCGCGGCTAACATTCTCTGTTTGAATGCGGCTGGATCGAATGGGCGGGGGTTTCCGCTGGATTCACCTTCCCGAAGGGCGGCACGAATCGTTTCGAGTTCAGCGCTGCGCTCCTGTTCACGACGGATCAGATCGCGAATATATTCGCTGTCGTTGGTGTAATGGCCCGCTTCTATCTGCGCTTTGATCCAGTGGTCTTGCTGGTCAGTCACGGTGATTGTTTTTCGTACGGTTCCCATGATCGGGCGCTCCACGAGATGGTCGACTGCGTGCAATTTATCATACTATTGGTGCGGTATCGAGCAGGTCTAGTGTAGGAGCGAGCTTGCTCGCGATGGTCGTTAACGATAACGCTGGCTTACTGGGTAAACGCGGCGTACTGGAGTCCATCGCGAGCTCGCTCCTACAGTCGCGGTCTTCTGTGGGAGCTGGCTTGCCAGCGATGGTCGTTAACGATAACGCTTGTTTACTGGCTAAACGCGGCGCTCTCGAGACCCTCGCGAGCAAGCTCGCTCCTACAGACGCGGTCTTCTGTGGGAGCTGGCTTGCCAGCGATGGTCGTTAACGATAACGCTTGTTTACTGGCTCAACGCGGCGCTCTTGAGACCCTCGCGAGCAAGCTCGCTCCTACAGTCGCGGTCTTCTGTGGGAGCTGGCTTGCCAGCGATGGTCGTTAACGATAACGCTGGCTTACTGGGTAAACGCGGCGTACTGGAGTCCCTCGCGAGCAAGCTCGCTCCTACAGACGCGGTCTTCTGTGGGAGCTGGCTTGCCAGCGATGGTCGTTAACGATAACGCTTGTTTACTGGCTCAACGCGGCGCTCTTGAGACCCTCGCGAGCAAGC
>NZ_PYUK01000041.1:0-3595 GCF_003097365.1 Pseudomonas sp. B1(2018)
TCGAGGCTCCATCGTAAGTATGCGTCTTGCATTCCTCAAAAAAGGAACTTCGTCATTAGACGGTTCCACATTATCAATTTTGATGACAGCCTCATCGGCTAAATTGGTCGACAGCAATTTATTGGCTATTACGTTAATCGTGGCCATGCCCTGGGCAGTCAGCTGCAATTGAAAGATACCGCTTTTGTTGTTCGCCCCGGTGACACGCCATTCATGGGTTGTACGAGGGTCATCGAATGCCGGTTCACTGCTCAAATCAGTCGGTAGAAGAGGACTGGTCGCCGTACGTTTCAGCGCTATTGGGTAACCCGCGATTGGACTGCCGGATTTGGGGATCAACTCCACGTCCTTGGCCTGCCCCCTGAAGAACACGGAACCACCGGAAGGTATGTTTTGCCCTCCGATCCTGACCTCGACTTCATCGGCCAGGTTGCTTGATAGCAACTTGTTGGCTGTTACGTTAATCGTGGTCATGCCCTGGGCAACTATCTGCAATTGAAAGATGCCGCTTTTGTTGTTAGCCCCGGTGACACGCCATTCATGGGTTGTACGAGGGTCATCGAATGCCGGTTCACTGCTCAAATCAGTCGGTAGAAGAGGACTGGTCGCCGTACGTTTCAGCGCTATTGGGTAACCCGCGATTGGACTGCCGGATTTGGGGATCAACTCCACGTCCTTGGCCTGCCCCCTGAAGAACACGGAACCACCGGAAGGTATGTTTTGCCCTCCGATCCTGACCTCGACTTCATCGGCCAGGTTGCTTGATAGCAACTTGTTGGCTGTTACGTTAATCGTGGTCATGCCCTGGGCAACTATCTGCAATTGAAAGATGCCGCTTTTGTTGTTAGCCCCGGTGACACGCCATTCATGGGTTGTACGAGGGTCATCGAATGCCGGTTCACTGCTCAAATCAGTCGGTAGAAGAGGACTGGTCGCCGTACGTTTCAGCGCTATCGGGTAACCCGCGATTGGGCTGCCGGGTTTGGGCTCCAACTTAACGGTCCCAGGCTGCCCCCTGAAGAGCACGCCACCACCGGAAGTCGCGTCTTTTCCTCCGATCCAGACCTCGACCTCATCGGCCAGGTTGGTCGACAACAATCGACAGATCACCGGCATGGACTGTTCCACTTGGGGAACGTCAATCAGCAATTCAAACAAACCGCTTTGAGTAGCCCCACCCGTCACACTCCATTTCAAGCCCGCCTCGGTGAGAGGATGCAGTTCTTCAAGAGGCGGGTCGTAGATCATACCCAACTCACCACCACTGCCTTTTTTAAGCGCGACATCCAACCCAATCAACGCGCTTTCAGGCTTGGGGATGAGCTCTATTGTGTAGTTACCTGCACGAAAGAACAGAAACTCAGGCTGAGTCAGGTCAACCGGCTCTCCGTTGACCTTCAGCGACTCAATCTCATCGGTGGTGATTTTCGACATCACCCGACTTTCAATGGTCAAAGGCGTCTCGACATCGGCACAAACCACCTGCAACTCGAACACGCTGCTGCGATCACCGCCGGTCACTTGCCATTCCAGCTTCAGGTCATCCAGAATTTTTCGAGGGGCCTTGAGAGGCGGGTTATAGGTCATGCCCGGGCTGCCCGTTTCGTCAAGGAACACGTACAACCCGCGCATTGACTCTGCAAAGGTCACCGTAAGCGTACGGGTTTCCTCGCGAAAGAACACCGCGCCGAAGTCAGAAATTTCGACACCGTTGACCTCTATACTTTTCTTTTCATCTTTCAGCTCCTTTGAAAGCACATGTCCGATGATGTCCCAGTCGCGTTTGAGTTTCGAGCAGTGCATCTGAAGTTTAAACAATCCGGATTTCGCTCCGGTAATAGCGAGATTCCAGTAATGGCTGCCCCCCTCCATTGACCACTCAGTCTCTAAGTCAGGTGTAAAAATGATCCCCAGCGCTTTAGCATCCGCAGATTTCAGGGAAACCATGGAGTCTTTGAGCAACAAATTTTCATTTAACAGTCTCACCATCATCAATGATCCACGCGGGCAAACAACACCTCGATCGACTACATCGGACTCGTCTTTGCGGTTTACCTGCAACACCGCATCGTTGCCCCATGGCGTAACGGCCAGCGCATGCACGGGCAACTCTTTACGGAAATAGCCTTGCTCGTAATACAAGCTGGGCACGGTGACATTGATCAGGTGGCGACCTTCTTCTGATGGCTTGAAGTTGTAGGGCGTGACCCAACCCGATGGATCAGGATCAGCCGCCTGCAGGTCTTGTTCCCCCAGCTTCCATTTCGCCGCAAATGGCATGGCCTCTTTTGTGTAGTAAGAGACCTCCCGTGCCTTGAGCGTGGTTTCTTCACCGTACTCAATCACCTGAAACTGCTCGTGGCCGCTGGCCTCGACAAAATCAATCCGGTGGTGTCCCAACGACACATCGACCTTGTACGCGGGCGACGTGAACTCGGTCTGGGCCCACAACTGGAACGCTTTCACCGGCACATGGGCGGGCTGCGTTGGGCAGTCGACGGTCCAGGTAGCGCCCTGCTCGTCGAACGTTTGATAGTCCGCGATGGCAGGGGTGGTAGTGACGGGCAATGCAGGTTCAGCAGAATTGCGATTCAGGCTGACACCCTGATTGATCCATGGGCTGTCGGCCTCAGCCTTGAGCGTAAACTCATGCTCAGCGCCGTGGCAGAAATACAGCGGCCCAACCGCCATCACCCCAGAATTGCGATTACTCGCCATAACGACATCTCCCGATCATTGCTGTGTAGTTGAAAACATGTGTTTTCACTATCTGAAAAATGTTTGCTGACGCCTACTGTCAAAAATGACAGCGAGAAAGATCGTTCGGCGATAAAAAACAAGCGCTGACATCAATTTTTATATAAAAACATCAATGCAAGACCGCGCCCATCAGAAGCGCCGCAAGTTCACTTCGTTTGAGGCGTCCACGTGATCGTCTCCAGGTGCAAGCTTGAAGCGTCCGTTGTAATGCGTTGTCGCCAGGGTTGACCAAGACCAAGTTTGCTTCGGCGTTGATGAAGAATGAGGCGATCTTGAATACGGTGCTTCAGCAGATCCCGCTCAAGCGCGTGGCCGATCCAGGCAAGATGGCGGGGGCGGTGCCTTCCCTCGCCAGCGATGCTCCCGCTATACCATCGCGGTTTCGTTGAAGGTGGATGCTGGCTGGGTGTTTTGAATGAAAGAGAGGCAGCCGGTTGGCTGCCTTTTAGTTTCAACTGCGATGAATAATTATTAAGTGTCCTGCGGATTATGATTATCCCACTCCGCATTCACCAACTGTCTCCATGATTGCTCCACTCATTATCAAATCGCAGACCCAGCATTTACACTAACAAATACAAGCGTCATTTCGACAGACAAGAAAGCCTTAACCACGTCTCAATGGGCGCGACACCGCCATACATTACAACCAACTCGAACCGCCCAGTTCCATTACGAGCCGTGACATCTCAATACTGACTAGTGTCTCAATTCTAATCGGCTGACAACACAGTACAAGAGATTTCCCAAGCCTGGGCAACGTCCTTACTCAGCAACGTATCATTTTTATATAAACTTCAGGGACCCGCTGCGAACCACACACTGTCTTCGGCAC
>NZ_PYUK01000042.1:0-3303 GCF_003097365.1 Pseudomonas sp. B1(2018)
TGCTTTCGCAATTGGGGTTTCGGAATTTAATCTTGACGATGACCTACTCTCACATGGGGAAACCCCACACTACCATCGGCGATGCATCGTTTCACTTCTGAGTTCGGGATGGGATCAGGTGGTTCCAACGCTCTATGGTCGTCAAGAAATTCGGGTACTGAGTCGTGGCCAGTTGGCCTCGCTTCAGCAAATTGGGTATGTGACAGCTGGGTGTTTTGTGAGTCTCTCGAACTTTCGGTTCGTTTCGTCTTCACACACCGCAATCTGATGCTTCTTTCGAAGTAAGCAAATTGCTTGGGTGTTATATGGTCAAGCCTCACGGGCAATTAGTATTGGTTAGCTCAACGCCTCACAGCGCTTACACACCCAACCTATCAACGTCGTAGTCTTCGACGGCCCTTCAGGGAACTCAAGGTTCCAGTGAGATCTCATCTTGAGGCAAGTTTCCCGCTTAGATGCTTTCAGCGGTTATCTTTTCCGAACATAGCTACCCGGCAATGCCACTGGCGTGACAACCGGAACACCAGAGGTTCGTCCACTCCGGTCCTCTCGTACTAGGAGCAGCCCCTCTCAAATCTCAAACGTCCACGGCAGATAGGGACCGAACTGTCTCACGACGTTCTAAACCCAGCTCGCGTACCACTTTAAATGGCGAACAGCCATACCCTTGGGACCGGCTTCAGCCCCAGGATGTGATGAGCCGACATCGAGGTGCCAAACACCGCCGTCGATATGAACTCTTGGGCGGTATCAGCCTGTTATCCCCGGAGTACCTTTTATCCGTTGAGCGATGGCCCTTCCATACAGAACCACCGGATCACTAAGACCTACTTTCGTACCTGCTCGACGTGTCTGTCTCGCAGTCAAGCGCGCTTTTGCCTTTATACTCTACGACCGATTTCCGACCGGTCTGAGCGCACCTTCGTACTCCTCCGTTACTCTTTAGGAGGAGACCGCCCCAGTCAAACTACCCACCATACACTGTCCTCGATCCGGATAACGGACCTGAGTTAGAACCTCAAAGTTGCCAGGGTGGTATTTCAAGGATGGCTCCACGCGAACTGGCGTCCACGCTTCAAAGCCTCCCACCTATCCTACACAAGCAAATTCAAAGTCCAGTGCAAAGCTATAGTAAAGGTTCACGGGGTCTTTCCGTCTAGCCGCGGATACACTGCATCTTCACAGCGATTTCAATTTCACTGAGTCTCGGGTGGAGACAGCGCCGCCATCGTTACGCCATTCGTGCAGGTCGGAACTTACCCGACAAGGAATTTCGCTACCTTAGGACCGTTATAGTTACGGCCGCCGTTTACCGGGGCTTCGATCAAGAGCTTCGCGTTAGCTAACCCCATCAATTAACCTTCCGGCACCGGGCAGGCGTCACACCCTATACGTCCACTTTCGTGTTTGCAGAGTGCTGTGTTTTTAATAAACAGTCGCAGCGGCCTGGTATCTTCGACCGGCGTGGGCTTACGGAGCAAGTCCTTCACCCTCACCGGCGCACCTTCTCCCGAAGTTACGGTGCCATTTTGCCTAGTTCCTTCACCCGAGTTCTCTCAAGCGCCTTGGTATTCTCTACCCAACCACCTGTGTCGGTTTGGGGTACGGTTCCTGGTTATCTGAAGCTTAGAAGCTTTTCTTGGAAGCATGGCATCAACCACTTCGTCACCCAAAGGGTAACTCGTCATCAGCTCTCGGCCTTAAGATCCCGGATTTACCTAAGATCTCAGCCTACCACCTTAAACTTGGACAACCAACGCCAAGCTGGCCTAGCCTTCTCCGTCCCTCCATCGCAATAACCAGAAGTACAGGAATATTAACCTGTTTTCCATCGACTACGCTTTTCAGCCTCGCCTTAGGGACCGACTAACCCTGCGTCGATTAACGTTGCGCAGGAAACCTTGGTCTTTCGGCGTGGGTGTTTTTCACACCCATTGTCGTTACTCATGTCAGCATTCGCACTTCTGATACCTCCAGCAAGCTTCTCAACTCACCTTCACAGGCTTACAGAACGCTCCTCTACCGCATCACCCGAAGGTGATACCCGTAGCTTCGGTGTATGGTTTGAGCCCCGTTACATCTTCCGCGCAGGCCGACTCGACTAGTGAGCTATTACGCTTTCTTTAAAGGGTGGCTGCTTCTAAGCCAACCTCCTAGCTGTCTAAGCCTTCCCACATCGTTTCCCACTTAACCATAACTTTGGGACCTTAGCTGACGGTCTGGGTTGTTTCCCTTTTCACGACGGACGTTAGCACCCGCCGTGTGTCTCCCATGCTCGGCACTTGTAGGTATTCGGAGTTTGCATCGGTTTGGTAAGTCGGGATGACCCCCTAGCCGAAACAGTGCTCTACCCCCTACAGTGATACATGAGGCGCTACCTAAATAGCTTTCGAGGAGAACCAGCTATCTCCGAGCTTGATTAGCCTTTCACTCCGATCCACAGGTCATCCGCTAACTTTTCAACGGTAGTCGGTTCGGTCCTCCAGTCAGTGTTACCTAACCTTCAACCTGCCCATGGATAGATCGCCCGGTTTCGGGTCTATTCCCAGCGACTAGACGCCCTATTAAGACTCGCTTTCGCTACGCCTCCCCTATTCGGTTAAGCTCGCCACTGAAAATAAGTCGCTGACCCATTATACAAAAGGTACGCAGTCACCCAACAAAGTGGGCTCCCACTGCTTGTACGCATACGGTTTCAGGATCTATTTCACTCCCCTCTCCGGGGTTCTTTTCGCCTTTCCCTCACGGTACTAGTTCACTATCGGTCAGTCAGTAGTATTTAGCCTTGGAGGATGGTCCCCCCATATTCAGACAAAGTTTCTCGTGCTCCGTCCTACTCGATTTCATGACTAAGAGATTTTCGCGTACAGGGCTATCACCCACTATGGCCGCACTTTCCAGAGCGTTCCGCTAATCTCAAAGCCACTTAAGGGCTAGTCCCCGTTCGCTCGCCACTACTAAGGGAATCTCGGTTGATTTCTTTTCCTCAGGGTACTTAGATGTTTCAGTTCCCCTGGTTCGCCTCTTGCACCTATGTATTCAGTACAAGATAACCATCTTATGATGGCTGGGTTCCCCCATTCAGACATCTCCGGATCAAAGTCTGTTTGCCGACTCCCCGAAGCTTTTCGCAGGCTACCACGTCTTTCATCGCCTCTGACTGCCAAGGCATCCACCGTATGCGCTTCTTCACTTGACCATATAACCCCAAGCAATCTGGTTATACTATGAAGACGACATTCGCCGAAAATTCGATTCTTGCTCATAAAGAGCAACTCACAAATTTTACCTTAGCCTGATCCG
>NZ_PYUK01000043.1:0-2334 GCF_003097365.1 Pseudomonas sp. B1(2018)
CGCCGCGTTCGGCGGCTACAAGAAGTCCGGCGTCGGCCGTGAAACCCACAAGATGATGCTCGACCACTATCAGCAGACCAAAAACCTGCTGGTGAGCTACGACATCAATCCGTTGGGCTTCTTCTAAGCCCCTTGGAATGTAGGAGCTGCCGCAGGCTGCGATCTTTTGATCTTTGCTTGTCGGTGGCTCCCATTGCCTGTTCAAAAGATCGCAGCCTGCGGCAGCTCCTACAGGGCTGGATGCTCTGCTCCCCTTGATCGCCCCTTTGGAGCCCTCGATGAAAATCCGTTACAAGGTGAGCCTTGTGGCTGCTTGTGTGCTGTTGGTGACCACCAGTCTTCTATCGCTGGTTCAGGTAGAGCAGATCCGTAGCATTTTGCGTCACCAGGTCGAGGCGAGCATTGCCGAATCGAGCAATGCGGTGGCACGGCAGATCGAGAACTGGCTGAACGGCAAGCTTCATCTGATGGACCTGGCCTCCCAGGCGATCGATCGCCAATACAGTGTGCAAGCGACCCAACGCATCATCGATTCGCCCATTCTGAAAGACGAATTCAAGCTGGTGTTCGGCGCCCTTGAGTCAGATGGAAAACCCATCAAGAACACGGCGGCGTGGAATCCGAAACCCGATTATGACGGTCGCACCCGTCCCTGGTACGCGACTGGAAAGACCGGCAGCCAAGCCGTCCTGACCGAACCCTACAAGGACTCCACCACGGGTGAAATCCTGATCTCGGCCGTCGCCCGGATCAGCGATGCGGGACAGTTGCTCGGGGTGTTTGGCGGTGACATCCGCCTGACCACAGTGGCCGATGCCATCAATACCCTGGATTTCGGCGGGGCCGGTTATGCGTTCCTGCTCAGTAAAAGCGGCAACATCATTTCCCACCCGGACGCCGAACTGAACGGCAAGCCCTACAGTCAGCTTTTTGCCGGGAGCGCCCTGCCCCTCGACGCTCAGCTTCAAGAGGTGCGCAGCGATGGGAAGTCGCTCCTGGTGTCCTTCATCCCGCTCTCCGATCTCAAGGGCATGGACTGGTACATCGGCGTGGTCCTGGACCAGGACATCGTCATGGCCGCCGCCCATACCCTGAGTTGGCGAGCGGTGATCGGTACCGGCCTGGGCGTGCTGCTCAGCCTGTTGGTGTTGGGCCTGCTGGTCAGGCGACTGCTGCGGCCGCTGGAACAACTGAAGGACTCGCTGGCAGACATCAATCGCGGTGAAGGCGACCTGACCCGCCAACTGCCTGTGGTCGGCAATGATGAAATTGCCCTGGTCGCCGGGGAATTCAACCAGTTCCTGCACAACCTTAAGGCGCTGATTGGCGACGTGAAAAACAGCTCGCAACAGGTCCGCGAGAGCACCACCGCGACCTCGTGCGAAGCGGATCAGGCCGCCAGCCGCGTACAGGTGCAGTTGCAGGAACTGGATCAACTGGCCACCGCCATGACCGAAATGGCCTCGACCGCCGAGGACGTCGCGCGCAACGCGCAAACCGCTGCCGAAGCGGCGATTGCCGCCAACGAAGAAACCGCCGACGGCGTCGCTCTGGTTTCCCGGTCTACCGGGGCCATCAAACGCTTGGCCGAGGAAATGGATGCCACCGGTCATGCGATCAATGACTTGTCCACCCTCAGTCAAAGCATTGAATCGATTGTGGCGGTCATCACCAGCATCGCTGACCAGACCAATCTGCTCGCCCTCAATGCCGCCATCGAAGCAGCCCGTGCCGGCGAATCGGGACGCGGGTTTGCAGTCGTGGCCGATGAGGTGCGCTCCCTGGCCTCGCGCACCCAGCAATCCACCCAGGAAATACGCGAGATGATCGACCAGCTGCAGACCGGGGTAAAACATGCCCAGGCACGCATGCAACAGAGCCGCGACACGGCCAGCAAGACGGCCGGGGATGCCAATGCCGCCAATGACACCCTCGAACGCATACGCGAGGCCATTTACCGCATCAATGACATGAACCTGCAGATTGCCGCGGCCGCTGAAGAACAAAGCGCCACGACCGAAGAAATCAACCGCAACACCACCAATATCCGCGACATCAGTATTGAAGTATCCGGCAGCGCGGACAAGCAGGCTCGCCAATGCTCAGCCATGGTGGAGCACGTCGGTCAGCAAGACAAACTACTGAGTCGCTTCCGGATTTGAATGTGCATTTGCCCGAATGCTTGAGCTGCAAACCCGTAACAGATCACAAAAACAACTATTCCACCGAGGTAAGAAAGATGAGTGCGGCTTCCCTGTATCCCGTTCGTCCCGAGGTTCTGGCCAACACCCTGACCGACGAGGCGACCTACAAGGCCATGTACCAGCAGTCGGT
>NZ_PYUK01000044.1:0-1737 GCF_003097365.1 Pseudomonas sp. B1(2018)
TGACCACCGCCCAGGTGGCCGCGCTGAAGCCGGCCCAAGTGGCTGCCCTGACCACCACGCAAGTGGCGGCCATGGAAACCGCGGATGTCGCCGCACTGACCACCGCCAGCGTCGTGGCCCTGACCACTGCCCAGGTGGCGGCGTTGACCACGGCCCAGGTCGCCGCGCTGACCACGGCCCAGATCGCGGCCATGGAAACCGCTGACGTGGCGGCACTCACTACCGCTCAGGTAGTGGCTCTGACCACGGCCCAAGTCGCCGCGCTGAAACCGGCCCAAGTGGCAGCATTGACCACTACGCAAGTGGCGGCCATCGAAACTGCCGATATCGGTGCGCTGACCACCGCCAGCGTCGTGGCCCTGACTACCGCTCAAGTGGCGGCGTTGACCACGGCCCAGGTGGCGGCCCTGAAGGCGACCCAGGTCGCAGCTCTGGAAACCGCTGACGTGGCGGCCCTCACCACCGCTCAGGTGGTGGCGTTGACCACGGCACAAGTGGCTGCGCTGACCACCGCCCAAGTGGCTGCGCTGACCACCACGCAAGTGGCGGCCATCGAAACCGCTGACATCGCCGCATTGACCACCGCCGGCGTCGCGGCCCTGACTACCGCGCAGGCCGCTGCCCTGACCACCGCCCAGGTGGTGGCCTTGACCACGGCTCAGGTGGCCGCGTTGAAACCGGCGCAAGTGGCTGCGCTGACCACCACGCAAGTGGCGGCCATGGAAACCGCGGATGTCGCCGCACTGACCACCGCCAGCGTCGTGGCCCTGACTACCGCCCAGGTGGCGGCGTTGACCACCGCCCAGGTGGCGGCCTTGAAGGCGACCCAGGTCGCGGCCATGGAAACCGCTGACGTGGCGGCCTTGACCACCGCCCAGGTGGTGGCACTGACCACGGCACAGGTCGCCGCGCTGACCACCGCGCAAGTGGCGGCATTGACCACCACGCAAGTGGCGGCCATCGAAACTGCCGATATCGGTGCGCTGACTTCTGCCCAACTGGTCGCGTTGACCACTGCCCAGGTCGCTGCACTGACCACGGCCGAGGTGGCGGCCCTGAAGGCGACCCAGATCAGCGCCCTGGAAACCGCTGATGTGGCGGCCCTGACCACCGCCCAGGTGGTGGCATTGACCACGGCCCAAGTGGCTGCGCTGACCACCGCGCAAGTGGCGGCCTTGACCACCACGCAAGTGGCGGCTATCGAAACCTCTGACATCGCTGCTTTGCCGGCGACCAGCATCGCGGCGCTGACCACCGCGCAGACCGCTGCCCTGACCACCGCTCAGGTAGTGGCCCTGACCACCGCCCAGGTGGCCGCGCTGAAACCGGCCCAGGTGGCTGCCCTGACCACCACGCAAGTGGCGGCCATGGAAACCGCTGACATCGCGGCGCTGACCACCGCCAGCGTCGTGGCCCTGACCACTGCCCAGGTGGCGGCGTTGACCACCGCCCAGGTGGCGGCCCTGAAGGCGACCCAGGTCGCGGCCATGGAAACCGCTGACGTGGCGGCCCTGACCACCGCCCAGGTGGTGGCACTGAGCACGGCACAAGTCGCCGCGCTGACCACCGCGCAAGTGGCGGCATTGACCACCACGCAAGTGGCGGCCATGGAAACCGCTGACATCGCCGCATTGACCACCGCCGGCGTCGCGGCCCTGACTACCGCGCAGGCCGCTGCCCTGACCACTGCCCAGGTAGTGGCCTTGACCACCGCCCAGGTGGCCGCGCTGAAGCCGG
>NZ_PYUK01000046.1:0-1368 GCF_003097365.1 Pseudomonas sp. B1(2018)
GAGGCGTAGCTGCAGGCTTCCCGCAATCAATCACTACGCCATTGGGCAGCACCCTGACCATCACCGGCTTCAACGCCGCGACCGGTGTGGTGAGCTACAGCTACACCCTCAACGACAACGAAGCGCATCCGACCGCCAACGGCGCGAACACCCTGCCTGAGCAGTTCGCCGTGACCCTGGTCGACGACAACGGCACCACGGCCACGGGCAGCCTCGACGTGAATATCGTCGACGACTTGCCACAAGGCGTGAACGACAGCAACGCTTCGACGGCGTCGGAAACCCTGTTGACCCTCAACGGCAACGTGCTGAGCAACGACGTGCAAGGCGCCGACCGGGTAACCATCGGTGAAGGCACTGGCCCGATCACCCCTGGCACCTTCACCGGTACCTACGGTACTTTGGTGTTGAATGCCAACGGCACCTACACCTACACCCTCAACACCAGCGACGCCGACTTCAAAGCGCTGCACGGCGGTGGCGACGGCACGGACACTTTCACCTACACCCTCACTGACGCGGACGGCGACAGCAGCACCGCCAACCTGGTGCTGCAAATCCACAACAACGATGACCCGGTGACGATTGGCGGTTTGAACGTCGAGGGCGGCGAGTTGACCGTCTTCGAGAAAAACCTCAGTGACGGCAGTGCTCCGGATACCACGGCGCTGACCCAGAATGGCACCTTCACCGTCACCGCGCTGGACGGCGTGACCAGCCTGACCGTGGGCGGCATCGCCGTGGTCACGGCGGGTGTGGCCGCGGGCTTCCCGCAATCGATCACCACGCCGCTGGGCAGCACCCTGACCATCACCGGCTTCAACGCCGCGACCGGCGTGGTGAGCTACAGCTACACCCTCAACGACAACGAAGCGCACCCAACCGCCAACGGCGCGAACACCTTGCCTGAGCAGTTTGCCGTGACCCTGGTCGACGACAACGGCACCACGGCCACGGGCAGCCTCGACGTGAATATCGTCGACGACTTGCCACAAGGCGTGAACGACAGCAACGCTTCGACGGCGTCGGAAACCTTGCTGACGCTGAACGGCAACGTGCTGAGCAACGACGTGCAAGGCGCCGACCGGGTAACCATCGGTGAAGGCACTGGCCCGATCACCCCCGGCACCTTCACCGGTACCTACGGTACTTTGGTGTTGAATGCCAACGGCACCTACACCTACACCCTCAACACCAGCGACGCCGACTTCAAGGCGCTGCACGGCGGTGGCGACGGCACCGACACTTTCACCTACACCATCACCGACGCGGACGGCGACAGCAGCACCGCCAACCTGGTGCTGCAGATCCACAACAACGATGACCCGGTGACGATTGGCGGTTTGAACGTCGAGGGCGGCGAACTCA
>NZ_PYUK01000047.1:0-1271 GCF_003097365.1 Pseudomonas sp. B1(2018)
ACGATGACGCTTCTCGGTATCGACATCGGCAAACACAGTTTCCACTTGCATGGCCAGGACTCTAAAGGCCACCAGGTCTTGCGCAAAAAAACCAACCGCGGCCAATTGCTCAGTACATTGGCCCAGCTACCGGCCTGCACGGTGGTGATGGAGTCGTGCGGCGGCGCCCACTGGCTGGCTCGACAGATCGGTGCGTTGGGTCACGAGGTGAAGCTGATCGCCCCGCAGTACGTCAAACCATTCGTCAAAGGCAACAAAAACGACTTCATTGATGCCGAAGCGATTTGCGAGGCGGCGAGCCGCCCCGCCATGCGCTTCTGCTCGATCAAAACCGCAGAGCAGCAAACGCTTTCAGCCCTGCATCGGGTCCGTGAATCATTGATTGGCCATCGCACAGTGGCGACCAACCAGATTCATGGCTTTCTGCTGGAGTTCGGGATCAGCCTGCCTATTGGAGTCACTGCGTTGCACCGCGTGCCAGCGCTGCTGGACGATCCACAACACCCCGTTCCAGTACGCCTGAAGGGTGTGGTGATGCGTCTTCATCGTCAAATTCAACAGCTCAATGATGAAATCAAGGACATCGAGTCCGACCTGAAACAGCAGTTGAAAGAAGATGATGCCGGGAGTCGTCTGCAGAGTATTCCAGGTATTGGTCCCATCACCGCCAGCGCGGTATTGGCCGATGTGGGCGATGCGTCGAACTATCGAAGTGGTCGTGATTTTGCCGCTTCACTAGGGCTGGTGCCGAAACAGTACTCAACGGGTGGCAAGACGGTGCTGCAGGGGATCAGCAAACGTGGCGACAAGCACATACGCCAACTGCTGGTGCAGGGCGCGCGGGCCCTCATGCAGCATATCGATAAGCGGGAAGATGCCCTTGGGCCTTGGGTTCGAGAACTGCTAACGCGTCGACACGCCAATGTTGTCGCCTGCGCGCTGGCGAACAAACTGGCGCGAATCGTGTGGGCGGTACTGGCCAAAGGCGGCCAGTACGACCCACATCCGAACGTTTGAACCTACAGCTTTACCACCGGCTTTTGCGACGTCACTGACTGATGACAGTAAACGGCATATGGCCCGACTGAGAACCTGGCACAAAAATCAGCTTTAGAGGCTGACGGTTTTTTCAGGACAGTCGGGAGCGGCTACTCATCGAGGGCCGAGCGTTGTTACAGCAACGCTCACAACGAGCCCGAATACATTAGCGCAAGCCAGCTTTACCGAAAACAGCCAAAGAGGTTGCAGGAGATGGGCTGACCATACATTTT
>NZ_PYUK01000048.1:0-1194 GCF_003097365.1 Pseudomonas sp. B1(2018)
GCAAGCCCGCTTGTATGGTAGGACTTGAAGGGAGGAGGAGGGACAAAGCCCGATTCTGACTGTTAGCGCAGTACAGATCCGTGGGAGATTTCGCCCCTCCTCCTTTCACCCAAGCGCCGATAAAGAATGCATCTGGCTAGACCGACGATAGGAACAAGCCTGCGCCTCTGGGTGAGCCCTTCAAGTGCTCAAAACCATATCCCGGAGGAAATCCAATGGCAATGCCGGTTTCTGTCACAAAGCCGATCGTGGGCGTGGATGTCGCCAAGAACGAACTGATGATCTATCACGCCGAGCTTGACCTGCTTGAAGCGATTCCCAACAACAAGGCAGCCATCCAAAAGTGGCTGAAGGTCTTGTCGGGGCCCGTTGCTGTAGCCATTGAGTCGACCAATATCTATCACCTAGAGTTCGCCGATCTGGCTTACGAGGCCGGTTGCACGATTTACATGGTGGGTGGCTATGAACTTAGCCATTACCGCAAAGGGGTGAATGTCCGCGCCAAAACCGATGCGCTGGATGCCAGGCTGCTTGCTCGCTATCTGAAGAACGAAGGTGATGACCTTCATCCGTGGACCCCGCCATCACCGCTGTACCGCCAGCTCTTGAGCCTTTTTCGTCGTCGCGCAGCCTTGGTTCAGGCGCGAGTCGGCCTGGTGCAAAGCTGGGCGAATGAGCCGCTGCTGAAATCTGCCTTCGCCGCGCAAGTGAAAGCCATGCAGCAGCTTGAAGCGCTGGTTGAAAAGACGATTAATGATCATCTGAAAGAAGCCGGTTTGCTCGGTCAGTTGAGGCGTTGCCTGAAAGTTGAAGGAATTGGATTTCTGACCGGAGCCCGCTTGCTCACGGCGTTTCAGCGGGGCGACTTCAGAAATGCAGATGCCTTTATTGCCTTTCTGGGAATGGATTTGCGGGTTTCGAAGTCAGGTCAAAAAGACGGTCGTCGGAGCTTGACCAAGCGAGGTGACCCGGAGGCTCGCCGGCTTCTGCACAACGCAGCCATGTCGGCCAGCCGTACGCCAGCCTGGAAAGGCTTTTATGAAGATCAAAGAGCTCGAGGCTTCAGCACCACTCAGGCGCTGGTGATACTGGCTCGCAAGCTTGCTCGGGTCGTATTCGCCCTGCTGAAAGGACAGAGCGAATATCAACCCAAAGCCGGTTGAGGGCTTCCCCTCAACCATAGAATCTCCCACA